>QZKE01000050.1 GCA_003598015.1 Actinomycetota bacterium | reverse complement strand
TGGCGCCGCTGACCTCACATGCGTTGCTCTTCAAGGTGCATGAGGTCTACAACGCCATGCCACCTCTGGCCGGCGACCTCATAGCCCCCCGTCAATAACAACCGAGCTTAGAGAACCCGGGTATGGCCATTTTTACGAGGTTGCGACGGAAGGTCATCTCGGAAAACCGCTCGAACCTGCGCTGCCCGATGGTATTGATCATGTTCTCGAAGAGAAACACGTTGGGGCGCAGGATCTTGTACCAGAGTTTGTTCTTGAAAAAGAAGCTCAAGGCGAAGCGCCGTGTAAAGCGCTCGAAGTCCGCAGTGGCCGTGGTGCGATCGTAGACCGCCATAGCCGCAATCTTCCCGGACACCAGGGCACCCAGAATTCCAAACCACAACCAGGGATCCATGGCGCCGCTCATGCTTCCGCACATAATCAGCCCGTCCTGGAAAAGGCGGGGGTTGTCGCGGGAGGCAACAGGCACGGCACCGGATATATAGACCCAGTTATCATCATGCTCCACTCCCTGGTGGCGTACGATGAATTCCTGGTATTTGTCCAGGGCAGCACGGTCCACATGACGGGTAGAGAACAGGAAGTCGAAGTAGTAGTTGTTGCAGGAGCTCATATATCCGTACTCGCTTATGGATTCGTCTATCCAGATCCAGGAGCGGTTGCTGAACCCGATCTCACCCCGCGAGCACCAGCCGTACCAGCGCAAGTAGGGGATGTTCAGCATCTCGTAGGCACTCGGGGTAAGGCCGCAAGCGATAATGGTGTTCTCGGGCAGGCCGGGAATATCTTCCCTGCCGAGGGATGATAAGAACTCGAAGCGCACCCCCAGCTTCTTCGCCTCCTCGTAAAGGAGGCTGTCCAGGCTGGTGGGCCGGTTGCCCCGCTCCACCGTGTGCAGGTCAAGGATGTGTAGGGGTGGATTGAAGCAGGCATCATGAAAGTAGAAGGAGCATTCCAGCAGGGGGTGAAACACATCGGACAGATCGATGCCGATATATTCGGAAGTGCGCGCCACATCGATCGGGGTGGTGTGGGTTGATGGGTTGTAGATGGAATCCCCGCCGAATCCTTTCTCCCGGTCGTGTACGACCACCCCGTAGCCTTTCCTGGCCAGGTCGATAGCGGCGACGAGGCCGGACATGCCAGCCCCGTAGATGGTTGCGTCCCCGTTATTCGCCAACGTCGTCCTCCTTTCGGTCGCCCCCTCCCGGGCACCTGTAAGCGTGCCGCACATATATTAGCATCTTTGGTTCTTCGTCATGAAGTGTGAGTGAATCGATGATGGGACGCGTTAAGCCGGGCCCGAACCCGTACTTCTCGGAAAAGAACCACATCTTCAGCCATGCGGGCGCGATGAGTTGTAAGAATGCGAGTCGGCGGATCCCGCTTAACGCTATAATGTACGCGGCGGCGAACCGAGTACCCAGGTCCATGAATACGGTCGTCCAGGGGCGACCGCATGCGATCATATGCATGGAGCGGGCGCCTAGGCAAAGGAAGGGATCTTGGGAGAGGAAGAATACCGGGTTCCACGACCCCGGGAGAGGAAAACCCTGGCCGAGGAGATATCCAAGTTCTCTTTCTGCTTCGCCCTCTCCGAATACCGGCGGGCGCTGGAGGCGAAGGGCAGGGCAAGGTCCTTTTCCGGGATGGACGTAGCCGGCATCAAGGCCGGGATCCTGGGGGAAGCCCTGCGCGCAGGAGATGAGGTGGAAGGAGAGGCGCTGGCCAGCCCATATAC
Source organism: Actinomycetota bacterium (assembly GCA_003598015.1). GTDB lineage: Bacteria > Actinomycetota > Geothermincolia > Geothermincolales > RBG-13-55-18 > SURF-21. The sequence goes on along the minus strand of QZKE01000050.1, from coordinate 14,307 downwards.
GGCTATCTACCAGCCCCGTGCCTATTACCCCTCCTATTTCCTGGGCGAGATGAGGGCTGCCCTGCGCCGGGGTGAGAGTCCGCCCTCCGCCTCACCGCATTACCTGCCGGTGAACAGATTGCCGCCACTGCCCGACGGTTCGCGCATAGTCTTCCTCTACCAGCGGGATAAATCGGCTTTTGACCGGCCGGATTTTCCCGCCCACGTGCGTGATGTCCTCACCCGTGACTATATGCGTATTCCGCTCCTCGTGCCGCCCGGACAGGAGGCAGGCCGTGGGCTGGTACGCTTTCGCGTTCGCATACTGCAGCTGGACAGGGATACGGCATACGGCTACGCCGGTCTGGGAGACCGATCCTATGAAGCATACTCGGCTCGAGGGTTGACCCATTTCCTGCAGCCCCTGGAGCAGCGGATGGCGAATGCGGGAAACTCGCTGCGCGGATCGTTGTTTGCCGAGCTTCGCCTGGATGGGGAGCCGGGCTGGGATAGAGTGACAGGTATGCTGGAAGACACCGTGCGTGATGTCGTGGAGGAGGTCTTCCCGCCCTGCACTCGTGGCGAGCGCGAGGAGTTCGGATGCTATCTGCCCCACAGCGGCTTCCACGTCACCCGCTTCAAGCGCAGGTTCTTCGCCCTGGTATATGACCCCGTGATCGTTATCTTCAGGGCACCCCACCTGGTGGGAGTCTATCTGCCCGGTGAGCTGTCGAGGGAGGCGGAGGAGCCGGCATCCCGCTTCGAGGAGTTCGCCCTGGGTTTCGCGTCCGCCATTACCGCAGGCCTGGGACTTTCCTCTCATCCGCGCGTAGAGACCGCATACGACAACCTCTTGCCCTGGGCCCGGGAGCGGGGGGCCTTGCGCGGACCGGCCTTCGACCTGCTGGGTGAGGAACATCCTTTTCTGAGGCCCACGCTGAAGTGGCTGAGGGGGGACGTCATATAGAGAGCCCGCAAGCGCAGAGCGGCGAAACAACGGTTGCGTTACGCCTTCGCCTCATGCAGAATCATCATACCGGCACCTAAGTACTCCGCTTCATAATACGGTGACGCACCGCGACGAAGCAAACTCGATTGAGCGCCATGTTTCTCCGGGACGGAAACAGGGCGATGCAGCGGCCATCGAATGCCGGCGTATTTATGAAACGGAGTACCTAAGCGAGGGAGGGTTTGCATGCGGGCAAATATCCTGCAGAAGTTGCGCATCACGATCGTGACCATCTACGCTACGTTGCGGATCACACTCATCGTCCTCTACAAGGTCAATATAAGAGGCGGCTATCCGCGCTGGTACGGCGATAAATGGCTGAGATGGTGGGCGCAAAAGCTCGTCGACGCCGTGGGGATAGACTACAAGGTGAACGATCCCCACGGGGTGAGGATAGAACCGGGCAAGCGCTATATCATCATGTGCAACCACCGCAGCCATTACGATATCCCCTTGATGGTGCTGGCCATGCCGGGCAGCGTACGCATGCTCACGAAAAAGGAGTTGTTCAAGGTGCCCCTGTGGGGGCGGGGGATGGCGGCCGGAGAGTTCATCTCCATCGACCGCAAAGATTTCGAGCAGGCCAAGAAGGACCTTGCCGCCGCCCGGGCCAAGATGGAGGACGGCATCGTGTTGTGGATCGCCCCCGAGGGGACGCGCTCGCGCACCGGCCGCATGGGACCGTTCAAGAAGGGCGGGTTTGTGATGGCCATCGAATCGGGCGCAACCATCATCCCCGTCGGGATACGGGGGTCGGAGAAGGTGCTGCCGCCCAAGACACTGGATTTCGTCCTCGATCAGGAGGTTACCATCGATATCGGCACGTATATCGAAGCATCTGACTATACCATGGAGCGCAAGGAAGATCTCATGGAAGCGGTGCGCAGTTCCATCGCCCGGTTGTGCGGCGAGGCCGCGGAGGATGCCGAGGCCTGAGGGGCGCGTCCCGCCAGGGAGGCACGCGACCCCCAGGCAATGCATGGGCCCCACGAGGGACCCCCTGCAAACCATGGCCCTATGTGGTTGATATCCCCCCGCACACCAGGCTGCGCGGCAAAAGGGGGTGGGTTTGCGGAGCCTGGAGAATCGCTCCCGGGAAGCCCCTATTCCGGTGTCTCTCCCGGACTCGCGATTTCTATCGCCGCCGTTGTCTCGCCGGAGTCATCCCCGGTGCCACCCCTCCGCTGTTTCTTTCCCTCGGGGACTACGAACTCGCCCCCCTCGGGGTGCTCGTCGTCCACCACCCAGATCTGGATGGAGTCGGTGGGGCAGGCCATGGCGCATTCACCGCAATTGGTGCATTTCTCGTAGTCGATGGTGGCGAAGCCGTTGTCCACGTGGATGGCGTCTTCGGAACAGACCTTCTTGCACCTCTTGCACCCGATGCAGGCCACCTTGCATACGCTTAAAGCCTTCTTGCCCGTGTACTGGCACTTGCAGCGCACGAAGACGGTGGCGGGGGCGGGGACCATCTCGATAAGGTCGCGGGGGCAGACGTCCGCGCACAGGCCGCAGCCGGTGCATTTCTTGACGTTGACGCGGCGTACGCAATCCTCGTCGAAGGTGATGGCGTTCACCGGGCAGACGGTTGCGCAATCCTCCAGGCACAGGCATCCGTAGGGGCAGGCTTTGCCCCCGCCCATGGCTATCTCCGCGGCGCGGCATGAGTTGACTCCCTGGTAGACCGCCCTGATAGGGGAGAGGGTCGCGCCTCCACGGCAGTGGATGTGGGCTACCAGGGGGACGGTCGAATCCACCTCCACGCCCATGATCCGCGCCACCTCGGCGGCCACGTCCGGGCCGCCGGCCTTGCATACGGTAACGGCCGCCTCGCCCCTGACTATCGCCTCGGCGGCGGGCTCACATCCCGGCAGTCCGCAGGCACCGCAGTTGGAGCCGGGGAGGGCATCCAGTACCTCTTCGACGCGGGGGTCGACCTCGACATGGAAACGCTTGGAAGCGATGGCCAGGATCGCCCCAAGCAGCGCGCCGAAGCCGGCCAGGGCGATGGCCGCTTTCCAGATCAGGGACCAGTCCATCGCTTGCTCCTCACAGTCCGAACATCCCCGCGAAGCCCATGAAGGCCAGGGAGAAGAGAGCGGCGGTGATAAAGGCTATGGGGATACCGCGGAAGAACTTGGGTACGGGGGCCAGGTCCAGCCTCTCGCGCATGGCCGCGAAGATTATCAGGACTATGGAGAACCCCACCGCGACGCCCAGCGTATAGACCACGGATTCGATAAAGCCGTAGTGGTAAGCTATGTTCAACTTGGTGAAGAAACCGGGCTTCACGCTCTCCGTTGCCGCCGCCAGCACGGCGCAGTTGGTGGTGATGAGGGGAAGATAGATCCCCATCGCACGGTACAGGGGCTGGCTGGTCTTTTTGATGACCATCTCCACGAACTGCACCAGGCTGGCGATGATGAGGATGAAGGCGGGGATATAGAGGAACTCCCCCACCCCCAGCGGCTCGAGGATGTAATTCCAGGCCACCCAGCTCACCGAAGTGGCCATCACCATGACGAAGACGACCGATATGCTCATCCCCAGTGAGGTCTCCAGGCTGCCTGAGACTCCGAAGAAAGGGCAGAGGGCGATGAACCTGATGAGGAGTATGTTGGCGACCAGCGTAGCGCCGAAGAAGAGCAGAAAGTACCGCCAGGCTTCATTCATGACCTCATCCCTCCTTGACCTTCGGCTTCCTGTGCTGTTGATACCACTGCAGCAGGGCGGAGAGCAGGGCGAAGGTTATGAACGCCCCCGGGAAGAGGATAAAGATCACCGGCATCTTATCTGTGCCCAGGGTGACGATGGTGGTGTTGAACATGACGATCTTCCCCGTGCCCAGCAGTTCCCGGAATGTGCTCATGATGAGCAGGACGATGGTATACCCCAACCCTATACCCAGGCCGTCCATGAGGGCGTGAGAGACCTTCGCGTCCGAGGCGTAACCCTCGGCGCGCGCCAGGATGATGCAGTTGACCACGATGAGGGGTATCCATACCCCCAACCTCTCGTAAACGGCCGGTATGGTCTTGAGGGTGAGGTCCACGATGGTCACGAAGGAGGCGATGACCACGATATAGATGGGGATGCGTATCTGGTCTGGGATGAAGTTACGGATGAGGGAGATGATAACGTTGGAGCAGGTAAGGACGAAGATGACCGCCAGGCCCATGAAGATGCAGTTCTCCACCTTGGTGGAGATGGCCAGCGCCGAACACAGGCCCACCATCAGGACCAGCAGGGGATTGGTGGTGATAAATCCCTTGCTGAACTCTCCCCAAAGCGTCCTCTCTTTTTCCATCGTTCACTCCTCGGGGTTTTCCTGCAGCTGTCTCCATATCTCCAGGGCCATGTTCACGCCGTTGGTGATGCCCCGGGATGTGAAGGTTGCGCTGGTGACGCCGTCTATATCCTCGTCCAGGTTCAACGCATCAGGTCCCTTGCCGTTGAACTGGCCCAGGAAACCGGGGTTCTCCGCCGCCACCGCTCCCAGGCCGGGCGTTTCCTCGTTGGTGACTACCTCAATCCCCGTCACCTGACCGGCCGCGTCAACCCCCACCGCCATGGTGATAAAGTTGTAACCCTTGCTCTTGAGCACGAAAGCATAGCCTCTCGCGTTACCGCCGCCGTCCACTCCCTCGAAGACGCCGATGAGGTCGGGGAAGTCTCCCTGTAGTGAGGCCGTCAGCTCCGGGTTTTCCTGGGGCTGCGCCCCGATGGGTGCCAGGACCAACTCCGCGGCCTCCGCCCGCCGCTTACTGTCCTGCTCGGCTATGCGTTTCTCCACCAGCGTATAGGTGAAACCCAGGCCGGTAGCGGCCACAAGGCAGACAATAAGAAGCCTCAATCCCAGGTTGATTACGGTCTTCGTCATGCTTGCGCCACCTCCTCCGCTTTCTTGACCTGGCCGTACCTGCGGGGCAGGATGTAGCGGTCGATGAGGGGCACCAGGGCGTTCATGAACAGGATGGCGAACATCACGCCCTCGGGGTTGTTCGACCAGCCGCGCAGCAGCCAGGTGACCACTCCCAGCCCCACCCCATAGACGATCTTGCCCCGGCGTGCCAGGGGGCTGGTGGTGTAATCGGTGGCCATGAAAATGGCCCCGATGAGCAGCCCGCCCGCCAGGGTGTAGAAGAGGGGATCGCGGCCCGATACCGCGGTGAGGCAGACGACCGTACCCAAGTAGACCACCGGTATCCTCCAGTCGATCACCCGCGTCACCACGAGGTAAACGCCGCCCAGTACGAGCAGTATCGCCGATACCTCTCCCAGGCATCCCCAGGGATTGGAGAAGAGCAGGGGCCGGTAGTAGCTGGAACCGAAGAGGCCCTGGGGAGCCTTGGCCGCCCCGTCGTAGATCGTCTTCATGGCCGCCAGGGGGCTGGCGCCGTTGACGATATCCACCGCGGCCTCGATGGACTTATGCGTGGCGGTGTTGGCGATACCGATAGCGGCCGACTTGGCGTAGCCGGCGGCGAAATAGGCGGGCCAGGAGACGAAGACCACCGCGCGTCCCACCAGTGCGGGGTTGAAGAGGTTGTGTCCGATCCCTCCGAAAATCTGCTTGCCCAGTATCGTGGCCATCAGCCCCCCCACTCCGGCTATCCACCACGGCAGCAGGGGAGGGAGGGTAAGCGCGAGCAGCAACCCGGTGAGCAGGGCGCTGCAGTCGTCCAGGGTAACCGGCATGCGGCGCCCTTTCTCCATAACGAACTCACCCAGCAGTGCCCCGGCGATGGAGGCCAGCAGTACCCAGAGGGCGGGAAGGCCGTGGATTACCAGGGCATAGATCGTCACGGGAGCAAGGGCGGCGATAACCTGGCACATGATCCTGCGCGTATTAATAGGGTCGCGTATATGGGGTGAAGTGGAGACGATAAGGTTATTATCCATTGCCGCCCTCCCCTTCCCTGCCGGATGCGGCGACCTTGGAGGCCTGGCTCTCCAGGCGCTTCTTGCGGCGTGCCAGCTCTTTCTTGCCCGTCTTGATCAGTTGCACCAGGGGGTTCTTGGTGGGGCAGGAGTAGGTGCAGCAACCGCATTCGAAGCAGTCCTCGATGTTCAAGCGCGCGGCGGCATCCCATTTCTCGCTATAGGCGTAGGACGCCAGGTAGGTGGGGATGAGTCCCATGGGACAGGCGTCCACACAACGCCCGCAGCGGATACATACGGGCTCCGAAGGGATGGAATATTCCGTTTCCCCGCGGGAGAGGGCCAGGATACCGGATGTCCCCTTGATCACCGGTACATCCAGCGTATACTGGGCCAGTCCCATCATGGGCCCTCCCATTAGCACCTTGCCCGGCGGCTCCGTGAACCAGCCGCAGGCCTCGATGGCTGCGCTGAAGCTGGTGCCGATGCGCACCATGAGGTTGGACGGCTCACGTACAACGGAGCCGGTGACCGTCACCACTCGCTCCACCAGGGGCATGCCGGTGGAGAAGTAACGGGCGATGGCGTGGGCCGTACCCGCGTTGTTCACCACTACCCCCACGTGCATGGGCAGGCCTCCCGAGGGCACCTCCCTTCCGAGGAGGCTGGCGATGAGCACTTTCTCCGCCCCCTGCGGGTACCTGGTGGCAACGGGGGTGACCTCGATACCTCCCCCCCGGTTCGCCATCGCCATCACCTTCAAGGCCTGGGGCTTATTGTCTTCTATTGCTACGATCCCCCTGGCGGCTCCCGCCGCCCGCATAATTATCCGTAATCCCTCGAGCACCGCCTCGGGCTGCTCCAGCATCAGGCGATAATCGGAGGTCAGGAAGGGCTCACATTCCGCCCCATTGAGGATCACCGTGTCTATGGGATGTTCCCGGGGCGGGCTGAGCTTGACGTGGGTTGGAAAGGCGGCGCCTCCCAATCCCACCATGCCGGCATCCCGCACGCCCTGCCGTATTTCATCGGCTTCCATATCTTCCCATGGACCCGGCACGGCCAGGGAGGGGTCGCCCAGGTATTCACCGTCGTTATCGATGAGCACTGCCAGGACTTCCCCGCCGGTGGGATGGGCCTGGGGAGCGACCTGTATGACTACGCCGGATACGCTGGAGTGAACCGGCGCCGAGACGTAGGAATCTGAATCCCCGATGACCGTGCCCACGTACACCTCGTCCCCTTTCTTGACCCGGGGCGTACAGGGGGCGCCGATATGCTGGTGCATGGGTATGATGATCGTGGAGGGTGCAGCTAGCTCCCGGATAGCTGCGTCTGCTGAAAAGTCCTTGTTGCCGGGGGGGTGAACACCGCCCCTTATCCTGCCTAGCAACCGCGAAGTAACACGCATCTGCTTGCCTTCTACGACGTAAGAGATATTCCGCCATATTCTACGACTAGCGGAGAACAAAAACCAGCATTAATCTATACCCTGGCAAATGCATATGTCTAGAACTTCCGAAATAATTGTCTATATAACCCGAAAAATATATCTAGAGAATCCGTTGATCGGGAACATCCGGCGGTATGTCCGTACCCGGAGAGATTGACCGGCATCGCGACTTGTTTCTCTCATGGGATAGGTAATCGGCGTCGTTTCCCTCTCCGTCTATATCCGGGACGGAGGCGATATGGGGTAAACTTGTCATATGGACTGCAGGGCAATGGTCATAAAAAGGGAAGGAAAGAGGGCGCTGGTGCGCGTGGCGCGCGTGAACTGCGCTGAATGCGGCGGCTGCGGCCTGCTCGCCCGCAACCGCGAACACACCATGGAATTCAGCGCCGCGAACCGCCTGGGTGCCGGGGAGGGAGACGAGGTCATCCTCAAGGTGCCGTCGCGCAGGATATCCCTCAGCTACCTGGTCGTATTCGGCCTTCCCCTCCTGGCCATGGCGGCCGCCTTTTTCACCGTGGCTTCCCTGTGGGTGCTGGCGGGAGCAAGCGACGGCCAGGGGGCGGGAATTATCGCGGCGGTCATCGCCGGCCTGGCATCCTTCTGGGGCGGTGTGAAGCTGGCGGATCGCATAGGGCTTTCCCCGACCATAGTCGAGATTGTGGCAAAGGCACCGCGAGGCGAGGGTGGGGAGTTCCGGGGACGGGTCCTGTAACGGAACGAGGAAGACATGCTGGATAACCATGTCCGGATGTACCCGTGCCGGGTTAGGACCTGACTTTCGCGCTGCAGACTATTGTTGCCGGTCTACTTCAGCTGGGAGTTGAGCCGGTCCAGGAGGGCATCGACCTCGGATTTGTCTTCGGGATATTCATATATGGCCAGGTTCAGCACGCTCTCCATCTCGCCATTATGCAGGTGCTGCTCGAGGTATTTACGTATCTTGTTCTCCAGGCGCTGTCCGCATACCAGGGCTCCTTCCCTGCCGACGCTGGGGAGGATGATCAGCAGGTCATTGCTGTCCCTTGCCAGTTCGTCCACGGAGCGCGTGTCGCTCTTGAGGATGCCGATGCTGAGGTCTCGCAGCACGTCTATACCCTGAGTGTGCATATCCTTGACGAAAGCCGCATCGAGGGAGAAGTTGATGAGCGAGAAGGGTATGTCATAGCGCTCGTTCTCGTTGATGCGGGAAGCCAATTCCTTGGCGAGGAACCGGGCGTTACCTATCTGGGTTTCGTCATCGATGAAGTCCTGATGCTCGAGTTTAACGAAAAAGTACCTGAACTGTACGCGTATGTAGGAACAGAGCAGCGCCAGGATGCCGTAGACGAGAAATTTGGCGACGATGAGTTGCAGGGCGGCGCCGTAGCTGAAATCCCCGATCCAGATGAGGCGAGCCGCGGTGTAGGCGGAGAAGCAGGCCAGGAAGCTGATGAGCGCCCCGCGCTTGCCCCAGTACAGGCTGGCTATGATGACTACGAGCATCATCACATGACCGAAGATCTCTACGCCGTCCGTCTTCTGTACCACCATGGCAGCGGCCATGACCGCGATGGCAATGGCTATCACCAGGATCAGCATGCGTTCGAACTTGGCGTATTTCATCGTCGCGTCTCTCCTCCCCATCCCTCCGCTCAGATTCCGGTATGAAAGGGACAGGACACCTCGCCGGTGCCCGGATCATAGTCGTATGCCTCACCCGAATCCGGGCAATTGAGGCTGCTGTCTTTTTCGATATACTCCGGGACCAGGTCCTGCAGGGAAGGCGGATAGGCATGATATCTGCTGTAATAGACGACGATCTGGTCGCGGATTGTCTTGAGGTTGGCCCGGCAGGCCGTCTTCTTGCTGGCGCTGACGGAAAAGGCGAAGGAGATAACGGCGATGCTCACCAGTATACCGATGATACCGACCACCACCATCAACTCGACAAGGGTAAAGCCACCCTGCTTCTCCAACACCCTGGCCTTATGCATATATGGAGCCCCCTTTGGAAACTCTCCGTTATCTCGGGAATCGGTCGCGGATGACCTTTCCTTAAGGAGTAAAGAACCGGCTGTTGAACCGGGAAAAAAGATGACGCCGCAGAATGAGTATAGACATGGTTCGGGCGCTACCCTTGCCTTATATTCGTATTTAATGGTGAATAGGGAGAGACCAGCCAGATATGAGAAGAACGAATAAGGAGGACTACTTGAACTCCTACAGGGTAATGCTCGGAGAATGGGAGCTCGTCTCCCTTTGCGACGGTTGTTTCCGCCTGGACGGGGGTTCCATGTTCGGGGTGATCCCCAAGCCGCTGTGGGAGAGGAAGAAACCGGCCGATGAGAGAAACCGCATCAGGCTGGGCTTGAACGCCCTGCTGGTAAAGTCATCGCACGGCCTGGTGCTGCTGGAGTCGGGTATTGGAGACAAGATGTCCCTCAGGGAGGAGGACCTCTACGGGCTCGAGAGGGAAGGCGGCCTCATGCAGGCTCTGGACGCCGAGGGCTGCGAGCCGGAGGATATCGATTTCGTCATCCATTCGCATCTCCATCTCGATCACTGCGGCTGGGCCACGCGGGACTCGGGCGGAACCTTCCAGCCAACCTTCCCGCGTGCCAGGTATATCGTTCAACGCCGGGAATGGGATGCCGCCACCAGCCCCGATCCTAGGAGCCGTGCATCCTATGACCCGCGTGATTACTCCATCCTGGAGCAGAAGGGGCTCCTCGCGCCGGTTGACGGGGAGACCGAGATATTCCCGGGGCTGAGGGTGGTTCATACCGGCGGACATACCCCGGGTCACCAGGTCACTTACATGGAGTGCGGCGGAGCCCGCTGCGTCTTCCTTGGCGACCTCGTCCCTACCCGGGCACATCTACGCGTGAACTGGCATATGGGTTGGGACCTCTACCCCCTGGACCTCATGGAGGTGAAGGGCAGGATTCTCAGGGAGGCTGCACGCCGTCACGACCTCCTTTTCTTCACCCACGAGGATGAAAGCCCCTTCGCCTATGTCGAGGATGAAGCGGGGGAGCTGCGCCTCGCACCCGCGCAATAGTGGCGGAGGTCGCATGCCTGGAGGTTATAATAGATAACATGCAGAGAGAGACCGCTACCATGGCCGCTTCGGACGGTGGGATCGGTTACGGGGGCGTCGATAGCGCGCCCACCGGGCTGAGGAGAAGTCGGAGGATCTCGCACGAAGCCGGATTGCTGGGAGGTGGCATCCTCATCCTGGTCGGAGCTTTCATCTATCCCTACCTGGAGGGAATCGCCGACACCATCACGCCCGGATGCCTCTTCCATCGCATCACCGGCCTGCCCTGCCTTCTCTGCGGCATGACCCGCAGCCTGGCCGCCACCGCCCACGGGCATCTCGGGGACGCTTTCCGCATGCACCTGCTGGGACCGCCGCTGTTCCTGGCGATCACTGTGGTCAGCGTGGCGCTGATGGCCGAATTCGTCATGTCACGGCGTATCCTGCCACGCCCGAGCGAGCGGGCCTGGAAATCGATTGCCTGGGCTACGTTGGGGATGCTGACCGTAGCATGGGTGGCCCGGCTGGTGTTTTTCGGAGTAAATATCTGAAGCCGGACCCGCATGGGACCGGAGCGTGAAAGGAGAAGGTATGGAGGTTTCACAGTACCCCGTGCAGGCCGGAGCGGCACTGGAATACAACGTGGCGGCCAGGGCCAACACCGACTTCATCACCGATCCCGGGATTGCCATCCTCCTTTCCATCATCACCTGCGGCATTTACGGCCTGTACATCATCTACAAGTTGGTGCAGAGGAGGGACGAGCACTTCCAGCGCATGTCCGCGGTGGTGGATTCTTCCCTGGCGCAGCTGAAAGCAAAGGCGCAGGGAAGGGAGGAGGTCATCGCCGCCGAGCTCTCCCAGCTGGAGCAGATACGCATGCGCATGGCAACCATGGCCGCGGAGAGAGGGGCGGCGATCTGGCTGATCATATGCATTTTCACCAGCATAATCGGCTACGCCATCCTCTACTACCTGCTCATGCAGGATTACGTGGAGCATGACGCGGTGGAATCGCAGTTCTTCACCATCATGAGCAGCGCCCTGTCCAAGCTGGGGCTGGCGGGAGAGGCGGGCCAGGCGGTTCCCAGCGTGCCCAGGAGAGAGTACCTGACCTTCCTGCTCCTGACCATCATCACCTGTGGTATCTACGGCCTGTACTGGATGTACGTGATGATAAAGGACTTCAACGAACATTTCATGGCCCAGGTACCCTGGGAGGATTTCCTGCTAACCGCATTGCGGTAAGCAGCGCAACCTCCGGGACCCCCTATACGGGCAACCATATAGCCAGAACCATGATCGCCGTTACGGCGGCGAGCGCAGCCAGGTCCCCGAGACCGCAACGCGAGGTGCGATAGCGGGTACGGCCTTCTCCGCCCCGGTATCCACGGGAGGCGAGGGCCGTACCCAGTTCTTGCGCGTCCTTGAAGCAGCCGGTGAATAACGGAACGAAGAGGGGGAGCAGGGAGCGCATACGGCGCAGAAGGCGCCCGCTGGAGAAATCGGCGCCACGGGCTTCCTGAACGCGGGCTATCTCTCCGGAGCGGCTCAGCAGAACGGGCAGGAAACGCAGGGCCATGGTGAGGATCATGGCCGTTTCCTGTACGGGGAACCCGATCAGGCGCAGCGGCGACATCAGGCTCTCCATCCCCATCAACAGCTCCACCGCGTTGGTGGTCATGGTGAGCATGCATATAAGAATCACCGCCATGGCCAGGCGTAACGAATAGAGGATACCGTTCTGGACCCCGGTATTGGTGACCACGAAAGGCCCCCATTCCCAGAGCACCCGTCCAGGTGAGAAAAAGAGCTGGGCCAGCGCGGTGATGAGCAGCAGTACAAAGACGGAGCGTAAAGCCGCGAGTACCTGGAAGGGAGGAAGCTTGGCCACGTATACGACAGCCAGCGTAAAGAGGAAGAGAAGCATCACGCCCGCGGCGCTGTTGGTGATAAAGGCGCCAATAATAAGGGCCAGGATGCACACGATCTTCACCCGCGCGTCCAGGTCATGAACGTGGGAGGCGATGGGATAGTGCTGCCCCAGCCTGATGCGATTGAAATCCCTCACCTCACCGCCCCCTCCAATGCCGCGGCGATGATGGCAGCGGTTTCCACGGGCGAGGAGAGGCGGATGGGGAGGTCGAGACCCATACGGCGCAGCTCGAACAGCACCGCTACCAGGGCCGGTGGTCTCAGGCCGGCCGACGCGAGTTCGCAAGTCGCGGTGGCCACCACTTCCTTCTCTCCCTCCAGCAGGATATGTCCCTGTGAGAGTACGGCGACCCGGTTCGCGAGGAGCTCGACCTCTTCCCAATCGTGCGTTACCATCAACACTCCAACGCCATTCTCCCGCAATCCCTCCAGGATGGCATAGAGCAACCTGCGCCCGGGGAGATCGAGACCGGAGGTGGGCTCGTCCATGAGCAGGTATCGCGGCCGCATCGCCAGTACACCCGCCAGGGCTACGCGCCGCATCTCCCCTTCGCTCAGGGTGAAAGGCGACCTGGACGAGTAGACTTCGGGATCCAGGCCGACAGCCGCGAGAGAATCTCGCACCACCTGCTTCAATTCCTCACCCGACTGGCCCAGGTTGCGGGGACCGAAAGCCACGTCCTTTTCCACACTTTCCGCGAAAAGCTGCATCTCCGAGGATTGCAGCAGCACCCCTGCGGCGTTGCGCAAGGCACGGGTCCCGGCCCGGTCGTTTATGTTTTCCCCGTCGAGAGAGATCTCACCACAGGTCGCTCCCAGGAGTCCCGACATGACGTTCAAGAGGGTGGACTTGCCGGAGCCCGTTCTGCCCATGAGGCAGAGTATCTCGCCTGCATGCAAGTGAAGATCGATAGAGGAGAGCACGTCCCTGGCTATGGGCGTTCCCGGCAGATAGGTGAACCCCACCCCTTTCAGCGCAATGCCCATAACCCCTCCGCTACCTCTTTCGCCTCCAGGGCTGTGCCGGGAAGCCGACAGCCACGCTGCTCCAGTTCGCGCACCAGGTGGTAGAGGGCGGTTGGGCGCAGCCCATGCGCCTCGCTCAGCTCCACTTTCTCGAAGAGTGCGTGCGGGGAACCCTCGAACAGCAGGCGCCCGCTCCCCAGCAGGGCTACGCGGTCGGCTGCCAGGATCTCCTCGGGTCGGTGAGTGGCGTGGATGACGGTGATCCCCTGTTCGTCACGGAGCCGCTTGAAAAGCGAAATGGTCTCAGCACGCGTGGGGGCGTCGAGCATGGAGGTGGACTCGTCCGATACCAGGACGCGCGGACGCAAGGCCATAGCCCCCGCTGCCGCCAGGCGCTTTTTCTCCCCCAAAGAGAGAAGATGCGGCTCGCGCTCCCGCAGCGCGGTCAGGTGCATAGCTTCCAGGGCTTCCTCGACCCTGGCATGGATCTCATCCCTGCGCAGGGCGAGGTTCTCCGGCCCGAAAGCCACGTCCTCCTCTACCGTAGGGCCCACTATCTGGTTGTCGGGATTCTGCATGATGAGCCCCACCTGCCTGCGTATCTCGAAGAGGTTCTCGGGAAGCGCCGTATCCAGGCCGCACGAGATCACCTTCCCACGCGCGGGCAGCAACAGGGCGTTGAGCAGCCTGCACAGGGTGGACTTGCCTGAACCGTTCAGCCCCGCTATCGCCATGAGCTCGCCCTCAGCAATCTCCAGGGAGATGCCATCCAGGGCCGGTATACCTTCCCCGCCCGGGTATATGAAGGATACGTCGTCACAGATCACAATGGGCGCGGCGGCGTTTTGCGCATCCACATCAACCAACCTCCTCGGGAATGGCGCGTCCTATGGCCATGGCCAACCGGCGAGCGATCACTCCGATGAAGAATCCCGTGGGCAGGGCGATGAGGAGCAGATAGGGAAGGTAGTTCTTGAGCCCGGGGAATCCCACCAGCCACATAGCCACCCACAGCTGTACGGCGTTGTGGGTAACCGCCCCCGCGATGCTGATGCCGGTAAG
>QZKE01000054.1 GCA_003598015.1 Actinomycetota bacterium | reverse complement strand
GGACAAGTCCACGCAGGTATGTCCTGGTTCAAACGTTTATCTGGACTTTTCCAGGCGCTGGGACACCGTTGTGCCGAAGACGGCACAATCGCTTTCGCGATGCATACTATCGAAGGTATTCTTACAGACGTTCGATGATGATGGCGCTGCCCTGGCCACCTCCTATACACAGAGACGCCAGGCCCGTCTTCACGTCCAGGTCCTTCATGGCGCTCATCAGGGTGACCACGATGCGGGCTCCGGTGCATCCCACCGGATGTCCGAGTGCGATGCCGCTGCCGTATATATTGGTGATAGCGGAATCCAGACCGAGTTCGCGCATGCATACGAAGGCCTGTGCGGCAAAGGCTTCGTTGAGCTCGATGACCCCGATATCCTCCAGTTTGAGGCCGGCCTTATCCAGCGCCTTGGGGATGGCATAGATCGGCCCTACGCCCATGATCTCCGGGTCCACGCCCACGTAGGAGTAGGAGAGCACCTTCGCCAGCGGTTTGACCTCCAGCTCCTGCACTTTTTCCCCGGACATGACCACCAGCGCCGCGGCAGCATCGTTGATGCCCGAGGCGTTCCCCGCGGTCACCGAGCCGTCCTTCTTGAAGGCGGGAGGAAGCGAGGCAAGTTTTTCCAGGGTGGTCTCGGTGGGATGTTCATCGGTGTCGATGACGGTGGTGCCCTTGCGCGTCTTCACCTCCACCGGCACTATCTCCTCCCTGAATTTCCCCGCGGCAATGGCCGCCAGGGCCCGGCGCTGGCTCTCCAGGGCATAGGCATCCTGCTCCTCCCGGGATACGCCGTATCTCTCGGCGATATTCTCGGCGGTCATACCCATGATGAGGCCGTTATAGGGGTCGTGCAGCACCTCCCACAGACCGTCGACGAACTCCCCGCTGCGCATACGCTTGCCCCAGCGCATGTCGTTGCTGTAATAGTGGATCGAGCTCATGTTCTCCGCGCCTCCTGCCACCGCCACCTCGGAGTCTCCCAGGCGAACGGCCCTGACCGCGTCGATGACAGCCTGCATCCCCGAGCCGCAGCCCCTGATGACACCGGCCGCGGGAACCGTATAGGGGATGCCGGCCAGCAGGGCTCCCAGCCTGGCCGCCAGGCAGTTCTCATCCGTGCGGGGCACCACTTGCCCGAACACTACGTCGTCGACCTGGTCCGGGGAGATGCCCGCGCGCCTTACCGCCTCCTCTATGACGATGCGCACCAGTTCTCCCGTCTTGACGTCTTTGAGGCCGCCCCCGAACTTGCCGATGGCCGTGCGGCAACCACTCACTATATAAGCTTCGTTCACTTCTCCCTCCTTTTCCGCGTACCTTGCTGCTTTCTTACCGCGCGATATCACTGGCATGCCATGAAGCGCCGGATGGAACGGTCGTAGGTGCGCTCCACCTCTGGTGGGAAGTAGCATGCCGGGAGCTCCCCCATGCGCCGGTGATATTCCATGCATTCGCAACAGTAACCCTTACGCGAACAGGGCTCGTAGGTGCAGTTGCACCTCTCCAGGTTGGCCTGGTGGTTCTTGCAATCCTCTGGCATGCGTGCCTCCTCCAGCAGAACTGATATCACATCGAAATGAGTCCTTACTACATTAATAAGTGTTCAGTCGCTGCGCAAGATTTTCTTGGCAGGCGCGCTCGATACCTGGGGTCAGCCTGTTGAATCTTGAATTTTGCACAGAGGTTCTTCTGCGAAAGTGTGGGTGGTTGAGCTCAGGTACACTTGGGGTCGGGCCTGGAACGTGCCTGGCCTGACTCGAAGTTTGCTGTCGCGAAGGTACGTTTTCACCAGGCACTTCTCGGAGAAGAATCGTTTACAATACCATCATGGATATCGAGATAAGGCCCGAGGCTAAGGGGGATTACACGGAGGTCGGGACGGTGAACGACCTCGCCTTCGGGCAACCCGGCGAGGGTGCGATGGTCGAAGCGCTGAGGTACAATCCCAGATTCATCAGGGGTTTATCGCTCGTCGCGTGCGTGGATGGTCTGGTTGTCGGGCACATCCTTTTCTTCCCGGTGGATATCGAGACCCCCGGTGAACGCGTGGAATCCCTGTCCCTCGCGCCCCTGGCTGTCCTTCCTGAATACCAGAACATGGGTATTGGTGGGAAGCTGATCGAGGCCGGCGTGGAGGCCGCCAGGTGCATGGGGTTCGCGTCCGTCATCGTGATGGGCCACCCCGGATACTATTCCCGTTTCGGTTTCAAGCCGGCGAGTCAGTGGTGCATCAGGCCGCCCATGGAGGCTCCGGAGGAGGCCTTCATGGCACTGGAACTCGCCCGGGGCAGCCTGAAGGGCAAAGCAGGAACGGTCGTCTACCCCCGGGAATACGATGCCGCGTTGTAATAAGCGGTCACCGCGGGGAGTAGATTATTGCAATGTCGCCGGCCGTGGCGCCGCTCCGCGCGGCCAGGCTGCCGCCGTTGACCCCCACGGCCATGACGCCTGAGGAGTCCTCATAGAGCAGGAGCGCTCCCACCCCCACATCCCCGAAGGTCGAGACGAGGACCGCTTCGCACTCCTCTTCCCCAAGGCCTACCAGAACCCGGTCTCCCGGCTCGCAGCCCAGCGACGCGACCTGTTCGGGGTAGGCATTCAGGCGCAGCGAACCGAAACGGTCGATGTCGACGACCGTGGCATAGACGGCCCCTTCACCCTCTCGCGCGCGCCCCCACGGCGCCGGCACCAGGTCGCCGGTGTGCATGCGCGAACCCATCTCGCCAGGGTCCGCTCCCAGGGAGAGGTGGGCGGCCACGGGAGCGAATATGTCCCGGGCATGAAAAGTGGGGTGGACGGGGGTGCGGAAGAAATCCTGGTTGTCCAGGAACCACGCCTCACGCGCTCCCCCCAGCCGCATCGCAGCCGGCAGGAGCAATCCGTTGTCCGGCCCCACCAGGTAATCGCCGCGCTCCGCCCGCAAGGCCACGGCCAGGCGCCGGGTCCCCACGCCGGGGTCCACAACCGCCATGTGTACGCCTGCGGGCATGTACGGCAAGGCGGCGGCCAGCACGAAGGCACCTTTACCTATGGCGTAGGGCGGGATGCTGTGGCTGATATCCACGATCGTGGCGGACGGAGCGATGGACAGGATCACCCCTTTCACCGCTGCGACCCACTCCTCGCAGCACCCGAAATCGCTGGTGAAAGTGATGATTCTCTCAGCCACCGGGGATCACCTTCACCAGCATGCGCCGGCGGCGCGGACCGTCGAACTCGCAGAAAAAAACCCCTTGCCAGGTCCCTGGGGAGAGGTCCCCCCCTTCCACCAGCAGTACCTGGGAGAAGCCCATGAGGCTCGCCTTGATATGGGAGTCGGCGTTGCCCTCGCGGTGGCGGTACCCTCCCTGCGGCACCAGCTTTCCCAGGTACTCGAGGATATCCGTCGCCACCGCAGGGTCGGCGTTCTCGTTTATCGTGACCCCCGCCGTGGTATGGGGGACGTAGACTATGCATATGCCGTCGTATACTCCCGACTCGCGTACCACCTCCCGCACCCTGCCGGTCACGTCCACCATCTGCGACCGCGATGAAGTGGAGACTTCGAAAGAAACCGCCGCCATGCGCCACCTCCTTAAGCCATGCCCATGCGCAACATCGCCTCGACGTTCATGGGCGGCAGGTCGTCGGGGTCGATGATGGCGTCAACCACCGCGGGTCCCGGCGCGGCCAGTGCCTCGGCCAGCACGGGGGTGATATCCTCCGGCCGTTCCAGCCTCCACCCGGCTGCCCCGAAGGAGCGCGCCAGCGCCGCGAAGTCGGGGTTGCCGTGGCAGGTGCCCAGTATTCTGCCGCCGCATTGCAGCCTCTGGCGCAGGTTGAGCACGCGGTACATGTTGTCGTTGATCACCAGCACGCGTACCTTTATCCCCTCCCGGCAGGCCGTCTCCAGGTCCTGGAGGGTCATCATGAAATCCCCGTCTCCGAGTATCGCGACCACCTCTTTCTCCGTATGCACCAGCTTGGCGGCAAGGGCAGCGGGGAAACCGAATCCCATTGCCCCGAAGTTCACCGCCGAGAGAAAAGTCAGGGGTTCGCGGCAGGGCAGGAAGGCCATGGGGTAGAGGAGATGGGTGCCCCCACCCACGGTTACGATATGCCCCCCGGGAAGCAGGCGCGAGAGCTCATGCACGACGCGCCCCGGGGAGAGCGGGACCTTATCCGAGGCGATCGCCGCAGCGATGAGCTTGCTCCATTCCTGCCGCGTGGGTTCCAGCAGCTTCCACCATTCATCCCGCGTGGGCGGGAGGTATTCCTTCAGGGCTCCCACGGCCTCGACCAGGTAGTCCCTGGCGTCCGCCTCGATCATGTACTGGGCCCGGAAGCGGCTGGTGAGCATGGCCTCCAGGTCTATGTTTACCAGGATCACATCACCGCCTATGGGCAGGGTGTACTCGTAGGAGGTCATGTCGGAAATGGTGCAACCCAGTCCCAGGACCACATCGGCTTCCTGCAGCGCCTTGTCCGCCACCGCGCTGCCACCGCCGAATCCAGCTCTTCCCAGGCAGAGGGGGTGATCTTCCGGGATGGTCCCGCGGCCGTTGCCGGTGGTTATCACCGGGGCCTGCAGCATCTCCGCGAAACGCACCAGCAGGTCTGAGCAACGGGCGTAGGCCAGACCTCCCCCCGACATGATCAGCGGCCTTCTGGCTTCCTTGATCATTCCCAGCGATCTCCATACGTCTTCCACGTGCAGCGGCGGTCGGTACTCGGCGGAGAGCCTGAAGGCAGGCGTCCCGTCTTCCGCCTCTTCTCCCCATACGTCCTCGGGGACCTCGATGAGCACCGGTCCCCGCGCTCCCGATACCGCCAGGGTATATGCCTTGGAGAAGACCGCGGCTGCAAGGCCGCCTTCCTCCACCCGGAATACCCCCTTGCATAGAGGCGCGAAGATGCTGCGGTGGTCGGCCTCCAGCATACCGTCTCCACCCTTCAGCTTCCTTTTTACCGCGCCGCTCAAGACGATCATGGGGCTGCAGTCCTTGCGGGCATTACCCACCGAGATGAGGGAGTTCAAGGTCCCCGGCCCAGAGTGGGTCAGGGCTATACCGGGTATGCCGGTCAGTCGCCCTTCCGCGTCGGCCATGCTGGCCGCCACCTGCTCGTGCCGGCAGGAGATGTACCTGATCTCGTCCTGGTGGTCATAGAGGGTGTCGATGAAGGAGATATTGGAGGTCCCGATGACCCCGTAGATCCTCCCGGCCCCCATGGCCTTGATACCCTCTATCAACACCTGCGCACAGTTCAATGGGGTCGTATCTTCGATCTTCGGTTTCTCCGTCATCGATCATCAACTCCCTGTCGCTTTCCCCGCCCCATCCTGCATGTCAAGCCGAAGACGTATATTATCGCCACGCATTTACCTATAGTATGCTCACTTCTTCCCGTAACCGAAGATCGAAGATACGACCCCCTCATTCCACGCCGTTGACCACGTAGAGGGGTTTGTCGCCGGAGAGAACGCGGATCACGTTTTCTACGGTTATGGTGAGCATCCTCACCCTGCTTTCGTTGGTCCCCCCGGAGACATGTGGAGACAGGAAGACCTTGTCCGAAGCGAGCAGGGGGTTATCCGGGTCTACCGGTTCCTGCGTGAAGACGTCGATACCGGCGCCCGCCAGCCGTCCCTCCGCGAGCGCTTCCGCCAGGGCCTCCTCATCCACTACCTCCCCCCGGGCCAGGTTGAGTAGGAAGGCGTCCGGTTTCATGGCGGCCAGCTTCTCCCGGTCGATGAGGAGCGTAGTCTCCGGCGTGAGGGGAACGTGTATGGAGACGATGTCCGATATGCGTAGAAGATCGTCGAGGTCCAGGCGCTCGGCACCTAACTCCTGCTCCACGCCGGCGGGCAGCGGAACGATATCGAAATAGACGATACGGCAGCCGAAGGGCTTCGCCCTTGCGGCCACCTCTCTCCCGATCTGCCCCATGCCCACTATTCCCAGGATCTTGCCATAGACCTCGTGGAGTCCGAGGGTGAAGATATCCTGCTGTGCCCACTCCCCCCGCGCCGTCTTGGCGTGGAAGTAGAGCGCCCTCTTGAGCAGGCAGAGCATGAACATTATGGTCTGCTCCGCCACGCCGATGGCGTTGGCCGCCCCTACGTTCGCCACCGGTATCCCCGCCGCACGAGTGGCCGCGAGGTCGATGTGCTGGTAACCGATGCTCGGCTGCTGGATGAGCAGGCACCCCCGCGCCGCCTCCGCCGCATCAGCATCTATGGGCAGGCGGAAGGTAAAATCGCCTATGATAACGTCGGCTCCCCTCACCGCCTCGGCGACCCCCGGTCCTGGATCACCGCTATAGACTTCGACGCTCACGTCCTCACGGTCCGTGGAACCCGCCAGCATCGCCCGGGCCACTTCCTCCGGCAGCGGCGCAAGGACCACTATCCTCGGCATCTCGACCTCCCTGGATTATCGTCCACCTTTAAGATCACCGTGGTTCTCTCCCGCCGCCACCTTCCTTCTCTCCGGCGTGCCCCCGATATGTGGCACGGCTTCGTCCGCTCGTAGGGCAGGGTATCCTTATCCGCATGCCGGGGCACGATAATGGAGGCAGTACCATCATCCGGTCTCAGACCCCGTAAGCACGCCACAGGCGGGGCCTTACGGGAGGCCGGCTGGAACCGCCGGCCTATTCCTCGAGGTATATATCCTTCATCCTCGCGATCTCTACCTCGCGCCTGGCGAGGCGCTCTTCGTATGAGGATGAAAGAACGGCATTGAGGGATTCGGCGAGATTGACGGGGTTGAAGGGTTTTACTATATACCCGTCAGCCCCCATCCTCCACCCCTTGGCGATGTTCTCGTCCTGTACTTTCGCCGTGAGTATGACCACCGGCAATTCTTTGAGGCCTTCGTCGTCACGCATCTGCTTCAGTATCTCCCAACCATCCATCTGGGGCATCATGATATCCAGCACCAGCAGATCGGGGGGGGATTCTCTCAGGATCTTCATCGCGGTCTTGCCGTCCCACGCCTCTTCGACCTCGAACTGTTCCAACTCCAGATTTATACGCACCAGTCTGGTAACCATGGGATCGTCGTCTACGACAAGCACGCGATACATATATGCCTCCTTTTCCCCCAATCCTATTCCTTCATAATTCTAACACCATTTCCGGTAATTGCGGTAAACGTATGAAATCCCGGGCGGCATGTTGACCCCACCGGCGTTATACCTGCTTCGGCTGCAGCTATTCGCGCTATGCCCTTGTGTTATAATTTCCACGCATCCGTGCGTCCGCAGATCCCGCCACAAGATATAGGGAGGAAGAGATGAGCTACGACATCTTTCAACCGGTACACGAGGATTTCCGTAAGAATCTGCGCCAGTTCGTCGAGAACGAGCTGGCTCCCCATGCCGACGCATGGGAGGAGGCCGAGGAATTCCCCCGCGAGCTCTACAACCGCCTGGGCGAACTCGGCTTCCTGGGCATGTCCTATCCCGAGGAATACGGAGGCGACGACGATCGCCTCGCCGAGGCGGTCTTCCACGAGGAGATAACGCGCTGCGGCTCTGCCGGGGTGGCGGCAGGCATAGGGGCCCACATCGGCATCGCGATGCCCCAGATCAACCGCTTCGGCACGCCGCAGCAGAAGGAGAAATACCTGGTGCCGGGGATCAAAGGCGAGACCATCGGCGCCCTGGGGGTCACAGAGCCCGAAGCAGGTTCAGACGTGGCCGGCATCAAGACCTATGCGGTCAGGGAGGGTGCGGACTGGGTCATCAACGGCTCCAAGACCTTCATCACCAACGGGGTGCGCTGCGACTGGGTGGTGGCCCTGGTAAAGACCGACCGTGAAAAAGGTTACTCCGGTATTTCACAGTTCATCATCGACCGCGGCATCCCCGGCTTCGAGACCTCCAAGAAGATTAAAAAGCTGGGCTGGAAGGCATCGGACACCGGCGAGCTCTCCTTCACCGATGTGCGCGTCCCCTCCAGCGCCCTGCTGGGGGAGGAGGGAAAGGGTTTCTTCCAGACCATGGCCAACTTCGTCTGGGAGAGGCTGATCATGGCCCTGGGGGCGGTGGCGGGAGCGGGGCTGCTGTTCCAGGTGGCGCTGCAGTACGCCAAGGACCGCCAGGCCTTCGGGCAGCCCATCGGGAAGTTCCAGGCTATCTCCCACATGCTCGCGGACATGATCACCGAAATCGAGCTGGGCCGCTCCTTCACCTACGACGTGCTCCAGATGTATATCGAGGGTAAGGAACCGATGAAAGAGGTGGCCATGGCCAAGCTCTTCACCCAATCCATGGCCTGCCGCGTGGCCGACCGCGCCCTGCAGATCTTTGGAGGCTACGGCTACACCGAGGAATATCCCATCGCCCGTGCCTGGCGCGACATGCGTCTGGGACCCATCGGCGGCGGCACGGATGAGATCATGAAGGAGATCATCGCCCGCTCCTACGGGCTATAGAGACCGTCCGACAGCCTGCATCGCGAAAGCGACAGCGCCGTCTTCGGCACGGCGGTCTGCGTGCCCCGGATCGTTCCGTAACCCGCCGGAAGGGCTCACGTGTTGCGTTCCGAGCCGAAGGCGAGGAATGCCAAGACTGAGCCCTCGTACACCTGGCGGGGTTCAGCGACGCGTAGCGCTGTGGGCCAGGATTTATCCTGGCCCCAATTCCCATTACCTCCCACCCAACGCCCCGACCAATGAGCCTGCGCCTATGTATCCAGCGCAGTCAGTTCCAGGGGGTGGCGTTGAGCATCTCCCCACCGTCCGGGGCGACCCCGACGGAGCACTCCAGCCGCAGCCCCCAGCCCCCTGCATTTTCATGACCAGCGCGGTAATCCCGATGACCTCTACGGGCGCATCATACCGTTGATGGCCGAGGCGAGTTCGTCCGCTTTACGGGAGCCGAAGAGGACCCTCCTCCCATCCACCAACTCCAGTTGTACCCCCCGGTTCCCGCTCACGTTGTAGGCCTTTCCCCTCCCGCCCCATCCGTAGCGTATACCCCAACCGCCGTATTCCATGACGGGACTGTAGGTTCTGGCCTCGGCCTTTTTTATCTCGCTGAAAGCTATCCTGTGGGTATGGAGATGAAATGGGTAATACCGGTAGAATAATCCGTCGCGGCGCACCGCCACCATCAACTTCGACGAGATGAACATGAGCGGGAGTCCCAACCCGAAAAGCAGCCAGATCAGTACCAGGATCCAGTCCGGGGCCGGCCGGCCACCCAACGGCTTGCCCAGGAATAACTGGTAGACGGCCGTGAACCAGGCGAATCCTGCCACGGCGACTATGATACTCCATATCCACCACTGGCCGAACCTCTGCAACTCCCTGAAGACGACCTCGCCCCCACCGGCCTTGACGGGATCCATCACCCTCTCCTTCCACCCATCACGCAATACGCCAGGTTTTCATCGTGGTTAGAAAGCCCCGTCCCGGGTAGCGCATTCAGCACCCCCGGCTTCCTTCCCGCCTCCATCGCCATCCGTCTCCTCCGCTCGGCGCGAGAGGATTACGGTACAGGCCAGGATGATGACGAAGGCGATAACCCTGATCACGGACAGGGCAAAGCTGTCGGGAAAACGTTCGTTCAAGGCGATCATTCCCACCAGGATGGGCACGAACTCCATGAGGCCGTTATACACGGGTGCCACCACCACCGCCATACCCCGTTGGAGGGCCGCCTGCAGGACGATAAAACCAGGCAGGTAGGTAGCGATGCATGCCACGATCCACAGGTACCATTTGCCGGAGAAATTCCCCATGAGAAGGCGGGAGAAGACCGCCGCAATCCCCATGAGCAGTCCGGCGGAAACCCCCAATCCCGTTCCCAGGCTGCTCTCCCCCCTGCGGCGCATGACCAGGGGGACAACCACGGAGAGCAGCACTGCGGCGGCGGCGAAAGCCCACAGTTCCAGCGGATCGTGGAGCTGGTCCTCGGGCAGACCTTCCGCCAGGCTGACGCCCAGGAGGATAACTCCCAGGATACTCCCTGCGATGGCGTACATGTCCAGGCGTCCCGGTCTCTCCCCCAGGTTCCTGATGGCCAGGTAGGCGAGGAGCGCTACCCCCGCGGCGATGATCGGCTCGACGATGGAGACGGGCGCGAAGGCTAGGGCCGTCATGTAGAGGGCGAAACCCAGCACGTTGAACCCCTGGGCCTTGAGCCACGGGATATTGGTAATAAAGGACCTGACCAGCGCCCAGGAGAGCTTGAGTTTCACTCTGGGCAGGGCGTCAACCGCTATCTTCTGGAGATAGAGTGAGTAGTTCAAGCAGATGGATGCCGCAACGGCGACCGTTATGGCGAAAAACGTTTTCATCACTTACCCCACATAGCCGCTGCCGATCCTCCGGGGCGTTTACGACTTAGATAACGGTTTTCAGCTGCGTATACTTTAAAGGACCGTTGCGGCGACAGGAGGGTCCGGCCTGAGCGGTTTACGGAAAGGAGACCGGGTCTACTGGCTTCCGCTCTCCGCTACCCGGGCCCGGCGATAGAGGAGGAGGCCGAGTGCGAAGGCGGCCAGTACCAGGCTCATCACCTGGAAGAATATGGCGGCATGGGGATCTGCGTGGGTGCGGAAGAACTCCACTACGAAGCGTATCATGCCGTAGCAGGCCAGGGAGAGCAGGAAGAGGTCCCAGTCCCGGTGCTGCCGCTTCCTCGCCCAGAGCAGGAAGGCGAAGGCCGCGAGGTCCAGGATCATCTCGTAGAGCTGGGTGGGATGCACCGGCGTGGACGAACCCGGGAAGGTCACCGCCCAGGGCAGGCTGGAGGGCTTGCCGCCGCAGCAGCCGTTGAGAAAGCAGCCCACCCTGGCTATGGCCAGTGACAGGGGCATAGCCAGGCCTACCGCATCGGAGACGGCCCCGAGCGGCAGCTTCATCCAGCGCACCAGCAGGAGGCAGGAGGGGACCGCCAGCGCCAGGCCGCCGTAGAAGACCAGCCCGCGCATGTTGAGGTCGAAGAGCTGCCCCCAGTTGCCGTAGAAGGATCGCAGGTTGCCCAGGACGTAGAATACGCGCGCGCCGATGACCCCGGTAACGGCGGCAACCGCGGCTATCAGGTATATGGAAGAGCCGTCAAGCCCGCGGCGGTTGAGTTCGCTGCGTGCCACGAACACGCCGGCCAGAAAGGCCGCGAAGAGCATGACCCCGTAGGAATATAAGGCGAAGCCGCCGATATGAAAAAGCACCGGTCGCACTGTAGGACCCTTCTCGTCGCCCTGCCGTCATACAAGTTTAGCAGAAAGCCCCCCGCGCATCAGGATGCCGAGATCGGCCAGGATGGGCTCCCGGGAACCGGATAGATGTCATGGCGGATAATCCCGGGATTGTAGAGAATAGGCAATGACGAGCGATATAACAGATAACTGTTCGGCGATCCCGGAGTGCCGGAACACCCGCACCGTGGATTGGAGACGGGGAGGACGGTAGATGAGTACGCGCAAGAGGACCAGGCTCGTAGCGGCTTTCATCCTGTTTTCACTGTTATACGCTTACTTCACTGTGGGCTGTAGCAGGTCCACTTCCGTGACGGAGATGTCGACGGTGCCCCAGCTGGTGGGGTTGACCCCGCAGGAGGCACAAGGCCGGCTCGCGGAGGCGGGCCTGGGGGTTGGCGAGACGAGTGGAACCTACACGGACGCCGTGCCTCCCGGGATGATCGTCTCCACGCACCCCGCATGCGGAGTCGATATCGAGCGGGGCTCGTCCGTCACGCTGACGCTGAGCAAGGGGCCGGAGATGGTGGCCATACCCTCACTCCTGGGCCACGCGGAAGCCGACGCGCTGGCCGCCCTGCGGGCGCAGGGCTTCCAGGTGGAACTGCAGCAGGCTTATGACGAGTCCGTGGGCGCCGGCCTGGTCTGCGCTATGGAGCCGGCTCCCGATACCTCCGTCGCGCGCGGCTCTCGTATCGCCGTCACCGTGAGCCAGGGTTCTGCCTACGTCACCTGCGGCACCTGTGGGGGTGACGGCGCCGTCACCGCCGCGATAACCTGCCCCGAGTGCGGCGGTACCGGCCTGTGCGATACGTGAATAGGTTCCGTGCCGTGCGGTACGTGCGGCGGGACCGGGACCATAAAAGAGACGGTGACCTGCTCCAATTGTAGCGGAAGAGGCGTGGTGCATCGCTGAACGCCGCTATACCCCCTCTAACCACCGGACCACGTTCTGCGTTGGAGTCGGGAGAGGCTTCAGGGCTGCTCCAACAGAATGAACGTGATATTGCTGGAATAGTTACCCGGCTCGTCCTCCCAATCGAGGTCCAGTCTGAGATCGAAGGTAACGTCCCTGCCGCCGGGCTGGGGGGTCCTCTGGGGAGCGGGCTGAAAGACCTCCGTGTCCACGAGGGTAAAGGGCGTCCAGGTGGAGCCACCCGTAAGCATCCACTGCAGTTGTGCGATGGGGATTACCAGGGGGGGTATTGCGGTGTTGTCTGCCAGGTCAGAGCCGGCCCGTACCAGCAGGTTCCACCGCGTCGAGCTCAACACCCTCAAGTTGACCGCGTAGGGGGGTGTACCTCCCCCGACGATGTAGGGAGACTCATTCGGGTTCATGCTCCCGAAGTTTACCGCGCCGCCGCCCGGCGTCCCGTCATGGTTATAGGTATCGGAAAGGCTGAGGCTGAGGATATCCGCGGTCTTGAAGGACCAGGCGTAATCCGAAGCCAGGTGGTTGCCGGCCCGGTCGGAGATCCCCGAGGTCGCGGTGGCCGTGTATACGTAGCCGTAGAAGAGGTCGGAGGCTGGATCGAAGAGGGCGGTCTTGGTGGCGGGATCATATGAGATGACTCCGGTTACGGGGGTCCCCTCCTCGTCCACAAGGGTGAAGGTGGAGGCGTTGATGGTGCCCGTATCCATGGCATTGGCCTCCAGGAACGTGACCGATACGACAGTGCCGACGTTCACGTTTATCTCCCCGGAACCGGGGACCGTGCCGGTCACCTGCGGGGCGGTCCAGTCGACAATCAGCCTGACTCCCGGCCCCGGGACCTCCTGGTTTCCCGCGTTGTCCCGGGCCCGGCTGCGGATGGTGTAGGTACCCTGCGCGGGTATGCCGCTCCAGTTATAGGACCAGGTGGAGTAGTCTCCCGGGGCCGCGGGCGTGGTAGGGTTCCAGACAGTTCCCCCATCGACGGAGACCTCCACCAGGGCTACACCGCTGGAATCGGGCGCCGGATCGGAGGAGGTCCCCCGCACCACATATGCAGTGGCATTGGTCTGTTCCAGATCCAATGGGGCGGTCATCGCGGATACCGGAGCCTGGATATCATATACGAAGCTGGCCCGCAGCAGGTCGATGTACAGGTCTGTCCTGCTGCCATCCGTCCCACCGGTCGCGGTGTTGCTGTCGGCGAACCTCAACCTGAACTCGCCGGCCGAGCTCACGAAAGTCCTGGCGCGCGCTGCATCCCCCACCGTCACCTGGAGGTTCCCGTCGGGTGTAGTGGGAAGGGTTCCCAGAAGGTACCATGACGTGTCCCAGGCACCCGTGTCGTAATTGTAGAACTGCACGTACCAGCTATCGCCGAGGTTCTGTTGATAGCCCTCCAGCTCGATACCTATATCCAAGAGCTTGTCCCGAGAAGCCTCCGAGAAGACCTGCCATCCGTTCCAGCTCATATCCAGGTACCAGACGCCGCCGACCTGCCTTTCGCGCACCCGCATGTAAGTATTATCCGCGGTCTGCACGTTGCGGAAATTACCTGAGACGCGCGAACCGCGGTCGAAGTTGGGATTGCGAGTAGGCACTTTATAGGCCGAGTCCGCACTCCCCGCCTGGGGGATAAGGAATGCGTACAGCACGAGCAGCAGCGCCGCCGGCAGCAGGATCAAGCGCCTGAGGCTCGCTCTCGGCCGCATGCTCTTCATCCCTCCTCTCCCCCCTCTCCCCCGTCCACGCCTATCTCTCTTCGTCCGTGCTTGAACATTGCGGCCATGGCGATCGCCACAAACAAGGCTGCCGCTACGACCGCCATGATTACCACGAGTGCCGTGGGAAAACCGGCTGCCCCCTCCCTTTCTTCTCCTGGCAGGACTTCGAGGTCTATGAGCACCGCCACTCCGCCGCTCAACCCTATGCCCTCCGTTTCCCCCTTGGACGGCTCGAACGTAACGGCCAGGTTGTAGCTGCCTGGGTCCGCATCCGGGGGAACGGCTAGCGTGAATCCGAAGGCGCCGCTCTCACCCGGTGCCAGGCGCAGCTCGTCGATCCCGGGCTGCAGCCAGGTACAACTATCGTCCTGTACGAAGCTCAGCGCACCGCCCTCGTCCTCCAGCAGCTTCGTTATCCCCGGCCGCAGACTCGTTTCATCCGTTCCCTGGTTTATCAGGGTGATCTCCTGCGTAGCGGTCTCTCCCGGCCTGAGCTCCACGGGGATGCGGGTGGGGGTTACGGCGATGACCGTGTCGCAGAAAGCGCATGGCGGCATGACGAGAAACAACAACCCCGCCACCAGGACCAGCGATAGCGGCAGCCCCGCCCTTCCGCGGCGGATAAGGCGGCTTCCAAGCCATTCCCGCCCCTCGATCATGTTCAAATCAGGCTCAACCTCTTTCCCGGCTCCATGACCCGAAGGCAGAGCATGAAGGTCATTATCCCTGATATTAATATCGGTTCGATGCAGGCTTCCCATGATCTATGCAGCCTGTTCCCGCCCTTGCCCCGATATCCTGAGCAATCATTCTCACAAGCCGCTTCGTTTTCCTTGGAGAGTTTCCGTTTCCCCTTGCAGCACGCCACCATCCCTTATACGGTATGTGTAATAGGGTGTTGGGGCTCGATAGTACTTCAGGCAAGCGATAATCACCTGTTTTGTCCATGTGCGGCATGGGCTTTCTCTCCGTTAAACAGATTAGGAGGGAAAAATGAGAGTTTACAACAGGTCGCTTTTTACCGGAAGCATTTACGTATCTCTGATCCTGATCATCGTCGCCATGTTCCTGCTGATCCCAACCCCCGCCTCCTTTGCAGGGGATCAGAACGCAGTCTCGGTCAAGGTCACCATCGGACCCAGCATCGGGATCGGTCCGGGCGGTGCGGTAAAGAGCAATGTCTCCGCCCTGGTTTTCGAGGATAGTGCCCTGCTCACCATAGTGGCACGCTGATCGACGACCGTATTCCATCCCATCGGCATCACTGCATACATCGGGCAGAGAGCTGTCCCGGCGACCTTTGCCGCCCTTTTCATGCGGCCCGGCTTGCGCCTCCCCAGCCGGGTCCTCGCGCGGCGGTCATGGTGCGCCGCCATCGCACTCAGGATCCTTTATCCGGCTTCCTTTCGAGCTTTACGCTCACCCTCAACTTCTTCCTGGCGAAGTGGATGGCGGCCCACAGGGCGAGCACTCCCAGGATGATGATGAGTATCCACAGGAATGGGATGACCGTGAACGATGTTTCCGCCCTCTTCTCGACGTCGAAGGTGAATTGATCGGGGCCGTACATGATCACTGCCTCCGCCTTGAACCATCCGAACAGGGGCGGGCTGGGAAGGATGCCCTCGAAGTAGCGTACCGTCCCCGGCAGGATGGTCATCGCCCCCAGATCGACGCCGCCGCTTCCAAAACCGAAGGAGGAGCGGTAGTTGATAGCCGCGCTTACGGTGATATGCACGTTTCCGGTGTTCTCCACCTCGAGGTGATACCCGGTGTTCCTGGCCGGCCATCCGGCGCTCCCATCGGCGGGAGGAGCCCACAGGGAGAAGTAGTCGCTCTCGACCGTGAAGTCAACGATGCCCCCCTCCCGCACTATATCCCCGGGGACGGTCAGCAGGACCTGCGTGCCTATGCGCGGGGTAAGCTCGGCCCCCTGGTCGGGCTGCGGCGTGGAGGCGTCCTGGAAGAAGATAACCGCGAAGTGCCCACCCGGCTCCGCTCCTGCGGGTACATTCACTGCAAAAGGAATGTTGGCGACCGAGCCCGCCGGGATGCTCACCGTTTCTTCCTTTATCTCTATCCAGGTCGCGCACGAATAGGAATAATAACCTGGCTCCTCGAAGATGAAGGTGTTGTCCGGATTCACGGAGTAATCCATCGGGTAGACCGACAACTCGGCCGCATCGGTCGCATTGTTTCTTATTTCTATCGAGAACTCGGCGCCTTGCCCGGGTTGCACCTCCAGTTCCACCTTGGCGGGTACGAGCGTGATATCGAATCCCTGAGCGTAAGCGGGGGGGGCTGCCGATAGTGCGATCCCTGCAACCGTTACGAGGGCGGCAATGAGAGCGATCTTTGCCTTCATGGTCTGATTATATCCAACTCCTCGCGTTTCCGGTAAATAGGGGCCCTTCGTCGAGAAGTGTACGGCCTCAAGCCAGGCCCGGCATTGAGATATTGTTTGGGCGCGCAACAAGCCAATCGACACAGGCCTCAAGCCGGCTTGGCCACGAGGCCTGATCGACATAGGTAGGCCCTCACGGGCTGTCCCTGTCACACCACCGTGCGTACGGGTCCGTACACGGCGGTTCGGCAAGGTTAAGCGCAGCAGCGGGCCT
>QZKE01000085.1 GCA_003598015.1 Actinomycetota bacterium | reverse complement strand
ACCACCCTGCACGTCAACCACATCCTGGGCCCGGGCCGGGACGTCTCGGTGGCCGTCCACTCCACCGCGCCCATCATCGCCGAGAGGCCCATGTACTTCGAACGCTAGGGGTCAGGTCTTTCATTTTGCATACCCAGGTATGCATAAGAGATGCCCCATAGCAACAGGTCTCTAGCTTGAGGCTAGGCATTAGCTTATAAATATAAGAACCGAGGTATGCAAAAATAAAAGACCTGACCCCTTTACAAACCCACAACCACGTGGCCGCCGGGCCAGGCGTTATGGTAGAGGAAGTACATGGGTCTCTCCGCCACGATGGCCCGGTCGCACTCTACCACTACCGAGACGTCGCGCCCGGGCTCCACCAGGTTGGGCATGGCCACCGTAACCCTGGTATGCGCGGGGACGGCGACGTCCGCACCCTGCACCGTGCCGCCGTCGAGCATCATGGACAGGGTGGCGGTGGCATCCACGTCGCCGGGATTCTGCAGGCATATCCATTCCTCGAAGCCCTCCCGCGTGGTGCCCTCGGCGAAGAACCACGCGTTCTTGGGCGTCCTGGCTCCCGCGGCTACGTGCCCGCCCGGCCAGGCGCCGCGGTAATCGAAGTACATGGGCCGCTCGGCCAGCAGCAGGCTGTTTGAATCCACCACGGTGGAGACGTCGTGGTCGGGCCCGATGGCGTCGTTCACGCGCAGCGTCTGCCGGCTGGTGGCGGGAACGAGCATGGGCTGCACCACGGTGGAACCGTCCCCGAGGATGAAGGTCAGGCTGGCCACGGCGTCGATGGTATGCGGGTTCTGCAGGCATATGTAGGTGTCGAAACCACTGCGCGTGGTGCCCTCGGCGAAATACCAGCGGTTGGCCAGGGATGTGCTCCCCACCTCGCAGTGGCCCCCCGTCATGCCGCGGTAGTCGAAGTACATGGGCCGCTCGCACACGATGGCCGTGTCGCTCTCCACCACCATGGACACGTCCCGGTCGGGTCCGATGGCGGTGTTCACGTTGACCGTGGCCCGGCTCCTGGGGCCGATGTTTATATCCCCCGGCATGGTGGTGCCGTCGCCCAGGACGTAGGTGATGGCCACGTGGGCTTCCTCGCCGGAGGGGTTCTGCAGGGTGAGGTATTCGTCGAACCCGCTGCGCGTGGTGCCCTCGGCGAAGTACCACAGCCTGCTGGTATCGCGGGCTCCCATCACGCAGTGGCCACCCGTCCAGCCGTGGTAATCGAAGTACATGGGCCGCTCGCAGGCGATGAACTGATCGGCCGACACGCGGGCGGAGACGTCGTGTTCCGGGCCCACTACGGCGTTGACGTTGACGGTGACGCGGGAGTGGGCGGGGACGGGGACCGCCTGGTCGATGTTGGCTCCCGACTCCAGCATGTAGGTGATGGTCGCGTTGGCCTGCTGCTCCCCGGAGTTCTGCAGGCACAACCACTCGTCGAAGCCGGAGCGGGTGGTGCCCTCGGCGAAGAAGTAGGTCGCGGCGGGGGGCGTGGGATCCCTCTGCTGGGTGGCGTAGAGGACGTCCTTGCCGGTAGCCGCGTCCAGGACGCTGTAGAGGACGAAGTAGCGCTGGCCGCCGTCGACGTACAGAGACGGCTTGTCCCCGCTGACGCCGTCGCTGGAGATGAGCTGCGGGGTGGTCCACACGCCGTTCACCGTCTCGGTGAAGTACTTGCGGAAATCGTACCACGTGGCGGTGGGGAAGTGATACTTGGCGGTCTCGAAGACCGCCTGCTGTTCCCCGCTGGCGCCCACCGTTACGTCCGCGTAGTTCGGCCAGCTGCCCTGGATCACGTGCAGCATGTCGGTGTTGCCGGGGATGGAGGAGACCAGCAGGGTGCTCCCCCAGGTGGTGCCGTCGCGGTAGCGGGAATACATGCGACTGTAGTTTGGGTTCCCGCCGCCGTCGAAACCCTTCTCGAACCAGGAGGCCAGGACGTCGCCGTCGGGGAAGGCGCTCAGGGTGAGATCGTATATATTGTAGGCGGTGCTGGGCCTGAGCAGCGTGGCGGGAGGGAACGTGCCGGGGTTTCCCCCGGGAGCATTGGTGGAGTAGCCGACGTTGTAGTCCCAGAAGTTCACGCCGTCGAACATGAACGTCGAGAAAAGCAGGTGCACGTTGTCGTCGCTATCCAGGGCGAGCTCGTTTTCGCCGAAATACCTCTGCGGCAGGTAGGGCAGGATGGTCGCAGGGGCGGACATCCCCACAGCCGTCTCGCGCGTGTACTTGAGCTCCCCGCCCTGGGTCTGCCAGGAGCCCCCTACCCAGGAAAACCTTATCACCATGTAGCAGAAGTGCAGGTCGCCGAAGGTGTCCAGCGCGAGGTCGAAATAGGTTCCGTCTTGCTGGGCGGCGACGCGGGTCACGTTTACGGGCGCCTCCCAGGCGCCTCCCCGGTGGTGGACGATGAAAAGGTCGTCGCGCGGGGGATGGGTGGCGTCCTGCACCTGGACGAATCTTACGCAGAACACCGACGCGGTGTTCGCGCCTGGCCTGTAGAAGACGAAGATGGGCAGCCACTCCTCGTTGTTCGCGGCATGGGCGATGCTGCCCGGGCCGGACCATGCCCCGCCCGCGTCGCGCACGCAGCCGTACACGTCGAGCTTGCCGGTGTACAGGGCCCCCGGCTGGGTCCGCACCGCGTAGGCCACGGTTATCTCGCCTCCCAGGTCCGAGACGTCCAGGGAGGGCCAGAAATCCGGCTGCAGCTGTCCGGGGTCGTTGTTGTAATTCCACGCGGCGAGCTGCACCACGGGTTCCCAGCCGTCCAGGTACCCCTCGACGAAACCCTGATAGGCCAGGAAAGAGGAGGGGGTGGTCTCGTTGTTGCGCCGCATGGTGAGGGCGCCGCAGAGGCGGTTCCCCTGCATGGTGAAGTCGGCGCCCAGCATCGCCCAGCTCCCCGTGAACCCGGTGAGCTGGCGGGGGGCGCTCCACGTGCCGTCCGGGGCTATGTAGCGGTACCAGAGGTTCTCCTCCTCGTGCTGGTAGGCGGCGAGGGTAGCGGCGGGACGGGAGGCGTCGCGTCCCCACACCCACTTGCTGTATATGATGTGGGTGTAGCCGCCGTCGTCGGTGTTGAAGTATACGAGGTCGGAATCCCCCAGGCCGGTAACTCCCGTGATGCTTCCGGGTACGTTCCATGCCCCCTCGCTGAAGGTGCAGTAGAGCAGGTCCTGCAGGTCGCGCGTCGTATACCCGGGGGCATCTGGGGGTTGCCCGATGTTGGTGTTGACCGCCCTGCCGTATACGGCGTGCATCCTGCCGCTGTCGTCCAGCAGCTGGGAGGAGGAGCTGACCCAGTACGAGACGTTGGCGGCGCCGGAGGGCAGGTAGGGCCTGGTGAGCGGCGTCCAGCCTCCGGTGCCCGCGGCCTCGAAGTCCCCCTCCGCCGCCCTGGGAGCGCTTTCGCCCTCTGGCAGCAGCGACTCCGGGAGCAGCTCGGCGGGCACACCCTGCGTTATACTTGCGAGGGCATCGCCCCCTCCGTCAGCACGGATCCCCGCGGCGTCGGGAGCGAAATAGGGACGAGAAATACCCAACTCCTCGTAGAGGTCACCCCCGGATACGGGGGCGGGAAGCCGGCCGGATACGTCATCGGCACCCGCTGGCGTGGAAAGAGGCCAGGGTGATGCCAGGAGGAGAGACAGCAGCAGGAGGATTATCGCGCAGCTCGCAAGGGCTTTTCCGGGGCCCGATATGGATATGCAATGCATGATCAACGCTCCTTCCACCTCACGCACACCTAAAGCGAGACAGACTATTCCTATATAGGTTTATATACAGGACGGACCGTATGTAAACCTCTTTCATGCGCCATTTCCAGCCCCGAGGCTGGAAAGGTCAGGTTTTTCTGAACCTGCTCCTTCTTAACCGTTTCTTTACATTTTCTTCAAGCGGGATTAAAGGGCTGGTGCGAACCTTAATACTGAAGGAGGTGATAAGCATGGAGAATAAACCGGCGAGATGGATGATAGCCATAATCGCCATGGCGATGGTAGCCACGTTCGTGCTCTTCACCGCGACCCCCGTGCTGGCCCAGGACGAGCAGCCGCAAGACAGCCAGGAGAAAGAAATCCCCCCGGAGTTGCAGGCCAAGATGGAGGAATTCAAGGACGCCGCGGAAGGCCTGCGTGAGTGCGGGAAGCTACTGAAGGCGGACGTCAGGCAATTCAGGGCGGGTGTGAAGGAGTTGTTCCAGGAAGCCCGTTCGCTGCCGCGGGACGAGAAATGGGACCTCTTCGACGAGGTTTCGGCAGCACGGGACGAGTATATCGGGACCGTGCAGGAGAAGATCGAGACGGTGCGGGAGACCGCCGGCGCCATGAAGGAAAGCCTCGCCGCGGCCAGGGAGGCATGGGAGCAGGACAATCTCGACGGCGCCCTTTCCGGACTCGATCAGGCGATCGCACAGGTCGGCGAGGTGAAGGGCCAGTTGGACGAGGCGCACCAGCTGTTCCAGGAGATCCTAGAGGTCCTGAGACAACTCGGCGATGAAGCGGGCGCTACGCCGGCCGAGGCGAATGCATGGACGGTTTGAATCAGGGCGTGGATCCAGGAAAACGCGGCGGCTCCAGGGCACGGGATGCGCGGACCGCCGCCGACTGTTCAAGCCGCCGGTGCCGGGGAGGGATGGACGCCCTCCACCCCCCCGGAGACCTTCCTCCCCGGTGAACCGGCATAACGCGCGAAGGAGTGCTGCAGGTGAAGCACAGAATGGCGGCGTGGTGGCGGAGGCGTGATGTCTTTGACATCCTGGCCGCTGTATTCATCGCCGCCTGCATAGTATTGATCCTGGTGAACATATCCATGTACCCCGTGTACCTGGATATCCCCTATCACATGGCCGTGACACGTGGGTTCCAGGAAGCGGGAGGCATTACCACCTGGGATTTCTGGGACTATGCCCCCGCGGGGCGGCCGCACATCTATCCGCCGCTGCTCCACGTGGGGATGTCTATGCTCCAGGACATCGGGCTGTCGGCGCAGGCCACCGCCACCCTGGTATGCGTGATCATGTTCCCCCTCATCCTGCTCAGCCTGTGGTGGGCCATGCGCAAGCTCTTCGGTTCGCGCGCCGCCTTCTATGCGCTGGTGCTGGTGGGGGTGCCCTACGCCTTCTTCTATCAGACCGGGATCACCATCGCGGCCTCCCTGGTGCTGGCCTTGACGCCTCTTATCTTCCTCGCCCTGGAGGAGGACCACAAGGTCGCCTCTCTGGCGCTTCTGGCCATGTGCCTCTATTCGCACCTCATCCTGGGACACCTGGTAGCCCTGGCTCTCATCATCTACCTGCTCCACCGCCGGGAATACTGGAGGAGGATCCTCTTCGTGGTGGTGGGAGCATACATCCTCTACCTGCCCTGGGGCATCGTGGTACTCTCCAACCTGGGCAGCTTCACGGCCTCGCAGCCCGGCCTGGGCGGCGATTTCGCCCTACACCTCCTGCTGTGGGGGCTCGCCGCCGCGGGTTTCGTGGCCTGCTACTTGCGCAAAAAACAGTATTACCTGCTGCCCGCATATCTCTTGTCCATGGTACCCATCGTCTTTTTCTACTCCAACCGATTCTGGGAGGGGCACGTCTTTCTGCCCCTGGCCATGCTGGGCGGCGTGGCCCTGGACAGGCTGCATGCCTTCCTGTCCGGGCGCCTGTCACGCCGTATGCGTACTGCCTCCTACGCCAGGATAGCGGCGGGAACAGCCCTGGGCGCCCTGCTGCTCGTGGCCCTGTTCGCCGACCCCGTCCTCGCCTCCAGGCAAAACCGGCCGGACCTGCAGGGCCTACAGGCGAAGGCAGGCGCCGCTCCACCTTCCGGGGCGTACCCGCCCGCGGGCGAGGGAGGCACCCTCTACCCGCCCGCGGGCGAGGCGGCGAATCCATACCTTCCGCAGGGTCCATATGCGATGCCGGGCGCCGGCGATATCCCGCCTGCGGCACAGCAGGGCCTTCCCGAACCGCCTCCTGCGGCGCTCCGTGGGGGACAGCAGGAGGTTCGACCCTATAAGGGGGAAAAGGAACTGCCGCAGCGCACCCTGCAGAGGCTGAGCGACCTGGCTGGAAGCTCCCTGGAGGTCTCGCTGCGGCCCACCACCCTTCCCGTCCTGCTGGGCCTGGAGGAAACGCCGCAGCGGCAGATGCGTGCGGAGGAGGTCTTCAGCGAGGAAAACGAGGATTTGATGGCGGCCCTGCTGGCATATGGCGAACCGGGAGACGTGGTGTTCGCCTCTGAGGGTCGCCTGGGCGACCTCGTCTACGCCATGACCGGGCTCTACGCCACACAGGGTATGTTCCACGAGGTGCAGCCGGAAGTGCAGCCGGACCCGCTCAGCGAAGCGGACCTGGCGGTGGTCTATGCGGCCCCCGGGGGGTTGGCCGCTGGAGAAGCCCGGGACGGTCTGAGCGAGGTCCTGGAGGAGGAAGGATGGTCCGAGGTCGAGAGGGTAGGGCTTTATGCCATCTTCGTGCACGAGTCCTCACAAGAAGACAGCGGCGGGACGAGCTCCGCCGCGCTCCCCCTCTGGGCGGCTTATGCACTGCTCCTGGCGGCAGCGGCAGCGGTAATAGTGGACCTTTTCCTGCACAAACCCGGGAGGGGGCGCCCCGGGGGGCTTCCCGAGGCGTCACCTCCGGAGAGCACCTGCGGCGGCGGCTCCGGAAGGGATAACGCCGTGCTGGCGGTGATACCCGCCCACAACGAGGAGGAGAGCATCGCTGGAGTGGTAAGCGAGATACGCTGCCGGTGCCCGGGCCTGGACACCCTGGTCGTGGACGACGGTTCCTGCGATAACACCGGGGAGAAAGCCCTCCTGGCGGGGGCCATGGTCTTGAGGCTCGCCGAGAATAAGGGTGTAGGCGAGGCGGAGCGCCGCGGGCTGTCCTACGCCTTGAGCCACGGATACTCATACGCGGTGCGGCTCGACGGGGATGGCCAGCACCCGGCATCCGGCATCGTAGACCTCCTCGGGCCCCTCTGTAACGGCAGCGCCGATGCCGTCATAGGATCGCGATTCATGGCCGGCTCCCGTGACGGATACGAGACATCAAAGCCGCGCCGCCTGGGGATGGCCTACTTCCGCGCCGCCCTGCGCTTGAGCACCTCCCTCTCTTTCAGCGATCCCACCTCCGGATACCGCGCATATTCCAGGCGGGCGATGTATCTCCTCTCGCGGGCCGAACCGCTGCGCTATCCCGAGGTCACGTCCCTTCGCCTGCTGGCCTCGGGCGGCCTGAGGGTATGCGAGGTTGCCGTGGAGATGCGGCCGCGCCGCAAGGGCAGGTCCTCCATAGGAACCTGGCGGGCGATCGCGATGACAGCCGGCGTTACCCTGGACCTTCTGCGCGTTTCCCCCCGGTCCGCCTGCGGGCAGCCCGAAGAACCCGCCCTCGTCTGAGCCCCGGCCCGTGCGCATGTTGCCCGGCTGCTGGTGAGCCATGTAGCCGCGCCACCCGCGAAAGGCCGAGAAAAGCCTCCCCGAGATGTAATCATCACGTAAGAGTAACGTTTTCTCATATGTCAGGGTGGAACAGACCACGTCTCAAGCGACGCACTCGGCACGTCGATGAAGAAGATATACCAGCAGGCAAAAAGTGGTCACGCAACACGAGGTTGAAGGAAGTAGGGGGCAGGATAAGAGGGCAGCTTACCCGCCTCTCGCGACGAAAAGGAGGGAGCTTCAGATGCGAGGTAAGAGCAGAGTTCTCAAGGTCCTGCTGATCCTGGTTATGAGCGGACTGTTCTGCGCCGCCACCCTGGCGGTAGCTCCGGCGGGGGAGGTGAACGCGAGCTGCGGGAGCAAGGGATGGTACTTCGCCGAGGGCTATACCGGCGGGGACTTCGACACCTGGATCCTCATCCAGAATCCCAACAAGACCGAGGCCATAGTGCAGTTCCGCTTCTTCACTCCCAACGGTGCGCCCATCACCCGGGAGGTGTCCCTTAACGGGGAGACCAGGTACAGCCTCTACCTGAACACCGTCCCGGGACTGGAGAAGCAGGAGGTAGCCACCGAGGTCAAGGTGAAGTACGGTGACCAGGACGGCATCATCGCCGAGCGGGCCATGTACTTCAATTACGGCACCGAACAAGGCGGCCGGGTGGGAGGCCACGCGTCCATAGGCGCGGACAGGCTCAGCACGAGCTGGTACCTCCCGGAGGGGTACACCGGCGGGGGCTTCGACACCTACGTGCTGCTGATGAACCCCAACGAAGAAGACACCGAAGCCACGCTCAAGCTCATGAAGCCGCAGGACGGCAAGTACTACGCCTTCAAGACCACCGTTCCCGCGGGCACGAGGAGGACGGTCAAGCTCGACGACCTGGTATGGAGGAGCGGGACGGAGAATATCGTCCCCAGCTCACTGCAGGCCGCCGGCGGCGAGACCCCGGCCCAGGAAGTGAAGTTCGACGACACCGACGTCGCCACCCTCATCTATTCCAATAAGGGTATCGTGGCGGAGCGGGCCATGTACTTCGATTACTACGGCAAGTCGGGGGGCTCGAACTCCATCGGCACCACCTGCGCGGCTCCCGAGTGGTACCTCCCCGAGGGCTACACCGGCGGCGACTTCGACACCTGGGTCATGGCCATGAACCCCTCCGGATACACGGTGGATATCACCTATACCTTCTACTCCAACACTCCCGGTTTCCAGCCGGTGGAGGTGGTTCACAGCGGCGTCAAGCCCTGGTCGCGCGATACCATCCACGTGGACGAGGTGGAAGGGCTTTCGGGTACGGACGTCGCCACCAAGGTGACCGCCACCAGGCCGGTGCAGCTCGCCGGCACGGAGGCGGACCCGGTCGAGAGATACGCCGTACTCTTCGGCGTCGAGGACTACCCGAGCGGTGCCGACCTGCTGTACTCCGAGGACGACCTCTACGACGTCAAGCACCGCCTGGTCGACTACTGCGGCTTCACCTACGACAAGATGCAGTACTGCACCGGCGAGTGCGCCACCCTGGAGAGGTTCCAGGATGCCATGGAGTGGCTGGCGGAGAACGCCGACGCCAACGACATCGTGGTCTTCTTCTTCGGGGGCCGCAGCTCCGTGGGCGCGGAGAACCAGATCGATCTCTACGACGGCGTGGTTACTAAAAGCCAGCTGCAGACATACTTCTCGGCTCTCTCCACCCAGAAGCTGGTGGGCCTGCTCTCCTGCGATAACAGCGGCGAGCTGGCGGGCGAGCTGGCCGGGGCGAACCGCGTGCTCCTGGCCTCCTGCTCCAAGGGAGAGCTGTCATACGAGTTCGCCGATGCCGCGTTCTCGGCGGCGAGCGGGGACTCCGGCAACGGCGCCTGGGCTCGCTACTTCGTGGAGGCCCTGGGCAAGAGTGCCGCGGATGCCAACGGCAACAGCCGCGTCAGCGCGGAGGAAGCCCATAACTACCTTGCCGCCAGGGTAACGCCTTTCGTGAAGACCAAGACCGGCAACGACCAGACGCCGAAGATCTACGATAACATCGACGGCGAGGTGGACCTCACCGCGGATAAGGTGGAGGCGAACATCGTGGCCGAGCGCTCCATCTACTTCAACTACGGGACGGCCAACGACGGCGCCACCTCCATCGGGGCCTGCGATACCCTGCCCAAGTGGTTCCTGGCGGAAGGCTATACGGGTGGAGGTTTCGATACCTTCGTGCTGGTGATGAACCCCTACAATTTCTGGCAGAAGATAACCGCCACCTACATGACTCCGGGCGGCGCTACCATCGTCAAGACCTACGACTGCCCGCCCAACTACCGCATGACCATCAAGGTGGACGACCAGGACCCGGTGCTGGCAGCCACGGACGTGTCCACGCGCATCAGCGCCGAGCCGTTGGAGGTCGCCGCGGCTTGCGGTGAGTGCGGCGTAGTGGTGGAGAGGGCGATGTACTTCACCTACACCGACCCCGGTGACGGATCGAAGAAGTCAGGAGGTTCGTGCTCCATAGGTTACGGCACCTGGTAGACCAAACGGAACAAAGAGGGGCCGGGCTCTCCCGGCCCCTCTTTAATGCCCGACCTGAACCTCCTACGGCCCGGAGTCTTGGGGTAATGGTCTCGCTCGGCGCGCAATATATGGGATAGGAGGAAGAAACCTCATCTGCAATTGCGCGCTCTCGCTGCGACCAACCCCATAGCTCTCGGGCTGTTGGCTGCACGTCCGGCCCGGGGCCGGCCACGCTCGTCTGCATGTGCCCATCCGTTCTTTTCCCCGTAGGGTGTGGGTCAGGTGTTGCGCCTCGAGCCGCAGGCGAGAGATGCCAAGACCTGGCCCCATCTCCCATTACCTCCCACCCAACGCTTCGTTACATGATTAATGTGTCTGCGCACCCCACGCCCATCCGTTCTTTTCCCCGTAGGGTGCGGGTCAGGTGTTGCGTTTCGCCCACCGCAGGTTTCTTCTCTCAAAAGGGTTCGTGGCGAAATGACAAGACCTGACCCCATTACCTATTATTTACCACCCATGATCCGTTCTTCATCCCGCTATTTCTGACACCTTGGGCAGAAATAGGAACTGCGGCCGGAGATGACCTCACGCAGGATGGTATCGCCGCACTCGGGGCAGCTCTCCCCCTCGCGCCGGTAGACGCGGTGGGCATCCTGGAAGCTCCCCTTCTCCCCGCGCAGATCAACGTAGTCGCTGACCGAGGAGCCCCCGCGCGCGATGGCCTCGGAAAGCACCTCGCGCACCGCCGCGTGGATACGCTCTATCTCGTATGGGGTGAGCCCGTCCAGGCGGCGCAGGGGGCTTACTCCCGCGCGGTGCAGCGACTCATCGGCGTAGATATTGCCGATACCCGCCATGCGTGACTGGTCCATGAGGGCGGATTTGATCCGGCACCTGCCGTGCAGCGAATTTGCGAAGACCTCGCAGGTGAAGCCCTCCGCCAGCGGCTCCGGCCCCATGCTATACAGTCCACGCAACGGACTGCGGTCGCCGCGCCGCAGCAGCGCGGTCTCCCCGAAGGTGCGCGGGTCCACGTAGAGCAGATCCCTCCCATCCGCAAGGTGGAAGACGATATGGGTGTGGCGGGGGCGCTCTTCCCGTGGCGAAGAGAGTACCAGCGAGCCGGTCATCCCCAGGTGTATCACCAGTTCCCGCCCGTCGTCCAACTCCAGGAGCAGATACTTTCCCCTGCGGTTCACCTCCCGGATACAGCGCCCTTTCAACCCACGCCGGTATCCCAGGGCGGTGGGGTAGGTCACGAGGCGGGGGAGGGACACCTCGCAACGGTCTATACAGGCCCCCACGAGTTCCCTCTCCACCTGCCTGCGGATTATCTCGACCTCCGGCAGCTCCGGCAACAGTTTCACACCCTTCAAGCGGGATCGGGTTGTACAACAAGCATATTATCTATGCTGCGGCGCCTCCAGGGCACTGACCTGGATTAGACAGAAAAGGGGAGTTTTCAACGATGCGAACCACCTTCTCTACAGGTAGACGAGTCATGATAGATCTGTCATCGGGCGCTTCGTCAAATAAAAGATGCTCTGTCACGCCGAGACGATAACCTTTGATTGATCGCTAGCGGCCGCCGGTCGGGGGGATGTCCGGAGGCCGGAGCGGCAGCTCCACCGTGAACACGGTGCCCTTGCCCGGCTGGCTCCATACGGATATCTTCCCCCCTAGCAGGTTGAGCAGCTCCCGGCAGACGGCCAGCCCCAGCCCCGAGCCCCCATAGCGCTGGGAGCGGGAACGCTCCACGCGCGCGAAGCGGTCGAAGATGTGCTCCAGTTCCTCGGCGGGGATGCCCTGCCCGTTGTCCTTCACCTGGATGCGCGCTCCCATGGGCAAGCGGTTGGCTGAGATCACCACCTCGCCCCCCTCGGGCGTGAACTTGATGGCGTTGTCCAGGAGATTGTGCAGGACCTGCCCCAGGGTGTCGCCGTCCGTCTCGATAGGTTGTATCCCCGCATCAGCTTCAACCCTCAGCGCGATGCCCTTCTCCCGGGCTTGGGGTAGGAGTTTTTCCCCCAGGGCAGTTACGTATTCCGCTACGGATAGCTTCGCGGGATGCAGGACCCAGACCCCCGCGTCTATGCGGGAGAGGGCCAGGAGCTGTTCCAGCACCCGTTTCAAGCGCGCGGTCTCGTCGCTGATGATGGTGAGATAGCGCCGCTTGTCCTCCTCGGATTCCACTATGTCCTCCAGGAGGGCCTGGGAGAAGCCCTCGATGGAGGTGAGCGGGGTGCGGATCTCGTGGGAGACGTTGGCCACGAAGTCCTTCTGCAGCTGCGTGCTGGTCTGGATGCGCTCGGCCATGTAGTTGAAGTAGCGGGATAGCTCGGATATCTCGTCCCGCCCTTTGACCTCCACGCGGCTGTCCAGGTTGCCGTGGGCCAACTCCCAGGCCGCCTGACTGAGACTGCGCAGCGGTTTCAAGACGTATCCGCTCAGGTAAAGAGCCAGGGCGATGGAGAGGATCAGGGCCGCGCCGCCGGCGATGACCAGGTAACGGAACAGGCCGCCGCTGGGAGTGGCCACGAGATCTGCATATCTTTTCGCCAGCACCAGGTTGTAAAAGGTGGGTTGGCTGGGGATATCCAGGGGGACGGCGACCACGAAGGCGTCGCCGACAATACCGACGTCTGCGCGGTTGGTCACGATCTTGCCACTCGCCAGCAGATCGGGGTCGATGGATCGTGGTACGCGCACCGGCACCGGCAGCGGCGCCACTACACCGCCGCCCTCGTCTACCACCACGGTGGCGGCGTTGATGAGCTGGCCGTCCAGGCGCAATAACTGGGTGACCCTCTCGACGTTGGCGATGGGCAGGTCGGGGAACTGCTGCCCCAGCCCGAAGGCCAGCTCGAGGTCCCTCGCGATCTCCTGGGCCTGCTCCACCAGCTCGTTGCGTGCCCTGTCCTCCTCGCGGTTCTTCTCCCGCCATACGAAGCCCGCGAAGAGCGCCCCGAAGAGCAGGAGGCTCAAGACGCTCAACACGAGGAAGTAGAAGAGAAACCTGCCGCGCAGGGAGCGGAATGAAGGGCCATCTCTACCGGCCATACCCTCAGTTCTTCCCTTCCCGGAACTTGTATCCTACCCCCCACACCGTCTCTACGTAGCGGGGCTGGGAGGAATCCTCGCCCAGCTTCTCCCGCATATGGCGGATGTGGACGTCGACGGTGCGCGTGTCTCCGTAGTAATCATACCCCCAGACGCGCTCCAGCAGCCGCTCGCGGCTCATCACGATGCCGCGGTTGAGGGCCAGGGTATAGAGGAGGTCGAACTCCCGCGGGGTCAGTTCTATGTCTTTATCGCTCTGAGTGACCCGCCGCCGCGAGGCGTCGATCACCAGGTCGTCGGCGTATAGCACCTCCTGGGACTCGGATGCCGGGCATGCGCGGCGCAGCACCGCCTTGACCCTGGCCACCAGTTCGCGTGGGCTGAACGGCTTGGTCAGGTAGTCGTCCGCGCCCAGCTCCAGCCCCACCACCTTGTCCACCTCGTCCTCGCGGGCGGTGAGCATGATAATGGGCAACTGGGAGCGCGCGCGGATGCGGCGGCATACCTCCCACCCGTCCGGTTCCGGGATCATGATGTCCAGGACGATCAAGGCTGGGCTCACATCCTCGAAGAGGCGCAAGGCCTCCTCCCCGCCGCCTGCTTCGGCAACGCGAAAACCTTCCTTCTCGAGATAGAGGCGGGCAAGCTCTATGATATTGGGTTCGTCGTCGACGACCAGAATGAGCTCTCCAGCCATTGTGCATCACTCCTCGATAACGTAGGCGCAGGAACCTTGGGCACGCGCTTTCAGAAGGACCTGGGCACCCCATTCCGCGATGGCTCCGTAGGTGGCGACGAAACGGAAAGCATTGCATACACCGCCGAGGGCGAGGTTTACGTAGGGGACGCGGATGAGGTCACCGCGGTAATCGTAATAGGTGAGCTCGCCGAGCTGGCGGTGCTGTTCGAGGTAGAAATCCAGCCGTTCTTCCTCGAAGCGTTCGATCAACTGTTCGCACAGGGAGGGCATATATTCACCGGGGCCCAGGAGGAAGAACTCC
Organism: Actinomycetota bacterium; assembly: GCA_003598015.1. Taxonomy (GTDB): domain Bacteria; phylum Actinomycetota; class Geothermincolia; order Geothermincolales; family RBG-13-55-18; genus SURF-21. Next base: position 2,543 of record QZKE01000085.1, on the reverse strand, counting down.
TCGTAGGAGGGTTGTCCCAGGAATCCCCTGCCTTGCGGGATCCCCGAAACCGCTTCCTCCAGCAGACGGGAGATGAAGAGCAGAAGCCTGTCGCCGCGGCTGATACCGTAGGCCTCGCGGTACTCGCGGATGTGCTCGATACCCGCGAAGACGGCGATGAAAGTCTCCCCTTCGTGCAGGCGGCGGTTTACCTCCCTCTCCACGGAGGGAGCCCCCGGCAGGCCGGTGACGGGATGTGACGAGAGGTCCTCCTTGCTGCTCCGGATGTGTGCCTTGATCCTGGCCATGAGCTCCTGGTTGTTGAAGGGCTTGGTGATGTAATCCACGCCTCCCGCCTCCAGTCCCTTGATCTTGTCCTCCACCGATTCGCGCGCCGTGAGGAAGATTATGGGGATCAATCGCGTGCGGGTGCGCGCGCGCAGCTGGCGGCAGACCTGGATGCCGTCCATGACCGGCATCATTACGTCGAGGATGATCAGGTCGGGCTGGATTGATTCCGCCAACTCGATCGCACGGTTGCCCTCCTCGGCGATATGCACCTCGAAGTCCTCGTCCTCCAGGTAGAACCGCACCGCCTTGAGGATCTCGGGCTCGTCGTCTATGAAGAGAATCCTTCCCTGCATATAACCCCCTCGCAAACTCTGTCAGGCATAGGGGTCGGCCCTGGACTTATGCCTAAGCAATATGCCCAGCATATATACATGGGGATTTGAGTGACACCTTGTTCTCTTTCCTCCTGCTCCTCCTAGCTATTTCAGGCATAAGTCCAGGGCCGACCCCTATGCCTGACGATGTCTCTCACTATACTCTACCCACACTTCTCGGAGAAGAACCAGGTATGTCACCGCAGTGGATGAAGCTTTATCCAAAGTGGCCGTGCCGCTGGACGGCCTGCAATGCGTTTGCTTCTACAGGTTACGCCGCTGCGAGCCGAAGAAATACATGTATGATAGACATAATCCCAGGTGGGGATTAACATAATATTACAAGTAGCGAAACAGGCGTGATGGGAGCCGGGGATTCCGGCCCCCGAACGGCTGTCAGGTATGTAGGACAGTAAGAACAGGAGACGTGGATTCCGCCGTCGTGGATGTAAAGCCAGGCGGGATACGAAGGGGGTGCGGTTAAAGTGGATGAGGCAAGGATGAGCAAGGGGTGGCGGCGCCTGGTGGCGATAACGTGCACCCTGCTCCTCGCGGGAAGCGTGTTCCTGATCCTGGGCGTGACGGTATGGGCGCAGGAGCAGCCAACGGAACAGCCGGTGGAACAGCCCACGACGACCGAGCAGCCCGTGGAGACCGAGCAGCCGGTTCAGCCCACGACGACCGAACAGCCGGCTCAGCCGGCGCAGGAGCCGCAGGGCCTGACCATCGACTACTGGGAGCCCCTGGTGGGCACCCGCACCGTCTACTACATTAACGATTTCATGAACGATATCTTCGGCAATATCTATGGGACGGGTCAGCTTGGCTATTGGGATGCCGCATACCTCTATGCCACCAGCCTCTCGCCGGATGACATATTCTTCTATTACACCAGCCCCTCGGATATCAACTACTCATCAAGCTACTACAGGAGTGTCGAGGCCCTCAGCGATATGAACCCCGTGTATTTCGGCCTGGAAGGACCCTGGTATTTCAATATGACCACGCCCTTCAAATACATCGAGGAGGTCGTAGGCATACACGAGGCACCAGACGCGGGCAAGTTCCCCCAGGCGACCTATGCGGTACGTTATCTGATTATCGGGTCAGGTGGGCACAGGGCGGAGGGTTTTGCCTACCGCAGCAACGATGCAACTGAGAAGAGATGGCTGGAATGGGGCTTGACCATGGAGTGGTTCGGGCTCGGCCAAGAAAAATATCCGAAAAAGGAGATCGTATATTACCGCAGCCCGAGCGATACCAAGATTTCGGAACCCCAGATTATCGTCTCCTTCCCTCTGAGTGTTGGCACCACCGGTTCGCTGGACGCGGTCTATAGTGAAGGCGGTGGAATCAACGAAGTCTCCGCCTCGGGAACGTACGAGGTCATCGCCGAAGGTGAGATAACCTTACCAGCGGGCACCTTCGATGCCCTGATGTTGAAGGCCAATATTACCTCTCCACCCGACGGGGAGCGAGCCACGCAGATCGAGTACTATTGGTTCGTCAAGGACCTGGGCGTGGTTGTGGATATAGGAAGCCTTGTGAACGAAATCGGCCCGCTTTTCGAGACAGCTACCGAGATCCTTGTCCTGGAGGAGCAAACGGGCTCCGTAGCCGGGCAGCAATAACGAGTACCCTCGACAATGAAGATGAGGGCGGTCTACGGGGCCGCCCTCTTTATTCGGCACGTGGCAGGCCACGGATTGATATCCTGATGGAACGGATATTCCCTCCGCCTATCGAGGAGATCGCTATCTTGCTCTGATCCCCTTACGTCCAAGGCGCCGCGATGTCGCTGATGCTGTATCGTCTCGGTAGGCGCTTTCCGGGTTGAAATAGATTGAGAGACCACCCTATCATCCTGACAAATGCAACTCCACCAAGAAGAAAGGGGTG
>QZKE01000020.1 GCA_003598015.1 Actinomycetota bacterium | reverse complement strand
GAAGGTTAAGTCCACTATGACCGGGTCCGGGTTGGGGTTCTGTACCAACACCCAGGTCTCGAAGTCTCCACCGGTGCAGCCCTCGGCCAGGTACCAGGTGGTGGCTGCAGGAGGTGGTGGTGGGGTCACGGCAAAGGCCTTGCTGTTCGACATGCCCCCTTGAGTAGTGACGGTCACTACCACAGTGCCCGAAATCCCTGCTGGTACCTCACACTCGAGCTTTGTATCGGACCACGAGCCATAGGATACCGCCCCCTTGGAACCGAATTGCACGTATGATGTACCACGATCCGAACCGAAAGCAGAACCTTTGATAGTGACCGTAGTCCCTATCTCGCCCTTGGTGGGACTCAATGAGGTTATGACAGGCACCCTGAAATCGGTGACAGTGAATGCGCCGAGCAGGGGGTCGGGCGACCCGGTTCCCGTGACGCTTACATCCATGGTTCCCAAAGGAGCATTGCCAGGTATTGACACATTGGCGATGGCGTGAGTCGCGTCGAGCACGGTAGTGCTGTTCACAACCGCACCTGCTCCAGAAAAGGTAACATTGCTTATCCCCTGCTGGAAGTTGGTGTGGGCCCCTACCACCATTACATCGAGGGCCTGGCCCCTGGCCCCGCTGCCGGGGCTGCAGGATGCGATCTGTGAGAATCCCGCTCGCCATACCCCCATATGCGCCACCCCGTTATAGAGGCACCCGGTCCCCGGGTCATAGCATGAATCCCTCCACTCGTATTCCGTATATTGCCCGCCGTTGTTGCTGTAGGTATAGGCGTCGGAGTCGGGGCGCTCGAAGGTCCAGACGCCATCGTACACCGAGGGAGCGTAGAGGAGGTTATGCGCTCCGTCGTATACGAGATCGGAGAAGGCGATGCCTAAAGGCATACCCACGGAAATGCTGTCCCATGAGGGGCTTTCATCGGGATCATCGCACCGCCAGGCGCCGTCGCCTATGGTCACGACGTAAAGCTTGTTTCGCCCGCCGTCCAAGGCTAGCCCGCTGACATCGGAATAGTCGATGTCCGCAGCGGTGCTGATCTTCTCCCAGTCGGCGGTGTCGCTGGCGTCGCTTAGCCTCCAGATTCCATCATTGGCGGGCGCGTGGCTGCAGTACGCGTAAACGGCGTCCCGGTTTTTGTCGAGGGCGAAGTACTGCGCCAACCTGGTCCCCAGCGGCCCGGTGATATCGGTCCAGGAGTATGACATACCATGCGGGTTCGAGCAGCGCCAGACCCCGTGACCCGAACCAGTGCCGGCATAGAGGAGGTCCCGGCTATCGTCAAAAGATAACGCCGAGATATCGCTTTCCCCCACGTCGCCCGCCCCACTTATCTGCGTCCAGGACCAGGAACCATTAGGATCGCTGCATCTCCACACCCCGCAGTTGCTGCCGCCGACTCCCGTCCCGACGCCCGCATACAGCAGGTTTCTCGACTGGTCGTATGCCAATTGATATCCGTATTTCCATCCTATGTCCGCCGCCCCGCTTATCTTCCGCCACGCCGGGGAGGTGTGTGGATTCGCGCATCTCCAGATGCCGCTCTCCGTACCAACGTAGAGGATGTCGCGCGTATGGTCGCAAACGAGGCCGTATGTGCTAAAGCTTGAGATTCCTCCACCCGTATTGGTCCAGGTAGGCGTGGTCTGGGGAGTTGAGCACCTCAATACACCGTAGTACCGCGTGCCCACCAACAACGCATCGGTAGGCCCTGTCGCGTAAGACATACAGGTAACCTGCGCAGAGCCTAAATCTTCATCGCTGCTGATCTTGGTCCAAAGGCCTGAGGGGTCAGGCTGTTCCGGTCCATCGCAGCGCCATGTCCCTCTACCGGAGGCGGCGTACAGCCTGTCGTCGCTGAAGAATATGGCCGGGGCATCGGCGCCGCCGATGCTGCTGTCGTTGGCGATCTTGCTCCAGGCCGGCGTGCCGTTGGGATCATTGCAGCGATAGACACCACTCGAACCAGTATAAAGCCTGTCTCCGTCGGCGTCGTAGCTCAAGGAAAGGCCATTATAGACATCCCCGGACGGGCTTATCTTCTGCCATGCGTAAGGGGCGGAAGCGTCGGGATTATCGCAGCGCCATACCCCGTTATTGTCAGCGCATCCGGCGAATAACGTTCCATGCACTGCGTCATAGGCCAACGAATATATTCCGTAGTCCTTTATATCGTCGTCGCTGTCGCAGATCTTGGTCCACGTGTAAGAGCTTCCATCCGGGCTGTCGCAGCGCCATACCCCCTGCCCCCCTGTTAATGGCCCCCAGGTTCCCACGAAAAGCCGGTTGCCGCCGGGCTCGTAGAGCAGGGATTTGATCATCAGGTCGCCGACGTCGCCGGGACCGCTGATCTTGGTCCACGAGGGAGTCCCCGCGGGGTCGGAGCATCGCCATACTCCGTAGCCATGCAATATGGTGCCCTTTAACCAGGTCCCGGTATAAAGTATGCTCCTGCCATCATCCAGAGCCAGGCAGCTGGTATCGTAATTCTTCACGTTGTCGGACCCGTCATCGACGATCGACCAGCTTGCGCCATCGTACTTCCATATGCCCCTGCGGTCGGTGGTGCGATAGAGGAAGGAGCTGCCGCTGTCCCATGCTATCCCTTTAGCATCGCCGTCCCCCGGACCCATGAGTTCCTCCCAGCTGTAGGCCTCCACGGCCTGGGCTTGGGGGATGAATACCGGCAGGCAAAGAGAAAATGCCAGCAAGAATGCGATCAGGAGAATTGCCACATGTCCTTTCAATACGCTATTCTTGTTCATTATGATCCTTTTCTTTTCAGCGAACACGCTCAAAGAACAGCATTATTACATATGCCTATATTTATTGTACACTTGGCTTTTTGCCTGGTAAATATGCTGAAAAGCCGGAGGTGGAAGCCTCCGGCTTGCTGCGTTGGAGCGGGTCACGGGGATCGAACCCGCGACCTCAAGCTTGGGAAGCTTGCGCTCTGCCGACTGAGCTAGACCCGCCCGCTTCAGGAGTAGATTATAGCATAACGGATATGTCCTCTCGGGCACTCCGTTTGCAGTAAGTGCGGTCATATATCCGTACAAGCTCGTAGACTGCAGTCAGAGGGTCATCTGGGTCCCTCCCAGTGGTTGGTAATATCGAATGTTCGGGTGCGTCCTCCGAAGTCTTATTGGAGCTGTGCATCCCCTCCACGCAGAGAGGCAAGTTAAACGACTTTCTTGACTTGGGCCTTCAAAGGTCGCAATGATGCTATCGGTGCCAGCGTTCATGGTAAAAAGGAGGCCGGGGGAGGCCGATGGTAGCGATACGGCGGTCGAAACTATAGCCCCTTTTGCAGCGTCAATTAAGTACGCGCACCTGTCGCGATCATCTTCCCAAGGAAGGCGGTCGACATTATACTTAACGCGGATTATTCGCAAACGCAGGAGAGGACATGGAAGAAGAATACGATATCTTCGACATAGAGATGTTCAACATCAACCTGACCATCACCCGCATGAGCCTGGCCTCCATCCATGCCGCGGAGGGCAAACTCGACGCGGCCATCGAGGAATATACGAAGGTGCTCGAGTTCGATCCCAACCTCTACCTGGCGTACTTCAACCGCGGGAGGGTGTTCTGGCGCAAGGGGGAGCGCGAGAGGGCGATGGAGGATATGAATCGCGCCATCAACCTGGAGCCGGAAGCTGCCATCACCTACATCTGCCGTGGTGACCTTTTCTACGACCAGGGCGATATCGGCTCGGCCCGCAAGGATTACCGCAAAGCGTTGGAGCTCTCGCCCGCAAACCGCACGGTCATGGAGCGCATGGAGCTGCTGCGCCGGAAAAAGGGCGAGTAAGCGAGATCGGGGTCAGCCGGGGTAGAGGGGGGATATGCGGCGCAGCTCCTCGATGATGGGAGGGAGCTTCTCCAGGACGTAATCCACATCCTCCACCCTGTTCTCCCTCCCCAGGGTCAGGCGCAGGCTGCCGTGGGCTTCCTCCAGCGGTATCCCCAAGGCCAGGAGAACGTGCGAGGTCTCCCCGCTCTCCGAGCTGCACGCCGAACCGGTTGAGGCCGCGATGCCCTGGAAGTCCAGCTTCAGGCAGATGGCCTCCCCCTCGATGAAGTCGAAGAGCACGTTGACGTTGTTGGGCAACCTGCGCTGCCGGTCACCATTGAGCCGGGTATAGGGTATGCGCTCCAGGATGCCCGCGATGAGCCGGTCGCGCAGGGGGCGCACGTGCTCGGACCTCTGCCTCCACTCCCGCGCCGCCAGCTCCATGGCTACGCCGAAACCGACGATCCCCGCCACGTTCTCCGTACCCGAGCGCATCCTCTTCTCCTGCCCGCCGCCCAGGAGGATGCTCTGCAGCTTCGTCCCCCTGCGCACGTAGAGGCAGCCCGTCCCCTTGGGGCCGTAGAGCTTGTGGGCGGAGACGGAGAGCATGTCCACTCCCAGGCGATCGACATCCACCTCCAGGGCTCCCACCGCCTGGACGGCATCCGTATGCAGGTACACGCCTGCATCCCGGCATACGGCCGATATCTCCTCTATGGGTTGCACGGTACCGACCTCGTTGTTGGCGTGCATTACCGATACCAGCAGGGTGGTGGGGGTTATGGCCTCCCGCAACTCCTCCGGATCCACGATACCGGCGCCGTCCACGGGTAGATAGGTAACCTTGCAGCCCTCATCCTCCAGGTAGTGGCAGGGCTCCAATACGGCGTGGTGCTCAATTACCGTGGTCACAATATGGTCTCCCCGGTCGCGATTGGCCCGGGCCGTTCCCATCACGGCCAGGTTGTCGGCCTCGGTGCCGCCGCTGGTGAAGATTATCTCCGATGGGTCCGCGCCCAGCGCCTCCGCCACCCGGGAGCGAGCGGCTTCCACCGCCTTGCGGGCTTCCCTGCCCTCACTGTATATGCTGGATGGGTTCCCGAAGCGGTCGCTCAGGTAGGGAAGCATGGCCTCCGTCACCTCGGGGTGGAACGGGGTGGTCGCGGCGTGGTCGAGATAGATCCTGCGCCTGTCCATCATCTCCGCCATGCGAACCTCACCTCATCCTTATTCTAGATCGAAAAGCGGCGTCGATATATAGCGTTCCCCCGTGTCGGGTAGAACGACCACGATCATCTTTCCCGCACTCTCCTCCCGACCAGCTACCTGCAATGCGGCCCAGGCCGCCGCCCCGGAAGAGATGCCCGCCAGTATGCCCTCCTCTTGCGCCAGGCGGCGCGCGGTAGTGTAGGCGTCCGCGGTGCGCACGGCGATGACCTCGTCAACGATGTCCATCTCCAGCACGGAGGGAACGAAGCCTGCCCCTATGCCCTGGATTCCGTGGGGGCCCGGACTTCCTCCGGAGAGCACGGGCGATTCCGCCGGCTCCACCGCATATACTCTAAGCCCCGCTTTGTGTTCCTTGAGCGCCATGCCCACACCGCTGACAGTGCCGCCGGTTCCCACCCCGCCGACCAGTGCATCCACCTCGCCGTCCGTGTCCTCCCATATCTCCCTGGCCGTCGTGCGGCGGTGTACGGCGGGGTTGGCCGGGTTCTCGAACTGCTGGGGCATGAAATAAGCGGGGTCCGAATCCAGCAGCTCTCTCGCCTTGAGTACAGCTCCCATTATGCCCTCGGGGCCGGGGGTGAGGACCACTTCCGCCCCGAACATCTCGAGCAGGCTGCGGCGTTCCACGCTCACCGTATCGGGCATGGTGACCACCAGGCGGTATCCCTTCACGGCCGCCACCCAGGCCAGGCCTATCCCGGTGTTGCCGCTGGTGGGCTCCACCAGAACGCTCTCGCCGGCGCGTATGAGCCCCCGTTCCTCCGCGTCCTCGATCATGGCCAGGGCGATGCGGTCCTTAACCGAGCCCCCCGGATTACGCGATTCCAGTTTCGCCACCACCTGGGCGTGGAGGCCCGCGGTCAAGCGGTTGAGTCGCACCAGGGGAGTGCCCCCCACCAGTTCCGTCATGTCCGCCGCGATACGCATGAACATTATCTCCATCACTATTCTGTACAGGATAGAGTGAATTATACCCCATCTGCTTTCTTGTAATCGGTGCCGTGATCTTGCCCGCAGCCGGTAGCGAAGGACAGGGAAAGACGTAGGTCAGACACGGACCCCGAGAACTTCAGACTTCAGACTTCAGACTTCAGACTATAGAATGGTGCCATGGCTTACGTGACGAATGAGATGATCGAGAAGATGGAGGAGAGGTACGGGATGCCCCGCCACCTCTCCATGACCTTCGAGATCAAACCCCCGGAGATGAACATGCTCCAGGGCTCGAAGAAGCACGATCGCAACCACGATGTAACCGTCTTCATCTTCAAGGACTATTCCTACCGGGAATTCGCGGCCATCGCCAAACACATGTTTCCGAAGGGGGCCTATCGCGCTCCCAGCGGCGCCGCCAATCCCGGCGAAGACCTCGAGGCGGGGGCCGTGAGGGAAGCCAAGGAGGAAACGGGGCTGGATATCGCGCTCGACCGTTTCATCCTGCACATCCATGTCCGCTTCTCATGCGGGCCCGTCGTGGAGAACTGGAGAAGCCTCATCTTCACCGCCATCCAGGCGGGAGGAGACCTGGGCCACCTGGATGAGGAAGAGATCAGAGAGACGAAGTGGGTCACCCTGGAGGAGCTGCAGGGACCCATCAGGCGCATGCTCCTGGAGACGGACATGGGGTTGTTCGCGTACCGCGTCGCCCTGCACGACGCCTCCGTGAAGGAGATAGAGAAACTGCGGCGCTGACCCTTTTCATATCCGATGGTCGTACCGCCGAACGCGATGATGCAGGTCATGGAGGGAGATACCCGCCGTCGTGTAATAATAATCGATGGTCGTTGACTTAATCCGTATGAAAGGAAGGGTCGCTTGTTCAAGTACGTACTGCGGAACATGTGGAGGCGCAAGGCGCGCACTTTTCTCACCGTCTTCGGGATCGTGGTGGGCATATTCGCCCTGACCGTACTGGGCGCTTTATCGGCCCGGCTCAACCAGCAGGTCAAGGGGGCGAGGGACTGGTACTCGAGTAAAATATCGGTGGTCCCGGCAGGCTCCTCCCTTTTCGGTGGGGATAGCGGCTACCTGGAACTCTCCAAGGTAGCCGAGATCCAGGCCGTGCCGGGCGTGAAAAACGCCATCGCCGGGTTCGGCCTGCCCCTGGAGGAGGGAAGCACGGGGTTCGGCACCCCCGAGTTTATCATCGGCGCCGACCTGAGCCAGGCCGAGGACGAGCTCAACCTGATCAAGATAAAGGAGGGGCGCATCCTTCAGGACGGCGACCAGGGCAAGGTGGTGTTGGGATCGACCCTGGCGGAGAAGTTCGATGCAAAGGTCGGGGGTACCGTGCAGCTCAAGGGCGAGCCCTTCGAGGTCGTTGGCATCTACGAACCCACTTTATCGGCGCCCGACAGCTTCGCCTTCGTCTCATACGAGGACGCCCTCAACCTTTTTCGTGCCGCCAATCCCTACTTCCAGGTGGACAATATAGCCGCCACCATCGATGTTATCCCGCAACCCGGGGTGGATATGGAGGAATTGGCCCAACGTATAGACGAGAGTGTCGAGGGGGTCAAGGTCATCTCCCCCGCGGAGGCGGAGAAACAGATATCGCAGTTCAGCCTGATCTTCAACGCTATCCTTCTGGGCATTGGCTTCATCGCCCTCGTCGTGGGCGGCCTGTCCATAATCAACACCATGATCATGTCGGTATCGGAGCGTACCCAGGAGATCGGCCTGAAAAAAGCCATAGGCGCCGAGACCGGCTCCGTACTCAGCGAATATTTGCTGGAATCGGCGTTGATCGGGTTCTCTGGTGGATTGATCGGGATGCTGCTGGGACTGCTGGCGGTATTTCTGCTCAACAACGCGACCGCGTCCAACCAGGTAGCCGTGTTCACTATAACCTGGATGGTGATCGTGGGGCCGGTGGTCTTCGCCACCGTGTTGGGTACGGCGGCCGGCCTTTTCCCCGCTTTCCGCGCCGCGCGCCTCAAGCCCGTCGACGCGCTCAAGGAGGATTGACGGAGATGATCGTAACCCGAGGTATCACCAAGGTATACAATATCGGACCGGTGGAGATAAAGGCCGTGGACGGCCTGGACATCTCCATCGAAGCCGGGGAGTTCCTCTCCATTGTCGGCCCTTCGGGCTCCGGCAAGACCACCCTCCTGCACCTCATCGGCCTGCTGGACGTGCCCACCTCCGGGAGTGTCTCCATAGACGGACAGGAGGCGGGCGCCCTCTCGCCGAAGGAGTTGACCCGGCTGAGAAGGGAGAAGCTCGGCTTCGTCTTCCAGGAGTTCAACCTGCTCCCGGTGCTGGGTGCGCGTGAGAACGTGGAGTTGCCACTGCGCTACCTCAAGGTCCCGAGCCAGGAGAGACACCGCCGGGCCATGGAGGCCCTCGAGATGGTGGGGCTAACTAACCGCGCCGACAACCGCCCCTCCCAGCTCTCCGGGGGCGAGCGCCAGAGGGTGGCCATCGCCCGCGCGCTGGTCACCGATCCCGTACTGGTGCTGGCCGACGAGCCCACGGGCGAACTGGACACCCACAACACCTGCAAGGTCATCGAACTGATGCGGGACCTCAACCGGGAGACCGGCCAGACCTTCGCCATCGTCACCCACGACTCAATGGTCGCCGACTACACGCGGCGCGTTATAACCCTGCGTGACGGCAAGGTGGAAAGTGATATAGCGGGCCTGGAGAAAGACCCCGTCTGCGAGGCCGACGCCGAAGACATCCGCTAGGGGCCAGGTCTTTCATTTTGCATACCACGGTATGTTACGCTTTTCGGAGCTCTTAGGTACTCGGGTATGCAAAATGAAAGACCTGGCCCCTAATAATTCGTTTATATTCAAGATGAAGGATAATATGAAGATAGGAGAGAGGATTGCGTATGCATTACGAGGAACCGCTGTTCAGACCGCCTTGCGAGGCACACAGCCTGATAGTCCAGGCTACCCTGGGCTGCCCCCATAACCGCTGCGTATTCTGCGGTATGTACAAGATGAAAAAATACCGCGTGCGCGACCCAGAGGAGGTGAAGGCGGATCTGCGCAAGGCGCGCCTCGCTTACAGCCATGTCGGGTCCATCTTTCTGGCCGACGGCAACACTATCGCCATGAATTCCGAGAAGCTGGCGGACATCATCTCCTACGCCCGCGACCTCTTCCCGGAGGCCGAGCGCGTCTCCAGCTACGGCGGGGCCCGCTTCCTGAAAGGCAAGCCGGTGGAGGCGCTGCGCCGCCTGCGCGAAGCCGGGCTGGACGTTATCTACTTCGGCCTGGAGAGCGGAGACGACGAGATACTGGCCATGATGGACAAAGGAGTGGATGCGGAGGGGATGATCGAGGCCGCGCGCAGGGTCAAGGAGGCTGGTATCGGCCTCTCCGTATATATCCTCCTGGGCCTGGGCGGGGAGGACCTGTGGCGGCAGCATGCCGAGAACACCACACGGGTGCTCAATGCCATGCAACCCGACTTTATAAGGCCGCGCACCCTGGCTATCCTCCCCGGTATCCCCCTCTACGAGGAAGCCCGGGAGGGGCTTTTTCACGAAGCATCGGGAGAGACCATCATGCGCGAATTGCAGGTGTTGCTGGGATCACTCGCGGTTGGGGACGCCTGGTTCCTCTCCGACCATATCTCGAACTACGTGCCTGTATATGGACACCTGCCCGAGGAGCGCGAGAAGATGCTGGCCACGGTGGAGATGGCCCTCGAGAATCCTCGGGAGTACCTGGGTCCGCGCTATCTCACCCACCTTTAGGGGTCAGGTCTTTCATTTTGCATACCTCGGTATGTTCTGATCGTAGGAAGCTTTCAGGTACTGCGATATGCAAAATGAAAGACCTGACCCCTAATCCACCAACCCACCTCTAGTAGCGCTTTTCGTAATCGGGGCAGGAGGTGGCATTGGGCCGCTCCGGCCGTGCACAGGCAGAGGGGTAATCAAAGGCGCAGGTATCACAGAGGAACCGTTTGCCCCTGAAGAACTGCTTGATCTTACTCCAGAAAGCCATAGTGCGATTTTACCATCCTGCCCGGACAACTGGATTGACGAGAGGCATTGTATGTACCCGGGTTCGAGGAACGGAACAGCTTATGGTTCGCAATCCGATACCGATATGGGTGCGCTCCCCATACAGTCTACATGCTGGCACGGCCAATACGGTCGGTGAGGGTTATCACCCGGCTCTGGGACCACTCGAGCTCTATCTTTCCCTCCTCCGCAAGTTTCATGAAGACCGCGACGATGCGGGGATCAAACTGCCTTCCCGAACCGTACCTCATCTCGGCCATGGCTTCCTCGATAGGCAGCGCCTTGCGGTAAGGCCTGTCGGAGGTCATGGACTCGAAGGCGTCGGCGACGGAGATGATCCGCGCTCCCAACGGGATCTCCTCGCCGCGCAGGCCGTCCGGGTAGCCGGTACCGTCGAATCTCTCATGGTGGTGATAGACAAGGGGCATGACCGGCTCCAGGAGCTTTACCGACTGCAGGATCTTGGTGCCGATGAAGGGGTGGTATTCCATCTCTCTCCGCTCCTCCTCGGTCAGCCTGCCGGGCTTCTTGAGTATGTCCTCCTTGATGCCGATCTTGCCGACGTCATGGAGGATACTGGCGTTCCTGACGATGTCCACCTCGGCCGCCGTCAGGTTCATCTCCTCGGCGATGGCCACCGCGTACTCGGTGACGCGGTGCGAATGGCCATGGGTGTAGGCGTCCCGAGCGTCGATGGCGGAGGCCATGGCCGTTATTACCTCTATATATATCTCCTCCAGGCTCTCGAAGAGACGGGCGTTCTCGATGGCGATGGCCGCCTGGCTGGCCAGGCTGGTGAAGAGGTTTATCTCATGGGGGTTGAAGGCGTGGAGTTCATCGGTGTAGATGTTCAGGACTCCGATGACCCGGTCTTTGAGGCTCAAGGGCACTGAGAGCAGCGAGCACAACCCCTCTGAGCGGGCATGATCTGAGTAGACATGGCGGGGATCGTCGCGAATATCCTCCACGGCGATCGGCCTGCCCTCGCTGATAACCCTGCCCGCTATGCTCTCGCCCACCTTGATGGGGCCTTTGCCGATGTAGCTCTCGGATAGCCCGTGCGCGGCGGCGATGACCAGTTCATCGCTCTCCTCGTCGATGAGCATGATGGAGCTTATCTTGGCATCCAGCAAGCCGATACTCATCTGTACTATCTGCTGCAGCACCGTCTCCAGGTCGATGGCGGAGGTGATGGCCTTGTCTATCTCGAAGATGGCGTGCAGCTCACCAATGCGGTCCTCCAGGTCGGAATAGAGCCGGGAGTTATGGATGGCCAGGGCGGCCTGTACGGACAGGGCGGAAAGCAGGTTGAGGTCGTTCTCGTTGAAACTCTCCCTCTCCTGATTACCCGCGAACGCCACGCCATAGACCTCCTCCCGCCATTTCATGGGGGTGTAGATCGCCGACCTGATGCGTTGCGATTCCAGGAGCTGCCGGTATTCCTGCTCCTTGTCCGTGTCCTGCAGCAAGATAGTGTTCTTGTCCCGGACAACCGTACCTATCATGCCGTAGTCTATGGGGATGGCCAGGTTGGCCTCGCTCTCGCTCACCCCGTCGGAGGCGGCTATTATCAACTGCTCCTGGCCCGGCTCGTAGCGTAAGATGAGCACCACGTCCGGGCTCACGCTGCGGGACACGGCATTGCAGAGGTTCGCGTACACCTTGCTTTCCAGGAGAGTGGAATCGAACACCGTGGCGAATCCCGAAAGGGCGGTGAGCTCCACCACACGCCTAGCCTTTTCCGCGCTCTCTCTCTCGGTGAACTCCGCCATGTACCCCATGATGAATGCGGCGAGGAAGAAGAAGACGTAACGCCCCAATACGTCGCCCAGCGCATCGGGCCAGGGGAAGCGGCCCGATATGGCGATGGTGACTGTATATGCGGCGCTGGCTATGGCTGCATAGGTCAGTCCCTCCTTGACCCCGAACCAGAGGGCGACATTGGCGACGGGCAGTACGTAAAGAAAATCGAACTCCACGATGGGGTTTGAGCGGGTGAAGAAGATGAGCAGGGACACCAGGAACATCTCGAAAAGCATGAGGCTCAAGGACGCTATCCTGAACCTCTCCTCGGGAACTTTGAGGACGATACGGTCCATGAGGATGTAGAAGGCCCCCAGGCCGGCGATCACGGGGATGATCAGGGAAGCGTTATATTCATCACGGACTAATATATATTGTACTACCAGGTATATATAGGCCAGAAGCCTGATAAGCCTGGTAAAAAAGATCAGCCTTTTCTTCAGGTCCAAGGCCACACCCCTTGCCGTACAGCCATCGCTTCCCTGGCCTTTTTAACGCATGTTTTCGAGATAAGTGAAAGAAGGTCCCCATAGCCGGGGATCCTCTGGTTCACCTATATCCTTGTATCCCGCTATTTCTTTAAATGTATCGTCTTCTCAGGCATTATGCTAAAGATATATCCCGAACGGCGTATTTCCGGGGGCAAACGGCTCTTATTCCACCAAGATGGGGGCCTACGACCGGACATGCCAGGCACACCTCGGGCCAGGCCTGGAACATGCCCGGCGAAAAAAGACTTTGCGATGGTGAGTCATTAGGTCGTGGGCATACTTGGGGTCAGGCTGCGTGTTTTGTCCCATGTCCGGGGCTGAACCACGGACCCCAGGAGCCACATCCCCGCCACTCCACTATGTTATCTCTATTGGATATGCCCTTCCACCGGAACAATCCGATGGTAGACCCCATCTCAGACTATTTCAGAGGAGGACGGCCAGTTCCACGGCTTCCGCCCAACCTTCGTTGAGGAAACCCTCGGTTACGATTACATTCTCCAGCCCGGCGATGGCACCGGCTAGGTGGGGGTTGGAATAAAGGCCGTTGCGTACCATGAAGAATGCCCCGACCTCCCCGGCAAAAGCCAGGTCGGCCTCGGAGTCCCCGATGGCTATAGCTTCCGACCTGGCGAAACCACGCCGCAGCATGTCATCCGCGACCGCCTTCTCCTTGCTCACACCTTTGGGCATGAGATGATAGGCGCGCAGCTCGTGCACGTCCAGGGTGGGGCTGGTGCGAGGCAGGACACCGTTATCCACCAGTACCAGGCCGGGGAATCTCTCGTCCAGGAGGCGGTTAACCTCCTGCAAGTCCACCAATCCCCTGAAGAGCGGCGTACAGTCGCGAAAATTCGACCATGGGGTGTGATACTCTATGCGTTTTTCGTAGTGGGAGAGGATGAAGTCCGCGGCTCCCGTACGCTCGATGGCATCGAACAGGTCGGCGCACTCATTTCCCAGCGCGCCCGCGTTGAAAATCACCTTCTCGCCCAGGTCGTAGACCATCTCCACCCCCAGTTCGGCGATGTAGTTGTTCATCCCCAGCACGCGCGCGGTCTCGCGCAGCTGGCGCCCGCTGCGGCCCGACACCGGCACCACGTCCACCCCGCGCCGCAGTGCTTCGACCAGGGCACGTGCCGGGCGCAGCGTGTATTCCCGCTTGATGTTGAGGAGGAAGTTGCCCAGGGGGCCCATCATGGTCCCATCCAGGTCTGTATAGACCACGCGGACACCGCCCAAACCGGCGCTCACCTGCGGCCAGCGGGAGGCAGGGCTGAACTCATCCGCCGCCCGCTCCAGTTCCGAGCCCTCTCCGCCTTCCAGCCATGCCGCCATCAGCCGTCTCTCCCGAAAATATCGCGATATTCCTTCAACTCCACCATGGGCGGCCTCTCCTCCACCTGCAACATCTTCTTCTCCAGGAGATACTCGCCGTTTATGTAGTCCACGCGGGTCATCTCGGTGCTGTATTCTTGCAGGAGCTCCAGCTTCCCCTGCTCCTGCAGACGGATGAATACCGCCTGCATGATCTGGAAGGACATCCCTCCCAAGGCGGACATGGGTTGGTTGAAGTGCTGGCGCTCCACCAGGTCCACCTGGCCGATAACATCCATGCCGAAACGGCTGTAGATGTCCATGAGCATCCCTATTTCCACGCCGTAACCGGAGAAGAACGGTATCTTCTCCAGCAGCTCCCTGTCCCCGCCGTACTCCCCCGAAAGGGGCTGTATGAGAGCGCCGAGCTCGGGGAAAAAGAGGCTGAGCAGGGGGCGCGCCACCAGTTCGGTAACCCTGCCGCCGCCGGTCGAGAGCAGGCGGTGCTCCGCCTTGATCGGCCTCTGGTAGTAGCCCTTCACGTAGCGGATACCGGGCCTGGCGATGAGGGGACCGATGATGCCGTATATGAAGCGGGGGTGGAAATTGCGTATGTCGGAGTCGATCCAGACGATTATATCGCCCCGCAGGCACAAGAGGCTTCGCCACAGGGCATCCCCTTTCCCCATGGGCTCATACCGGCCGGGAAGGATCTCTTCCTGGCCGAACACCTCGGCCCCGGCGTCCCGGGCGATATCCCGGGTGGCATCCTCGCTGCCTCCATCCACTACGCAGAGCTGGTCCACCAGGGGTACTTTCTCCATCAACTCCAGCCTGGCTGTTTCGAGGATGGTCCCGATGGTATCGGCCTCGTTCATACTGGGGAGACAGACGCTTATGCTCTTGCCTGCGCGTTGCTTCGCCTCCAGCAGGCCGCCTATATCGCCGAAATCCTCGTGATGGAAGGTATTGGCATCGTACCAGTCGCATTTCTCGAGCCTGGTCACTTCATAGCATTCCCCGTTTCCTCCCATCACCCCGTCGGCCATCTTTCTCCACCCCCATTCAAAGACACGCAGGTATCAAGACCTGTCCCCGCCGTATTTACTCCCCAGGGCGAATGCCTTCATGTTAACCTCTACCGCCTTCGGGGGTACCGACTTGCGTATCGACTCCTCCCAAACGCTTGCGGGAAACTCCAGGAACGCGGAGAGAACCCCCAGCAGGCATGACCCCGCGGCACGGGAGTTCCCCGCTGAAGCTGCCATATTCCTGGCATCGAGTTCGACTATGCGACTGGCGTAGGAGCGTATGGCCTGGAGAGCGCCTTCCGGATATGTGGCATCACCACGCAGTACGGGGAGGGGATCGAGGCGGTAGTCATTGACTATGGCCGTTCCTTCTCCACCGAGGTAGCGCAGGAAGCGCAGGCCTTCCAGCAGCTCGAAGACGAGAAAAAAATCTGCCTTGGCCACCTCGATAAGGGGTGAATGCACCTTTTTTCCCCAGCGCACCATGCACACCACGCTCCCGCCCCTCTGTGCCATACCGTGCACCTCGGAGGTCTTGACGTCGTAGCCCATGAGAAGCGCCGCCTCCGCCAGTATCCGCGCGGAGAGCACATTGCCCTGCCCTCCCACGCCCGCCAGGACCACGTCAGCCATGATCCCTCACCTCTTCCAGGGCTCCGGGACGGCAGATCTGCGCGCACATGGAACAACCCACGCAGAGGTCCTCCTGCACAACCGCCGTATCGCCGCGCATGACCAGAGCGGGGCAGCCAAGACGCAGGCAGCGTTTGCAGCCGGTGCATTCCTCCTCGATCACGCGGTAGACGACGCCGCTGCGGCGTTCGCGCAACACGCACGCCCGGCGCGAGATCACCACCGAGGTGCGTGTAGACTCCATCTCCTCGCGCAGGACCGCCTCCATCTCCTCGAGCTCCCACGGGTCGACGACGCGCACGGATTCCACTCCTACGGCGCGGCAAAGTTCCACCAGGTCCAGGGCGTACGTCTCCTCACCCATGAGGGTTCTGCCGGTGCCGGGATGGTCCTGAAAACCGGTCATGGCCGTGGTGCGGTTGTCCAGGATGACGATGGTGGAAACGGTGTTGTTGTAGACCATGTCGATAAGGCCGGTGATGCCGCCGTGGATGAAAGTGGAGTCACCCAGGACGCACACCACCTTGCCTTCCTTGTCCGCATTGACTTCGCTGGAGGCGAAGGCCCTCTCCATCCCCAGCGTCATGCCCACGCTGGCCCCCATGCAGACCTGGCAGTCTATACCCGACAGGGGAGGCAGCACGCTCAGGGTATAACAGCCGATATCGCTGGAGACCACGGCCTTGTTGCGGTTGAGGGCATAGAAGAGGCCGCGATGCGGACAACCCGGGCACATCACCGGCGGGCGGCCGGGAAGTTCGCTCTCGATGGGAAAGGGGGCATGGGGAACCGGGGGGCTCCATCCGCCGTGCTTGACCCCCGTATCCATCTCGATAAGCTCGGCCAGGCTCTCCCCGACCAGGGTGGGATCCAGCTCGCTATCCCTGGGGATACGGGACTTGCCCACTACGTCTATACCCATCGCCTTGAGCCCATCCTCCAGATAAGGTTCGAGTTCCTCCACCACATAGAGGCGGTGAAAGTGGGATGCGAACTCCCGGATGGTCTTCCGCGGAAGGGGATAGATGAATGCCAGCTTGAGGATGGAAGCCTCCGGAAAAGCCTCCCTCGCGTACTGGTAGCAGACCCCGGAGGTGACGATGCCCACGCGTGAAGATCTCATCTCCACCGCGCCCATGGGGAAGGACTCCGCCTCCCGCTCGAGTTCCTCGAGACGCGCGATGACCACCGGATGGCGCAGGCGCGCATGCCCGGGGATCATCACCCTCTTCACGGCATCCTTCTCGTAGGGGAAATCCACCCGCCGCCGCTCCTCCCTGTACTCGACCACGGTGCGCGAATGGCTGATCCTAGTCTCCACGCGCAGCAGCACCGGTGTATCGTGGCGTTCCGAGAGATCCATGGCCGCGTTCACCATGTCGAAGCATTCCTGGCTGTCCGCCGGTTCCAGCAGGGGAACCTTGGCCATGCGGGCGTAATAACGGCTGTCCTGTTCGTTCTGTGACGAGTGCATGCCGGGATCGTCCGCGACGACCAGCACCAGTCCCGCGTTCACTCCGATGTAGGGGAGGGTCATCCAGGGATCGGCGGCCACGTTCAAGCCCACGTGCTTCATTGCCACCAGGGATCTTGCTCCTCCCAGGCAAGCACCTATGCCCACCTCCAGGGCGACCTTCTCGTTGGGAGACCATTCGCAATAGACATCGGGATAAGTAGACAGCTCTTCCAGGACCTCCGTCGACGGCGTCCCGGGATATGCGGCGCCGATGCGTACGCCGGCGCACCAGGCGCCCAGCGCCAGTGCTTCGTTACCCGAAAGCAGGACCCTCTTCAAGCTTCAACCTCCCGTTTCACGCTGGAATTATATCATGGCCTGCCCATTGTGCAGTTAAGGAGCCCCTCCGTTGGAAACGCCTGCTGCCGGACGCAGAACCGGGTGTATTGGGCTGTAGCGGATACGAACATCCGATCCGGGCATAGCCTGTATGAAAACCCCTAGCCCGGGAACCGGGGGTTGGTCCGAAGCGACATTGGCGAGCAGTAAACCCGTAAGAAGGATAGGTCCTGGATATGCTGCACTGCGAGTGAGGAGCTAGGACCATTACCCTGGGCCCAGGCCGATATAGATCCTACCCGGCGGCCCGGGAACCGGGGGTTGGTCC
>QZKE01000086.1 GCA_003598015.1 Actinomycetota bacterium | reverse complement strand
GTGAGCGCGGCCGCCCGCGACTGGACTTCCGGCTTCAAGGCGGAGCCCCGCCGCTCCGGCATCTTTCTCGACTTCGACGGCACCCTGGGCGATATAGCGAACACACCGGCGGGAGCCGGCCTGCACCCCCGCGCCGCGGAGATCCTTCCAGATCTGGCGCTCCGCTATCCCCTCTGCGTGATGTCGGGGCGCCGGGTAGCGAACCTGGCGTCCCTGGTAGGCCTGGCACATGTCCATTACGTGGGCGTGCACGGCATGGAGTGGATGGAGGACGAGCCGCGTATAGACCCCGAGGTATTGCCCTATCTCCCAAGCCTTGACCGCGCCCGCGTGGAGCTTCGCTCCTCGCTCGCCGATCTGCCCGGTGTGACCCTCGAGGACAAACTGATCTCGGTTTCCCTGCATTTCCGCGAGACCCCCGACGAGGAGAACCATATCCTGCATTTGATGGAAGGCCTGGCCGACAACCTGGGGTTGAAGATAAAGCGCGGCAGGATGACGGTGGAGTTGCGCCCGCCCGTCGATATCGACAAGGGAACCGTGCTCATCCGGCTTGCCTCCGCCTGGAGGCTTAAACGCGCTCTCTACGCCGGTGACGATCTCACGGACGTGGATGCCTTTCGCGGCCTGCGATATCTCATGAAAGAGGGTGGCTTCGAGGGGCTGGCCATAGCCGTCCTCTCCCCCGAAACCCCCGTGGAGCTGGAGGCGGTTGCCGACGTAACCGTCGAGGGGCCCGATGGTCTTCTGGACCTCCTCTCCCAACTGTCTCAGGCATAGGGGTCGGCCCTGGACTTATGCCTGAGTAAGCCAATAGAAGCAGTAGAAAAGTAATATGCTGTCACTCATAATCCACTCGTATAGATGCTGGGCATATGGCTCAGGCATAAGTCCAGGGCCGACCCCTATGCCTGACGTCAGGTGCTGCGGTCGCGTATGGTCTCGGCCAGGTCCATGCGCGCGGCATGGCGGAGGCCGGGGATCTCGGCGAGCAGGACCACCACCAGCACTACGGCGGCGGAGACAAAGTACGAGACGGTATAGATAACCGCGGGGGCGCTGAAGAACTCCGAAGAGTACGACTTCATCATCCACACCGTGAAGAAGTACCCCCCCACCAGGCCGGGGACCAGCGCGATTAACGCCACCAGCACGTTCTCCACGGTGAACATGCCCGCGATGCGCCCCATACCCGACCCCAGGGACAGCATCACCGACACTTCTTTCTTGCGCTCGATGAAGGCAATACTCACGGTATTGTAGATGAGAGCGAGGGCCATGGCCACGGCGAAGACGATCATGATCCCCGCGAAGATATCCATCAGACCCATGAATTCGGACTGCATCATCTCCTTGGTGAACGAGGTTATCTCCACGCCCGCTATCCCCTCCCCCTGCAGCAGGTCGTCCCGCAGCTCGGTGCCGGACGGCCCCACGGAGGCCACGAAAGCGCCGTTCACCACGTCCGCGCCCGCCGACTGCTGTATCCAGGAGAGGTCCGCGAACATGATCAGGCCCCCCATCTGCTTGGCGAACCCCTTCACCTCCACCTGCATGGAGCCCACGGGTGTCACTAGCTCTACGGTGTCTCCCGTGCGCACCCCCAGGCCGTCATAAAACCAGTTGCTCAGCAGGGCGCCAGAATCCGGCAGCTCCAGCTTGTTGCCCTTCTCGTCGTACAATCCGATGAGCTGGCTGTCCTGCGGAAACGCCTGCAGGAGCCCGTCGCCCAGAACGTCCCCGTCCTTTTCGAACCGGCATGGCACGTAGAGGTAGGGGTCCGCCTCCTTCACTGCCGGAAGGCTGGTCAGGTCTTGCGCCTGGCTCTGCGGCACGGGCGAAGAGTAGTAGGCATCGGCGTCGTAGCGGATAAAGTCGTCGTAGTAGAAGTCGAATATGTCCTTCATGGTGTCCATGAAGCCCAGGGCGACCAGCATGAGCATCACCGCGAAGACGATGCCGATGATGTTGAGTGCGGCACGGCGCCGGTCGCGAGACAGGTTGCGCAGCGGCATCTTGAAAGTGATGGAGAGGCGGCGCAGGGGCGGGAGCAGCCGCTCCGCCAGGGACAGGCGGCCCACCGCAGCCTTCTTCTCCCCCAGGTCGCCCTGCATCACCTGCGAGGGCATGAACTTCAATATACTGCGCACGGGCAGGATGCTGGCCAGCAGGCAGGCGGCCAGGGCCGCGACCAGCCCTTCCGCTACCGCCTCCCAGTCCATGACCCGGTAGATGAGGGGGATGCCGATGCTCTCGGCGTACAAGTTCGTGAACCATCCCGCCAGAAAATAGCCGGCCACCATGCCCGTCACCGCGCCGGTTATCCCCACCAGCATCGCGTACGTGAGGTAGTGCGTGGTGATGCGCCGGTGGCTGAGCCCCAGCGCCATCATGGTGCCTATCTGCCGGCGTTGTAGATGCACCATGCGGGTGAGGATCATGAACAGGCTCAAGGCCGCCACCAGCAGGAAGAGCAGCGGGAAGAAGAGGGCCAGCTGCTTGAAACCCTGCACGTCCAGGTCGAGCAACTGGCGCGGCTCGGTGTCGTCTCCCAGGCTGGCGTAGAGGACGCCGTAGGGGGCCAGCACGTTTTCCGCCTCGTTCATGACCTGCGCTGCGTCGCTGCCCTCGTCCACCAGGAAGCAGAACTGGTTGTCTTCTCCGGTCATGCCGAAGGACTCCTGCAGCCATTGCTGGGAAACGTAGAGCACGCCGTAATTCTGCGGGGACGCGATCATGTCCCTCTCCCCCGAGACGATGAAGAACTCCGCGCTCGCCACCGTTCCCACCACCTGGAGGTTCTGGTTCCCGACCGGGGTCGCCACCTGCACCGCGGCGCCGGGTCCGATGTCGTAGAAGTCCGCGAGGTGCACGTCGAGCAGGCAGGTATCGTTGCCGCCTGGCTGGAAATAATTACCTTCCTCTATCAGCACCTGGTTCACGGGCGGTTGATCCTGCGTGGGCATCCCCATGAGCTGGCATACGATGTTGTCCCCGCCGGGAAGGTCGCACCCGCTCTCCAGCACAACGCGGGGATATACGGTCTGCACGCCGCCTATGCCCGCGAGGTCCTGGGCCACCGTCTCCGGCGCCCTGCTGACCTTGATGATGATGTCGTTGTATTTCAGCTCCAGGCTCGCCTGCTTGTAGGAGTTGTCGAGGCTGCGATAGCCCAGCCAATTGGAGAGATAGAGCGCCAGGCCCAGGAATACGAGGAAAGCCACGGCGAAGAAACGGGCTTTCCCAGCCGCTATGTCGCGCAGGAGCTTACGGCGCAAGGTCGGCATGGTTTCCTTACCAGACGAGTTCTTCCGCGTCCTTGGGGTTCTCCACCTTGGCTATCTCGGCTACCTCGCCACTGTGCAGGCGTACGGTGCGGTTTGACATCTCCGCGATGGCCGAGTTGTGGGTAACCAGGATGATGGTCTGCTTCTCCTCGCGGTTGATCCTCTGCATCACCTTGAGCACGTTCTTCCCGGTCTCGAAGTCCAGTTCCCCGGTGGGTTCGTCGCAGAGCAGGATGGGCGGTCCCTTGCAGATCGCCCTGGCTATGGCTACCCTCTGCTGCTCGCCGCCCGAGAGCTGGCTGGGGAAGTGATCCGAGCGGTCGTCGAGCCCCACCATCTCCAGGGCGTGCATGGATTTGTCCCGCGTGTTGCTCTCCACCAGTTCCAGCGCGAACTCTACGTTCTCCAGCGCGGTCAGGGTGGGGATCAGGTTGAAGAACTGGAAGATAAATCCAATCTGCGTGCGTCGGTAATCGGTGAGTCCTTTGCTGTCCAGGTGGGAGATGTCCTGCCCGTTGATGGTGAGCTTGCCCTCGGTGATGGTGTCCATCCCCCCGATGAGGTTGAGCAGCGTGGTCTTGCCCGAACCACTGGGGCCCAGGATGACGATGAATTCGCCCTCCTTGATGGACATATCTACGTCGCGCAAGGCCCTGACCTCCAGCTCGCCCATGGGATAGGTCTTGCATACGCCCTCGAAGACTATGAGGTCCTTTCCATTATCTCCCTGATTGACCAAGGCTATCCTCCTCGCTATCACGCCGGCGCCCCGAAGTTCTCTCTCATTCTACTCGATCAATGATACACCATACTTTAATCACATATGGGATTCCCGGACATGGAAAAAATGTCGCTACCTGGGTTATCAGCCCCGGACACGGGATATATTTTGATGCGTCATTGCGAGGATCCGCGGGCGTGGCTACGCCCCCCAGGATGATGTTATTGCGAGGGGGCGTAGCCGACGCGGCAATCTCCTCCGGAGGTTGACCTTGGTCCGGATGAGATCGCTTTGCTGGCGCTCGCGATGACGTTGTTCTGTGGGTACGCTTCACTTCGCTCGTGATGACGGTGAAACGGCGCGACGGCGTTAATCATGGAGGCGGTCCACGTCCGGGATTGACCACGCCGCGCAGTCGGCTTCATGCCAGGGCTTCAGTTCCCGCGCAGGATGTGGAAGAAACGCAGGTAGTCCAGGAGATGGCGCGTACTGAGGAAATTGCGGCGCACCTTGTCATGTCCGGCGTCACCCATGCGCATGGCGGTGGCGGGGCTGTCCAGCAGCAGGCTCACCTTCTCCACGGCCTCCCCTATATCCTCGACCAGGAACCCATTGATGCCGTCATCCACCTGCAGTAGTATCCCCCCTACCTCCCCGGCCACCACCGGCTTGCGCTTCCACATCGCCTCGGCGACCGTAAGGCCGAAACCCTCGCGCAGGGACTTCTGCAGCACCACCGTGGCCATGGCCTGCAGGGCGCTCACCTCTACGTTGCCTACCCCCTGCTGGTTGGAGAGGAGGAAGATATCGGGGTCACCCTCGCTGTAGTGGAAGGTCTTCTCGTAGTAGTGCCATCCCTCCGGGTCGTCGTCGGCCATGCTGGCGCAGTAGACCAGCTGCAGGTCGTTATGGCTGCTCTTGACCTCGCGATAGCAGTCCACCAGGCCCAGGGGATCCTTCCAGGGATCGAAGCGGGAGACCTGGAGCATGATGGGCCTTGTCTCATCGATTCCATAGCGGTTGGCGATGTCCGACTGCACGCGTTTCTCGGGGATGATGTTCTTGGCGCTCAAGGGATCGATGGAGGGCGGGATGAAGGCCAGGCAGGGCACTTCGATGGGCGATTTTATATACTCCTCCATGGTGAAGACGGCGCCGTCATAGAGGTTGATATAGGACTTGAGGAACTCCCATGCGTAGTCCTGCGCAAACGTGGTGTCGATGTGGCAGCGCCATATCCACTTGGCCTTGCGCGCCGCCGTCCCCTGCATGGCGGCGATCATGGCGCAGGGCTGGGGGTCGTGCACGATGACGAAGTCGTATTCCTGGTCGCAATCGGACGCGTTCTCCTCGCATACCGAGAGGTACTTGGACTTCATCACGTCGGTGATGGGGATATCCATTCCCTGCAGGACGTTATGGAAGAGCTTGGTTATGGTGAAGAAGTCCGAGTCGCCCTGGATGATATGCCACTCCGCCTCCAGGCCCACGCTGCTCATGAGCGGCACCAGGGTGTAGAGGAGCTCGGCCACGCCGCCGCCGTGGGCCGTGCTGTTGATGTGCGCCACCCGCGCGCCCTCCAGGCCCCCGGCCAGGGACAGGATCTCCTCGAGCACTTCGTCGCCGGCGATACCACGGTATTGCTCTATCTGCCTCGGTTGCACCGGCACCAGAGGTAACATGTAATCCCTTTCATATTCGCGGCCGCTCCGTACCCGTTGTGCGGCCGTCCCTGCTTCCGGAAGTCCCCCGCCATGAATCCAATGCCATTGTATATCAGGGACACCCGGGGTCAATCCGGAATTGCGCGCCACCCCATCCCGGAGAGTCCGTATGTTATCCTTTGCATGCTTACCGGAAGACTACCGGCTGAGGCACGTATACCGGGGAAGGAGATGATGGCATGGCCATGAAGATCTTCGAGGAACGGCGCAGTATCCGCAGGTATGGAGACCGCCCCGTTGAGGACGACAAGCTGCAGGCGGTCCTGGAGGCGGCCCGCCTCGCGCCCTCCTGGGCCAACATGCAGTGCTGGACCTACATCGTGGTCAGGGACCCGGCCGTCAAGGAGGCTGTGGCCGCCACCCTGAAAAACAATCCCATCCAGAAAGCGGTGCTGGCCGCGCCGGTGCTCATCGTGGCCTGCGCCGACTCGGATAAGTCGGGCAACGTCAACGGCCAGCCCTACTACATGCTGGACATAGGCATCAGCATGCAGCAACTCATGCTGGAGGCATGGGACCTGGGCCTGGGCACCTGCTGGGTCGGCTGGATCAAGGAGGACGATGTCCGTTCCATCCTGGGGGTGCCGGAAGATATCCGCGTCGTCGCCCTCACCCCCCTGGGATACCCGGCCGTCTACCCGGATTTCCCCGGCCGCAAGACCCTGGAGGAGATCGTCCGCTACGAGAGGTGGGGCCAGGGATAGTCCTTCCCCGCACAGGGTTGACCAGGTCCCCGGTCTGGTTTGAGGTGGCCAGCCTCAGCGATATCCTCTTGAGCACGAATGCGGTTGTTAGCGGGGAAGGCCCGTGCTGGATCTTCAGGTATATAGTCCTATCACCGCGGCATGTGAGATAATTTTGTATGGCGGTCGGCTATAGAGATAGTGGAGGGAGAATCAATGCCCGTCCACCAGCTTCGCCCACTCTCTTCGGTAACGCCGTACGCATGCTTCCCGGTTTTCTGAGGTAAGCGGCGCCAACTTCTTGATGGGAGGTAGAGATGCATATTAGGAAATGCAAGGTCTGCGGTTTCCCCTTCTGGCTCGCCCGGGAGCTGAAGTGGAACGACAACGGCACTATCACCAGCAAGAACAGGTCCGACTTCCGCACGCTGCTCATCGAGGCGGACTACCTCTCAGAGATCTTCAGGAGGATAGAGGACGTGCTGGGGATCTCCATTCAGCACATCGTCTTCGAAGCGCAGCGCAACGTGGCCAAGGACGTCCTGGACGCGAACCTTGACAACTTCCGCTGGGCCATCCGCCATCTCCCCGGCGTGCGCAGGCTGGTCATCACCTACTTCAACCGCATGGCCTCCTGGACCGGCCAGGCTTACGCGAAGACCATCGCCTACACCAGCAAGGGCCCGGGGACGGCTATCATCCGCAACCCCTTCAACCGCGAGCTCCTGGCCGCGGTGGTAGTGGGAGCGCTGGAGAGCCTGGGCGAGACACCCTACGACCACCACTGGGAGAAACGGGGCGCCGACGACGTCATCGTGGTGGAACCCATCGCGGAGCGCCCGGAGATATCGCAGCGGTTGGCCTATACCATCCCATCCCCCAGGTCCGGCAACCGCCGCTACCAGGGCTGCTCGGGATGTGGCGTACCCGTGCAGCTCAAGGACCTGGAGTGGAGGGAAGGAGAGGGCCTGATCATCGATACCAGGCGCGGAGTGCGTATGGTCTTTTTAGAAATATATACCACGAACGTCGTCCTGCGTGAACTCGCCCGCGAGCTGGGAGAGGATATCTACCCGATAATCGTCGACGCACAGCGGGAGTTCTCCTTGGAGCACATACGCAGGGAGTTCCCCGGCGGGGAGCCCGGGGCAGCGTTCGACAAGGACGCATTGTACCGGGACGTGTTGGACGCCATCGCCCTGCGCGGCCAGGGCAATCCCGTGTCATACGTTACGGATGTCGGGCGGTTGACGGTCAGGGTGGAGAATCCCTGCGAGGAACATATCCTTGCCGGCCACCTCTCCGCCCTCTACGAGCTGGCAGAGAATGCCAGGCCCGAGGTTAGCTGGGAATCCACCGACCCCTCCACCGCCACCTTCACCATTACCGCATAGACATGCTCGGGGCCTGACAAGTATATGCCATATATTTACATATCAATCTCCGGTACTCCCGGTGCAGGTGCTATACTGTGCTATGGAAGGAGTGATAGCGTGGAGCAGGATAGTACGGAATTCGACGAGTTGGACCTGGAGACGATAACCCCACGCCAGGTGCGCCAGTACCTCAAGGACAAGTTCGTCATCGTGGCCTCCAACCGGGGGCCCGTAGAGTTCCGGCGGGAGGAGGACGGTTCCATCAAAGCCCACCGCGGAGCCGGCGGGGTGGTCACGGCAATGTCCACCGCCCTGGTGGCCACCGACGCGGTATGGATATCCAGCATGCGCACCAAGGAGGACGCCATCATGGCGCGCGAGGCGCCCGGCGGGCGGCTGGCCATGCCCCCCGACAAGCCGCAATACTGGGTGCGCTACATCATCCCCGAGAAGAAGGACTTCCAGCAGTATTACAGCGTGATCAGCAACTCCATCCTCTGGCCCCTGCAGCACTACCTCTACGACGTGCTGCGCCGGCCGGTCATCGACGAGTCGGTACACGATGCCTGGAACCAGGGTTACCGCAAGGTGAACCGCCTCTTCGCGGACGAGATCCTGCGCGAGATACGCGCCACCGACAAGAAGCCCCTCATCTTTCTCCAGGACTACCACCTCTACCTGTGCGCGCAATATATACGGCGAAAAGTGCCCGATGCGCTCATCCACCACTTCACCCACAGCCCCTGGGTGCAGCCTGATTACTTCCGCCTGCTGCCCCATGGCATGCGTCGTGAGCTGCTGCAGGGGATGCTTGCCAACGATGTCCTCGGTTTCCACACGCCCCATTATGTGAACAACTTCCTGCAGTGCTGCCGGGAGGGCGAGGCGGTGCGGGTAACGGTTGACGCCAAGCGCCGCCTGGTACGCCACGGCTCGCGCGAGATCTACGTGCGCCACTATCCTATCTCCATTGACCACGAAGCCCTGGAGAGGACCGCCCGCCGCAGGGATGTGGAGGATTACCGGACGCGCCTGCGCGAGCTCGCAGGCGGGTGCAAGTTGCTGGTGCGCGTGGATCGCGTTGAGCCGTCGAAAAACATCCTGCGGGGGCTGCAGGGATACGAGCACTTTCTGCGCCGCTACCCGGAATGGCAGGAACGCGTGATATTCGCCAACTTCCTTTACCCGTCCCGCTCAGATCTGAAGGAATACCGGGATCTGCAGCGCGATATCGAGGAGGCCGCCGATACCATCAACCGTGAGTTCGGCACCGATGACTGGGAACCCGTGCATGTGGAGATAAAGGACAATTACCCGCGCTCCGTGGCGGCCCAGATGGAGTTCGACGTGCTGCTCGTGAACCCGGTGGCGGACGGCATGAACCTCGTCTGCAAGGAAGGTGCGGTTCTCAACCGTCGTGACGGGGTGGTCATCCTCTCGGTGACCGCCGGGGCCTATCAGGAGATGCGGGGAACCGTGATGCCGGTCAACCCGCTGGACATAGCGGAGACCGCGGACGCCATCCATACGGCGCTGCAGACCGGCGAGCGCAAGCGCAAATCCATGGGCAGGGCTGCGCGGGAGGTGGTGGAGGCCAACACCTCGTTCAAATGGTTCCTGCAACAGATGCGCGCCCTGCGCCGCGTGGAAAAACAGCGGGCGGAGAGCGAAAGCAAGCAGGCGGGCCTGCCGGCGCTCCCCCGCTACGAACATTTTGAATAGCGCAACGGGCACCTTTGGGGTCGGGCCTGGAACGCGTCCGGACCGGAGTTCTGCCATCGCGGGTGCAGGCGAAAGATCCCTCGTGAGAGGCGTCCATGCGCGGAGAGACATCCTCTTTGCATGTGGGGAACCGCTCTTCCTGGTCCGCTGCAACCCGACGGCCTCCACACGCGTTCATTATGAAGCGACTATGGACTACGCTTAGCCTGTTCATTCCCGGCATCATCGTACCGATAACTAGTAGCGTGGAATAGCAATACCGCGTTCACAAGGGGTGATAGAGATGAGGGCCGTATGCGAGGTATGTGGAGTACCGAAGCTTATCGCTAAGACCCATTCCTGGCGTGACGGATGCATCGTGGACAATGCCAGCGGTAATGCGAATTTCTGCTTCTACGAGGTGAGTTTCCACAACGCCCTCTTCGCCAAGGTCGGCGCGGAGCTCGGCATGCCCCTGGACAATATCATCCTGAATGCGGGCAGGCAGGCCTCGGCGAGGGTGATAGAGGATCTGCTGAGCACTCATCCCCTGCTCGGGAAGATAGCCTTCAAAGCGCCCCTCTACCATCTGACCCAGAAGTTGCTGGTGGATTTCGGCATGTCCATCGGTATCGGCAGAATCGAGATACTCGAGCACAAGAAGGGCAAGCGAGGTCTATTACGTTATATCGATCCCTATAATCTGCCGCATTGTACGGCGATACTTCTAGGCAGCATGGACGTCATCTATGATAATCCCGTAGCGATTACCCTGCGCGAGGAAGAGGACGGCAGCTTCCTGGGAGAACTCAAGCCGGTGGGGAAGAAAGACGCCGTAGAAGACGAGGCCTTCCTGCGCCTGGCCAGCGAGGATCTCAAACCCCGGAGACCCGCCGTCACCCGGGAGCTCCCGGCTTGCAAGAAATGCGGCGTGCCCCGGGATATCGGATCCCTCTACTCTTTCGACCTGGAGAAAGGCATAATAACCGAACAACTGAACCGTGAGAGGGCGGTGCTTCTGGGCGTATATTCGCTGAACTCCATTCTCAGGGAATTCGAAAACGAATTGGGCCGCGATATCGCGGACCTCTTCATCAGGAAGGAAGAGGAAAGCTTCAAGAAGAAACTCGCCGTCACCCTGCTGGCCGAAGAGCTGAAAGATATGCAACAGATACGCGATTACTGCTGTCTGCGTGGTTTAGGCATGCTGACCGAGATGGTGGAGGAAGGGGATAAGACCTCCTTCACCATCGAGAACGCTTTCATTCCACCCATGGTGGCCGGCCGCTTCCTGGCGCTGTGCGAGTACAGGCATGGCAGGAGCTGCGGCTACGATTACTCTCTGCACGGCAATACCCTGAGTCTGTCCGTAAGCCCAGCGTGAAAAACGCTAATGCCATGCGGCTGTCGCTCCCCTCGTAGCCGGGCGCTTGCTCGCGCTATGGGAGCTGGACAGCGGCCGGGAGGGCTCCTACGAATTCGACGTAACCGACAACACCCTCCACTTCTCTATCTCCTGATGGGGTCACCCCCGGTCAACCAGACCAGCTAGTCCGTCGTTGTCCCGTGTCCTGGGCTGACTCCATGGTTATGGAGGACGTTCCGCGTGTCCAGGATGGGAACGCCGGAGCGCGCGATCAGCTCGTAATCCACGCCGCTGTGTGCGGTCACGATCACCACGCAGTCGCATCCGCTCAAGGTGTCATCGATCAGCTCCACACTGCGTAGTGTCGTCTCCCCCACCGTGAAGACGGGGACAAAAGGATCGTGATATATCACGTCCGCTCCCCCTTCGCGCAACAACTCCATAAGCTTGGCGGCCGGCGTCTCGCGCGTATCGCCCACGTCCGGCTTGTAGGCTACTCCCGACACCAGCACGCGCGCGCCCTTCAGGCTCTTACCCGCCTCGTTTATCCTGCGTGCCACGAGCCCGGAAACGAAGTAGGGCATGTTCACGTTGATTTTCCCGGCCAGCTCGATGAACTCCGTCTGGAAATCGTACTCGCGTGCCTTCCATGCCAGGTAGAAAGGATCGACGGGGATACAGTGGCCGCCCAGCCCCGGTCCGGGCCAGAAGGGCATGAACCCGAAGGGTTTGGTCGCGGCGGCATCGATGACCTCCCACACGTCCAACCCCATGCGTTCGCAGAGCATCCACAGCTCGTTCACCAGCGCGATGTTCACGCCGCGGAAGATGTTCTCGAGGACCTTGGCCATCTCCGCCACCTCCGGCGAACTCACCCTCACCGTCTCCTGCACGAAACCGGCGTAGAAAGCCTCGGCGAGCGCGGTGCAGCACCCGTTCATGCCGCCCACCAGCTTGGGGGTGTTGGCGATGGTCCAGCGCGCGTTCCCCGGGTCCACCCTTTCAGGCGAATAGGCGAGGTGGAAGTCAGCGCAAGGCCGCATGCCGTTCGCCTCCAGGATGGGCCGCACCACCTCCCGCGTAGTTCCGGGATACGAGGTGGACTCGACGATGACCAGTTTCGGCTTCACCCCTTCACGCAGCAGGCCTTCTATCTGACGGGCGGACATGCGCACGAAACCGAGATCGGGGTCGCGGGTACGTGACAGGGGGGTGGGGACGCATATGCAGACGACCTCACACGGCAAGAGGTCCTGGCTGTCGCCGGTGATGCGGAGCATGTCCTCGCCCAGCAGACGCGCCATACGTTCCCCGTCCATGCCCTCGTAGAACAGCTCCCCCCTCGCCAGTTTCTTCCTCTTGCCGGCATCCCTCTCCAGTCCGATCACCCGGAAACCGGCGCCCGCCGCCTCCACGGCCAGGGGAAGGCCCACATATCCCAAGCCGATGATGCCCACCAGTGCGCCGCGGCCTTTAATGGATTCCTCGAGGCTCATGCCACCTCCCTGTCTTCCATGATTCTCAACTGCCCGTGCAGCCTTCCATTGCCCGCTTTCCTATATGTTATCATTTGGGAGACGATGCCGCGCATGCGCTTTCCGCGAGCCGTGGGCGCGGATTTTTCGTGCGGCAGTTGTATGTGGCATCACGATGTGCAGCACCGGGGGATAAAGGAGGTGCTCCCTTGTCCGGCATCCTGTCCATAGATCCCGAGGCCACGCTGGCGCGTATCCTCGATTTCATCCGGGAACGCATGGAGGGGGCGGCGAAATCCAGCCTGGTGGTGGGCCTGTCCGGTGGGCTCGACTCCGCTACCTCCGCTTATCTGGCCGTACGGGCACTCGGGAACGAGAGTCTCACGGCTTTCCTCATGCCCTACAAGACCACGCATCCACAATCCACCGAGGATGCCCTGCTGGTCGCCTCGGAGCTGGGTATCTCCCGCGAGTTGATAGACATAACGCCCATGGTGGATGCATACTTCGAACGCTATCCCGAGGCCGACCGCAAACGGCGGGGCAATTTCATGGCTCGCACGCGTATGGCCGTGCTCTACGACCAGTCGGCGGCACGGGACGCATTGGTTCTGGGCACCGGAAACCGCACCGAAGCCCTGCTGGGATACACGACGCTGTGGGGGGATATGGCCTGCGCGTTCACGCCGCTGGGAGACCTCTATAAAACGCAGGTGAGACAGCTCGCCACCTACCTCGGAGTACCTGACCGTATCCTCGCGAAGCCACCCTCGGCCGACCTGTGGCAAGGCCAGACCGACGAGGGGGAGATGGGCCTTACTTACGAGGAGACCGACCGGCTGCTACATAAGCTTTTCGACCTGGACTTGAGCGATGACGAGCTGGAAAGGGAGGGCTTCTCCCGCGCGTTCATCGCCAAAGTGCGGGGCATGATCGCCGCATCCTCCTTTAAGCGCCGCATGCCTCCCTCCTGTGAACTCTGAAGAGGCCCTCCCCATCTTTCTTGTGGATATGGGGTCACCCCCGGACATGGGACAAAAACCATAAGGCTGTTTGCAATCCATTCACATTATGTCCCATGTCCGGGACCCCTTATCTTCTATAATGTAGCCATGACGAAGAAACTGAAGATCCTCGAGGTGTGCAATCTTGACCGTTTCGCTGCTTCACCCTACATGAAGCCTCTATTCGGCGGGCTGGTCGCGCAGGGTCACGAGGTGCACGTAGCCTGCAGGGTGACTTCTTTCGCGGATGTCCTCACAGAGGCCGGCATCGAGGTGCACGACCTCCCCATCACCCGCAACGTCACCCCCCTCGCCGACTTCAAGACCTATCGCCGCTTGAAGTCGCTCATCCGCTCGGGGGATTACGACATCGTCCACACCCACAATCCCAAGGACGGTGTGCTGGGCCGCACCGCCGCCTGGAAACTCTCCGTCCCCGCTGTAATACACACCTGCAACGGCTTCTATTTCTCCCACCGCTCCTCGGTCCTGAAGAGATGGCTGGTCCTCAAGGCGGAGCGCTTCGCCGCAAAGCGGTGCCACCTGATAATCTTCGTCAACAGCGACGACCTGGCCCTGGCGGCGGCAAAAAAGGTGGTGGGCACGCGCAAGGCCAGGCTCATCCATAACGGGGTGGACCTCGAGCGATTCCGGCCCGGAGAAGATGACGGCCTGCGGGACGAGCTCGGCATCCCCCGGGGAGCCACGGTCTTCGTATATGTCGGTGAGATCAAGCGGGAGAGGAACCTGGACATACTCGTGCGGGCTGCCGCCCGCCTGCAACCGGCGCATCCCGACCCGTACCTGGTGCTGGTGGGCGACTCATCCATGGAGCCGGAGGAACCTGAGCGTCTCGCGAAGCTCGCCTCCGAGTTGGAGCCAGGCCTGGCGGGACGGCTCATCTTCACCGGGTATCGCTTCGATCCCGAGCGTTTCTATCGCATCTGCGACGTCTACGTGTTGCCATCCACGCGGGAGGGTTTCGGTGTGACCCTCATCGAGGCCATGGCCACCGGGATCCCGGTCGTCGCCTGCCGGGTGCGCGGCCCCAAGGAGATCGTAACCGATGGGCGTGACGGTATACTGGTGCAGGACCGCAATTCCGAGGAGCTCGCCGGCGCCCTATCCTTCTATCTCGAAGCCCCAGAGGCGGCGAGCAACTACACGGAGCGGGCGCGCAAGAAGGTAGAAAAAGAGTTCGATCATGCGCTCATGCGCTCCAAGCTCTACGCCGAATACACCCGCCTCCTATCATGAAGAGGTAAGACTACGTTTGGGGCCAGGCCTGCCCCCAGATGTGCTTACTGGGAGCTGAGGAAGAGCTTGACGGCGGCGGTGCGCGAACTCACGCCCAGCTTGCGGAATATTCCCGACGCGACCTTTTCCACCGTCTTGGGCGAAACGAACAGACGCGAGGCGATCTCCTTGTTGCTGAGCCCCTCGCTCATGAGCGTAAGCACATCGTGCTCGCGCGAGGTCAGAGTGCTGACGGGTGTTGCGGATTCACGTTCAGACGACTCCTCCTTGAACGTGGAGACGATCATATCCAGGACCTGCGGGCTGAAGGTCTTTTGCCCCTCTCGCGCTTTGCGGATGGCATTCACCAGTTCGGAGCTGGCCACCTTCTTCAGCAGGTAGCCGTCGGCGCCCACCTGCAAGGCCCGGTTGATGTATTCGTATTCCTCGTACATGGAGAGCATGATCACCTTCATCAGGGGATAGGATGACTTCAGCTGCCGGCATACCTCGATTCCCGACATCCCCGGCAGCTTTATATCCAACACCACTACATCCGGGACCAGTGCCGCCGCCTTCTCCAGGCACTCGCTCCCGTCCCCGGCCTCACCGACTACTGCGATATCGGGCTGCTTCTCGATAAGGGACGCCAGACCTTCCCTGAGGATGGCGTGGTCATCCGCAAGGAGGACCCGAATCTTGTTGCCGTCCTTATCCTTCATAATCCATTTCCATTATTTAGTACGGCTGCAGACCCGACGAGTCGGCCCCTCGTGCCTGAGCTGGTTCAAGGAGAACCGTTACTTATATGAATTCTATAGCGTATTACGGATGGGTGTGAAGGATCGCGGGTCCGCCGCATGCCCCAGGCACGTTCCTGGCTTGACCCCAAGTGTGCTTACGTGTGCCTATGGGGGGAGGTGGACGTTTATGGTGACGCCCCGGCCAGCGGGGATGATATTGAAGGTGCCGTCTATCTGCTCCGCCCGCTCGCGCATGTTCAGCAGCCCCAGGTGCACGGCGCCATCGTTGCTCCCGGGGTCCTCAAAACCCCGGCCGTCGTCGCTTACCACCAGTTCGACGCCCCTGCCGTCACGGCTGAAATATACCATCGCCTCCCGCGCGTCCGAGTGTTTGATGATGTTGGCGAGCGACTCCTGCACGATGCGATAGAGGTTTATCTTAACCTCGCCCGGCAGTTCGCCCTCCTCGCCGCTGGCTAAAAAGGAGAACTCGACGGGATGATCGGCGTTCACCCGCCGCACCAGGTTACGCAGCGCCTCCGTGAGCCCCAGGTCGTCCAGTACCGGCGGGTGCAGGGATGCCGAGAGGTCGTGCAGCCGCTTGAGCACCGACGATATGGACGAGGATGCGGATTCGATGAGCCTGCGCACCGCCTCCGGCGTATCCTCCTCCCCCTGCGCCAGCTCCAGGTTGACCAGAGCGCTGGTCAGGCTCTGCCCCGTATCGTCGTGGAGGTCCCGTGCCACGGCCGCCTTCTCCCTCTCCTGTATCTCCACGATGGACTGGAAGAGCGCCTTGAGCTCCACGTTCTTGCGCCACAGTTCTCGGGTGAGGACGGCGTTCTCGTCCACCTGCGCCGACAAGAGATACTGCTTGAAGCTCATCTCCGTTACCACCTGGGCGATGGCGTTGACCACGGAGAGGAGGAATTCCACCTCCTCGATGTTCACGCTGCGCACCTGTTGCAGGGACGCGAGCAGCGGCTCGGGGTCGACGTCGAGCTCCTCCGCCAGCTTGCGGTACTTCTCGGGGTCGGCGGGCTCCATGAGCGAGGCGTCCCCGCTGATCATGCCCACCATCTCCCCGCCCAGGATGAGTGGGGCATCGAAACAGATAAAGCCGGCGTGGCATATACGCACCTTGGCCCGCATGGTCTCCTTCAACTCCGCCAGGCCTCCTATGGCCGAGTCGTAACAGCGCATCACGCCTTCAAGCGAGTCGATTATCAGTTTACAATGCTCCCCGCCGGTGACGCTGACCACCACCGGCATGCTGTTCATGTCCAGGACCCACAACCGCACGCCGGTTATCTGGGCCAGTTCATCCACCAACCCCTGCAGGTACTTCACGTCCAGGATCTCCGTGAAGGCGATGTCCCGCAGCTGTAGCGGGCGGATGAGTTCCGCGTAGCTCGAGGGGGCGGAGAGGATGCCGATCTCCTGCAGGAACAACCCTACCCCCATGGTCCATAACTCAATGAAGGGGAGGAGCATATCCAGGCGCAGTCTCTCGTCACGCACCATGGACAGGAAGAGCTCGCCGAACTCCTCGGCGTTGCCCACATCGTTGAACACCTCGAGATCCCCTGTATGCGTGAAATTGATCTCGAAGAGGGGCATGGAGCTCTCGGGATCTACGAGGAAGACATCCCCGTCCCTCTTCTCCCCCGCCGCGCAGCCGCCCGGCGCCCGGACGCGCAGTACCGCTCCGTCCTTCAGGAGTTCCAGCGCCGAGCGTATAGGGCTGTCCCTGCTGATGAACAGCCTCTCGGCAAGTTCTTCGAGCTGTTTCTGCACCGTCAACGCCGTATCTCCTCCCTCGTTCCCATCCATGACTTAATTATAAAGTCCTTCTCCAAGAATTGTGGGTAGTGACGAGAAAATGGTCAGGCACAGGCGCTTGGCACAGGTTTGTTCACGAAAGAAGCAGCTGAAGGAAAGCAAAGGACCGGGTGTAGCAATCCGTAGGGGACAGCAGGACCACGCCCGGGCATAGCCTGCATAAAAAACTCAGCCCGGGAACCGGGGGTTGGTGCGGGTATCAGGTAATGGGGAATGGGGTCAGGTCTTGTCATCTCTCGCCTGCGGCTCGAGACGCAATACCAGGCCCACACCCCTGGATCTTGTAACGAAGCGTTGGGTGGGAGGTAATGGGGAATGGGGTCAGGTCTTGTCATCTCTCGCTTTCAGCTCGAGACGCAATACCAGGCCCACACCCATGGA
>QZKE01000029.1 GCA_003598015.1 Actinomycetota bacterium | reverse complement strand
ATAATAAATAATATGATTAACTATGGCACGATGATGGAGTTACTGTTCCCCACACGTTGCGCGGGGTGCGGTGAATACGCGGGAAGGCTTTTGTGCCCGGCGTGCAACGTCGCTCTGCCCCTGATCAAGGGCCCGGCCTGCAGCCGCTGCGGGGGGCCTTCTCCACGCGTCGTGGAGAGGTGCCCGGAGTGCAACGACAGGATAAGGCACCTGGATGCCACGGTAGCCATGGCTGTCTACGAGGAGCCGCTGCGCGCGGCGATTCTCAAGCTGAAGTACGAAAACGGGTGGAGGCTGGCTCCGCTTCTGGGTGCCATGGCCGCGGTGCGCCTGGCTCCCCTGATATGTACTTCGCGGCCGCTGCTGACCTTCGTTCCCATGCATCGCCGCAGGAGACGCCTGCGTGGATACGACCATGCCCAGAAGTTGGCGGAAGGGGTGGCGAGAGCCCTCGGACTCACCGTGGTGCCCCTGCTGGAGAGGGCGCGCCCGACCCGGCCCCAAAGCTCTCTCGACCATGAAGACAGGCGGTCCAACGTGCGGGGGTCATTCAAGCCTTCGGGGTATGGGCTGAGCGGCGAGGAGGTCGTCATCGTAGACGATGTCCTGACGACCGGCTACACCCTTTGCGAATGTGCAGCCATCCTCAAGGCCAACGGCGCCGTACGGGTGACCGCGTGCGTGCTGGCGCGCGACCTGCTGGGTGGTGGTCGTGCGTTGGGAAGGTGACGGGAAAAACGGCGCACCCGGAGGGGCAGAACTCGTAGTCGAGTCATCGGTCCAAATGGCTTCGCCGTATTTACCGGTAAATCGAAACCTGCGGCATGTCGATAAAGCAAATAGGTTGAAGGAGGATGTGGAAATGCACAAACCTGGCAGCGAGATACGGAAATGGCCTCACTTCGCGGGCGGGCAG
This sequence comes from Actinomycetota bacterium, assembly GCA_003598015.1. Classification (GTDB taxonomy): domain Bacteria; phylum Actinomycetota; class Geothermincolia; order Geothermincolales; family RBG-13-55-18; genus SURF-21. The sequence goes on along the minus strand of QZKE01000029.1, from coordinate 17,048 downwards.
CCCGCGGGGGCAGGATCGTGGCCGTACGATGATCGCGAGATAGGCCGGCTGGTCATGGATCAGCTCGCAGAGTTGCCGGATGTGCGTGCCGAGCTCGTCATCCCCCTGCGCCTCGCGGTCCAGGAGAACAGGTACCACGTTCCGGAAGAAAAGATTGCCGAGCGGATGCTTCGCCCCTGCCTGGTCGACAACTTCAACTGAACGTGCACGCAGCCGGTGGCGGGAAGTAGGACACGGCATATCATCCCACACGATCTCACACCCAATACGGGCGCCGTATCAACAACAGCCGAATATCTACTATAATTAAGGTGGAAGGCTTCGGCCCGGGTCTGTGGTTGAAAGTCGATGCCAGCCGCAGGCGAAACGACCCACGTAAGCCAACTCTTAGTTGGTGAGCATGGTGCGGCTTAGGGGTAAGACCTGCCCGGCATGAAAGCTGGAGAAGCGTATTAGTGGCGGACTAGGGTATAACCCAAAGGGATCCAGCCCGCTGCGAGCCGCTCAGCAGGCGAGTGTGGGGTCAAAGACCAGGTCAGCCGGGCTTTGAAGCCTTCTATTCGATACCGTATCTGTTGGCATCGCGTCCGGACGTATGTTAGGCTTATGCGGGCACTTGGAAGCGCCGGGTTGAAGCCCGGGGCCTTAAACCACCTGCTATATTTAGGTCCTGAAGACGGCCCATACCGCCCTTTAACCAGGTATGGGTTTTTGGTTCTTCTCTGAGAAGTGTTGGGAAGGGATGATGAGAAAAGCTCTAACCCAGGCATAGGGGTCGGCCCTGGGCTTATGCCTGAGAAAGCCAAGAGGAGAAGGGCAAGGGGGAGCAAGCTATTATAATAATCGCCGTGTGGATGCTGGGTATACGGCTCAGGCATAAGTCCAGGGCCGACCCCTATGCCTGGGGCTTGAACCGGTTTTTTAACGGCAAAGGAGGGAACGGGGTCGATGCAGATAATCGTCAAAGGCAAGAATCTTGAGGTCACCAAGGCTTTGCGGGAGTACGCCCTCGAGAAAGTGAGCAAGGTGGAGAGATACCTCGACCGCATCACCAAGACGGAGATCGAGATGAGCGTAGAGAGGAACCCGAAAATACCCGATAACCAGGTGGTCGAGGTCACCATCTTCTCGAGCGGGCCCACCATAAGGGCAAAGGAGTCGGCCGTAGACATGTACCAGGCTATCGACCTGGTCAGCAATAAACTGGAGCGCCAGGCGCGCAAGGTCAAGACAAAGCTCATCGACCGTTCCCATCACGCCAAGAACCCCTTTAAGGGATCAACTCTGGCAGAGGAGCGGGAGGAGGACGTAGAGCCGGTCATTGTCAAGACCAAGAGCTTTCCCTTGAAACCCATGACCCCTGAGGAGGCATGCCTCCAGATGGACCTGGTAAACCACGACTTCTTCGTCTTTATCAACGCGGAGACAGAGGAGACAAACGTCGTATATAGAAGAAAAGATGGGAACTACGGTTTGATCGAACCGGGAGGATGATATGCGCAAGTTCTTGGACATGGCACGCCAGGTCCTGGATTACGTCGTCAGGCGGGGAGCTTCCATGCGCCTCTGAGGGTACGACCGCGAGGAAGGAAGATCATGGATAAAAGGGTTATGGCGCTGGCTTCCCTGGGGCTCGCGGGAGCGGTGGGAGTCATTCTCTTTCTTACTCTTGCCGGTGATCAACCCGTATTCTGGTTCTCCGTCGTCCTGCTCGGCGTCCTGGTAGTCATCTGCGAAAGCCTGGGCGAAAGCATGACCTCAGGAGGAAGGTCCACCTACGGCATTATCGCTCTCTTCGCCGCCATCGCAGCCTTGAACACTCCTTCGGCGATGATCGTGGCCCTCTTCGGCGCCTTTCACCTGCGCCTGTTCAGGCATAGAGACGATCCCTGGGAACTCGCTTTCAACGCGGCCCTCTACGCCATATGCACCTGGGCGGCGGCAGCCGTCTACCATGCCCTGGGCGGCGCCTCGCGCGCCTTCACCCTTTCCAACTCCCTGAAATCCTTGCTGCCCCTTCTCGTCGCGGCAGCGGTCTTCTGGGCGCTCAACACCCTGGCCATGGCGGCGGCGCTGCGCTGGCAGAAAGGCGTCGAGCCCGTGGATTTTCTCAAGTCGGATGCTTTCAGGCTGCTTCCCAACCAGATAATCTACGCGCTGGTGGGATTGGCCATGGGAGTGATCTACGCCCAGAATGCCTTCCACGAGGTTCTGGATCCCCAGGGAAACATGGTCCTGGACGCCCTGGGCAACCCGATAATCCTGGGCTCCATCGCCGAATCGTTGCGGGGGCTCTTCGCGGTGCTCTCCCTGACCGCCGTGCTCGGTGTGGCCTGGTATTTCAGCGGCAAGAACATCGAGTTGCTGGAGGCATACGACCGCAGCATAGAGGTCCTGGTCACCCACCTCGAGAGGCGTGAGCCCTACCTGGACGGGCATGCGGTAAGGGTAGCCGGATATACGGCCCTCATAGCCAGGCAGATGCGTTTCCCCCTCTACGAGGTGAACCGCTTGCGCCATGCCGCCCTGCTGCACGACCTGGGGCGGCCCGCCATACCCCTGGATGTCCTCCTGCAGCCTTCCGCCCTCAGCGAAGAGGAGTTCGAGAAGGTCAAGATGCATCCCCTCGAGGGAGGCTCACGACTCGAGGAAGTTGAATACCTGTCAGACATGGCCGAAGCAGTGCGCCACCACCACGAATATTACGACGGCGGTGGATATATCGACCATCTCTCCGGCGATACCATACCCCTCAGTGCCCGCATTATCGCCGTAGTGGATGCCTACGACTCCATGATGAACCGGCGTCCCTGGAGGGAGGCCAAGGGCCCGCAAAGAGCCCTGGCGGAACTGCGCGAGAACAGCGGCAGGCAGTTCGACCCGGAGATAGTGGAGCACTTCATCGCGGCCATGGAGGAAGTGGGAAGGCGGGAAGGTGAGGCCGCCATCATGGCGCAGGAGGCAGCAGCGTATCAGCAACCCATTCCGGAGCTGAGAGAGGAAAAGGGAGGCCGGCGCAGGACAAAGAGGCGCGAGGAGATGCTGCGGGAGCGGCGAGAGGCGAGGGAACGCCTGGAGAGGGAAGCCATACGCAGCCTGGAGGAGCCGGGGGCCGGGGATACGGGATACCCGCAGGCGGAAAACGGCGGGGAGGTTCCCGGGGGCGCGGGAGAGCCGCAGGGCGACAGCCCGGAAGGAGGAGGTGAAGCGCAGTGAACGGCAAACGCTTGAATGCGCTGCGCTACCTTTCGGTCGGCATGTTCCTGGTGGTGCTTGGCGCGTGCATCCCCTTCGTCAAATGGGGAGACCTCGACCCGGCGCGTACATTCGGGCTGGTGGCCATAGTAGCGTTCTTCGAGACCTGGAGAATACAGTTCCCCTGGGGGAGGCCTTTGCGCCTGGGCATGGCCGCGGTTCTCTGCATCATCGCCATCAGGCCCCTGCCGGAAGTCGTGTTCGTTTTTCTGCTGGGTAGCCTCCTGGGCAGGGCGTTCTCGCGTGTCCAGCACTCCGGCAAGGGGGATTTCCTCCATATCGTGCAGCGCACGTATATTGTGGCCCTCGCGGGCTTGGTGTACCAACTCGTTTCCAATATCGGCTGGGATTTCGCGTGGAACGCCTATCCTCCCAACTATGTCCTGGCCCCGACCACTGAGGGTATCTATTTCACGTACTGCAATCCCGTTGTGCTCCACCGCGCCCTGGTCTTCCCCGTTGCTTTCCTGACCATGGCCCTGGTGTTCTACGTGGGGGAGATGCTGACCTCCTCGCTGGAGACGGCGATGTACATGGGAGGCAACTGGCGCGTTATCCTCCCCCAGCACATACGGCAGACTTTCCCCATCTACCTTGCCATAACCGGTGCGGGCGCCCTCATGGCCCTGTACTTCCCTCGCCTGCCCTGGTTCAATTTCCTCATCTTCTTCATACCGCTGTTGCTGGTACGCCTGGAGTCCAACCGTGACAAGGAGCTCGACGAGAGGTACTTCCAGACCATGAGGGTCATAGGGGATGCTTTTGACCTCTCGCGGGGGATACCGGGACACTCGGGCCGCGTCAGCAATCTGGCCGCGGAGGTGGCGAGAGAGATGGGGATTTCGGCGGAGGAGACGCGCAACATACGCTATGCCGCCGCACTGCACGACATCGGGCGTATAGAGTCCGAAGGGGAACGGGAAGCTCCCGGCCATGCGGAACGGGGGGCTGAGGTGATGGAGCAGGTTGCGCGCTTGCGACCCATCGCGCATATCGTGCGTTATTCCCATCCCGTAGTGGAGGAGGAGGGAGGAGCCCAACGTATCCCGACGGGATCGAAGATAATCGGGGTGGTGAGCGATTACGACCTGCTCACCAACCACCCCACGAGGAGGCTGCCCTTGCAGGAAGCCCTGGAGGAGATGAACGTGGAGCGCGGCAAGCTCTACGACTCCATCGTACTACGCACTCTCTCACAGGTAGTGGAGTCACAGGCAAGGGCGCGCCGCCGACCGGAAAGGGAGATCAGCCAGCGGGCCAGGGTGCTCGAGGAGGAAGAACTCAAGGAGAGCCTCGAGGAGATCTTCAGGGAAGAGGAGTGACCCGGAGCCATCGGGCGCCTACCCATATTCCACCCCCAGCCATGATCCAGCCGGCCATGAACATGGCCGGAGGGACGCTTGGACATGACAGCACTGGAGAGCGAGAAGAGCCTGTTTCTTCGGCGTATGCTCGTGCCGCTCTGCATACGCTTCCCCACGCTCGTGATGCGCGAGAGCGTCCACCTTCCATCGGGGATCTATATGTGAACAGCCATCCCCGCCTACATCGTTTCACGGTGGCGATACCATCACGAGATGCTGTGATATCCTGAGTGAAACGGACCATGGTTTGATATGATTGTTCAGAGCATCGGGAGCTCAGGTATCGCCAGTAGAGGGAGCGCTTAGAAGGCAAGAAACGCGGGATGTGTGAAACACACGGGAATCACGCGGCATCAAAGATACGAAAGGCATGATCCCCCGGAAAGGGACCTGGTGAGTGGCGGGGACCGGGCGGTATGAAGAACTAGAAGGAGTGAACCTTGCGTAATCCTCTCGGAAAAGTCCTGCACATGGGCGAACGCAAGCGGCTCGAACAGCTTGGAGAAGTGGTCCAGGCGGTGAACGAGCTGGAGCCCGAGCTGCAGCGTATGAGTGACGCAGAGCTGTCTGCCGCGACCGCGCGTTTCAGGGAGCGCCTGGATAAAGGCGCCACAATGGATGAACTCCTCCCCGAGGCCTTCGCCACGGTGCGGGAGACGGCGGTGCGCACGCTGGGGCAACGCCATTTCGACGTGCAGATCATGGGCGGAGTCGTACTCCACCAGGGCAAGATCGCGGAGATGAAGACCGGCGAGGGCAAGACGCTGGTGTCCACCCTGGCGGCCTACCTCAACGCCCTTGAGGGCAGGGGCGTGCACATCGTGACCGTCAACGACTACCTGGCCCGCCGTGACAGCGAATGGATGGGGGCCATCTATAGATTCCTGGGGCTGTCGGTAGGGCTGATCCAGGCCCAGATGCCCAAGGAGCAGCGGACCCTGGCATACGCCGCCGATATAACCTACGGCACCAACAACGAGTTCGGATTCGATTACCTCCGGGACAACCTGGAGGCAAATTACGACCGCATGGTGCAGCGGGGCCACAATTACGCCATCGTGGACGAAGTGGACTCCATACTCATCGACGAAGCACGTACTCCCCTGATCATCTCGGGAGCGGCCGAGGAATCGGCGCGGCTCTACCGCCAGTTCGCCGGGGTGGTCCCCCGCCTCAAGCTGGGCGAGGACTACGAGATCGAGGAGAAATCTCGCACCGTCTCCATCACCGAGGAGGGTATCCACAAAGTGGAGACCATACTCGGGCTCGATAACCTGTACGACCACCTGAATACCCCCCTGGTCCATCATATGCAGAACGCCCTCAAAGCCAAGGAACACTACCGCCGTGATGTCGATTACGTCGTCACCGAGGGGCAGGTGGTGATCGTGGACGAGTTTACCGGGCGCCTCATGCCTGGGCGCAGGTGGAGCGACGGCTTGCACCAGGCGGTGGAAGCCAAGGAGGGGCTCAAGGTACGCCAGGAGAACCAGACCCTGGCAACCATCACCCTGCAGAACTACTTCCGCATGTACGAAAAGCTGGCGGGCATGACCGGTACCGCGGTCACCGAGGCGGGAGAGTTCGAGGAGATATACGCGTTGGAGGTGATGGAGATACCCACCAACCTGCCCATGATCAGGGATGACCGGAACGATCTCATCTATAAGGGAGAGGAGGGCAAGTTCAACGCGGTGGTCGAGGATATCATCTCCTGCTACGAGAAAGGCCAGCCGGTCCTCGTGGGCACCATATCCATCGAGAAATCGGAACACCTCTCGGGCATGCTCAAGAAGAGGGGCATCCCCCACCAGGTCCTCAACGCCAAGCATCACGCCAGGGAGGCAGAGATCGTCGCCCAGGCCGGACGCCTGCAGACGGTGACCATTGCCACCAACATGGCCGGCCGTGGCACGGACATAATGCTGGGCGGCAATCCTGAGATGCTCGCCCGGCAGAAGCTGGCCGGCAAGGAGGAGGTCACCCAGGAGGAGTACAAACGAGTCCTGGAAGAAGCGCGCCGGGAATGCGAGGAGGAGAAAAGGCAGGTCATCGAGGCGGGAGGCTTGTATGTCCTGGGCACCGAGCGCCACGAAGCCAGGCGTATCGACAACCAGCTGCGCGGCCGCTCCGGCCGCCAGGGCGACCCTGGACTCTCCCGTTTCTATCTCTCGCTCGATGACGACCTCATGCGGGTGTTCGCGTCCAACGCCGTCGCCTCGATCATGAACAGGCTGCACCTCCCCGAGGACCACCCTATCGAGAACAAGATGGTCACCAAGGCCATAGAAACAGCCCAGAAAAACGTCGAGGCGAATAACTTCGAGGTACGCAAGAACCTTCTGAAATACGATGATGTCATGAACACCCAGAGAGAGGTGATCTACTCCGAACGCAATCGCCTGCTGGCGGGGGAGGACCTGCACGCACGAGTAGAGGAGATGATCCCCGAGGCCATCGAGGCCGCACTCGAGACGCATATCGATTCCCAGGAGCACCCTACGGATTGGGACTTGGAGGGGCTTTTCCGCTACCTGCGGGCACTTTACCCGGCCAGCTTCGGCCCCGAGAGCATAGACATGGATGCCTTGAGCTACCAGGGCTTGAGGGACGCCCTGGTCGAGGACGCCCTCGACGCTTACGCGGCGAGGGAGACGGAATTCGCGGAATCGGGCCGGGACATCCACGAGCTGGAACGCCTGGTCATGCTGCGTGTCATCGACAACCGTTGGCGCGACCACCTCTACGACATGGACCACCTGCGCGACAGCGTAGGGTTGCGTTCCTTCGCCGGCCGAGATCCGCTGATAGAGTACCAGAACGAGGCTTTCGGGACTTTCCAGGAGCTTATCGCCAGCATCCAGGAGGAGTTCCTGCGCTACATGTTCCATGTCCAGCTGGTGAAAGCGGAGGACAGGCCGTCGCTGCGCGTGGTGGAAGGAAGTGGGGACAAGGCCGAGAAGAAGAAGACGGCGACTGTCCGTTCGGAGAAAGTGGGAAGGAACGCACCCTGCCCTTGCGGGAGTGGGAAGAAATATAAATTCTGTTGTGGATCCTGAGGGACGTACACGTGCCAGGCCAGGCCTGGCTGCGCCAGGACTGGCGCTGGGCACCGTCGCGCCGCCCTCCGGGCGTCGCTGTCGCTTACGCGATACAATTTAACGGTCGTGGTTGCATAGATGAGGGGATAAGGAGAGTGAGTTGCTGAGCGATTACCGCAGCGAGTTGGAGGAGGTCGCGGACCGGCTGGATAAGATAAAGGAGTATCTTTGACATCGAGGGCAAGAGAACGCAGGCGGCTGAACTAGAAAAGCGGACCGCCAAGCCCGATCTCTGGGACGACCAGGAGAACGCGCGGCGCATCCTGGGCGAACTCTCAGGGCTGAACGATACCGTCGATACCTGGGAAAAGCTGGCGGCCCAGCGGCAGGAGCTGGATGAGCTGGTGCAATTAGCCCAGGAAGAGGACGACCCCAGCCTGTCCGAGGACATCGCCCGGGGAGTGGGCAGGCTGCAGCGCGAGGTGGACCGCCTGGAGGAGGAGAGCCTGCTCTCGGGCGAATTCGACTCCCACGACGCCATCGTCAGCATCCACCCCGGCGCCGGGGGACTGGAATCCCAGGACTGGGCCGAGATGCTGCTGCGTATGTACCTGCGCTGGGCTGAGACCCGCGGCTTCAAGGTCGATCTAAACGACCTGCAACCCGGCGAGGGCGGGGGGATAAAGAGCGCGACCTTCACCGTGCACGGCCGTTTCGCCTACGGGCTTTTTCTGTCTGAAAAAGGGGTGCATCGCCTGGTACGCATCTCCCCCTATGACGCCTCCAGCCGCCGCCACACCTCTTTCGCCTCCCTGGACGTCATACCCATGCTGGAGGCGGAGGGCGAGATCGAGATAGACTCCAAAGACCTGCGCGTCGAGACCTATCGCTCCAGCGGCGCGGGGGGGCAGCACGTCAACGTCACCGATTCCGCCGTGCGCATAACCCATATCCCCACGGGCACCGTGGTCTCATGCCAGAACGAGCGCTCGCAGATTTCTAACCGGGCGACGGCCATGCGCATCCTGGAAGCGCGCCTCGCGGAACTGGCCAGACGCCAGCGCGAGAAGGAGATCGAAAAGCTGCGTGGGGAGAAGATGGATATCGGTTTCGGAAGCCAGATACGCTCGTACGTGCTCCACCCCTATCGCATGGCCAAGGACCACCGCACCGACCTCGAGATCGGCAACGTGGATGCGGTGCTCGACGGCGACCTGGATGAACTCATCGACGCCTATCTGAGATGGAAAACGTCACGATAAGGCAGGATAAGGGGTCAGGTCTTTCATTTTGCATACTCGATTATATTGATAATGGACAATCAGAGAACGAAGAGGTTTGCGATGGAGTGTAAATTAATACAGGTTTCGGAGTATGCAAAATGAAAGACCTGACCCCCAAGGTGGACCTGCACGTGCACAGCATCTCCAGCGGGCATGCCTATTCCACCATAGAGGAGTGCGCCCGCGGCGCCGGCGCAAACGGGCTGGAGGCCTTCGCCGTCGCCGACCACGGCCCCGCTATCCCGGGCTCCGGCAATATATATCATTTCTGGAACCTCAAGGTGCTGCCCCGGCGCTGGCACGGCGTATGGGTGCTGCGTTCGGCGGAAGTCAACATCCTGGACAGCGAGGGCAGCCTCGACTTGCCGGACAGGGTGCTCGACAGCCTCGACGTGGTCCATGCCGGACTGCATCCCTACACCGGCTACGAGGGTGAGAGCGTCGAGGAGAACACCGCCGCCCTGGTGGCCGCGCTCTCCCATCCCCTGGTCGACATCATCGTCCACCCCGACAACCCCTCCTATCCGGTGAATATGGAGAAGGTCGTAGAGGCGGCGGTGCGGGAAGGGAAGGCACTGGAGGTCAACAACAGCTCATTCGTGTATACCCGCGGCGGCAGCGAGGATAACTGCATAAAGATGGCGCGCATGCTGAAAAGCCGGGGAGGACTCGTGGCGGTGGGAAGCGACGCCCATGTCGCCACCTTTGCAGGAGAATTCGGACGTGCGGTCGAAATATTACGCGAGGCGGACATGGCTCCTCAGAGCGTGATAAACTACTCCATCGAGAGGCTGGAGGATTTTCTTGCGTCCAGGAGCAAGAGGTTGCACCTGGAATGAGGCGCCGGCCGCGGGCGGGGATGACGCGGCGTTCGCACGCGCTCGTTTCATTCATCGGGCACTAGGGAAGGAAGGCGGGTATGGTCATCCCTGTGCACAGTACGGAAGGCGAGGTCTTGAAAGAGGCGGAGGAGAGGGAGCTCAGGGATAAACTGGAAGGTATTGCCAGGGAAGTGCGCTGGGATATAGTGCGCATGATCGGCCTGGCCCAGAGCGGCCACCCCGGCGGCTCGCTGTCCTGCGCGGATATCCTGGTCTGCCTGTATTTCCAGGCCATGAACCACGACCCCAAGAACCCGGACTGGCGATATCGCGACCGTTTCGTCCTCTCCAAGGGCCATGCCGCGCCGGCACTCTATGCCGTGCTAGCCAGATGCGGGTACTTCGACCGGGAGGAACTGTGGCGCCTGAGACGCCTGGGTGCGATGCTGCAGGGCCACCCCGACCGCCTCAAGACGCCGGGGGTGGAGATATCCACCGGTTCCCTCGGCCAGGGGCTGGCGGCGGCCTGCGGGATGGCGCTGGGCCTGCGCATGGATGAGAATCCCGCACGAATATTCGCCCTCGTAGGCGACGGCGAGAGCCAGGAGGGCGGGATCTGGGAGGCCGCCATGCTGGCGGGCCATCACTGTCTGGACAGCCTGACGGCCATTCTCGACCATAACGGCCTGCAGATCGACGGTAGCTGCTGCGAGGTGGTCAGCCTGGGCGATGTGGCCGCGAAATGGCGTTCGTTCGGGTGGGACGTGGAGGAGATAGACGGTCACGACGTCATTGAGGTCACCCGCTCCCTGGACCGCGCCGGCGCGGCGTCCGGACGGCCGTACATGATCATTGCCCATACCATCAAGGGCAAGGGAGTCTCCTTCATGGAGAATAACGTTGACTTCCACGGCAAGGCGCCTTCGCCCGAGGAAATGGAGAGAGCCCTGAAGGAGATCGAACGGCTTTGACGCCATCCCAGGAGACCAGGAACACGCGCGACGGCTATGCCGCGGCCCTGCTGGAGTTGGGAGAGAGGGACCTCCGCATAGTGGTCCTCGACGCCGACCTGGCGAAATCCACCCAAACGGAGAAGTTCAAGCTGCGCTTTCCCGATCGCTTCGTGGACTGCGGCGTGGCGGAACAGAACCTCATGGCCACCGCGGCGGGTCTGGCAGCCACGGACAAGATCGTCTTCGCCTCCACCTTCGCCATCTTCGCCACCGGCCGTGCATACGACCAGGTGCGCAACACCATCGCCTACTCCAACCTGAACGTGAAGATATGCGCCAGTCACGGTGGCATCACCGTGGGGGAGGATGGATCCTCGCACCAGGCCCTGGAGGACATAGCCCTCATGCGGGCGATTCCGCGCATGAAAGTCGTGGTCCCGGCCGACTATTACGAGACGCGTGAGGCGGTTAAGGCCGTGGCCTATATAGAGGGGCCGGTATATGTACGTATTGGACGCCCCAAGGTGCCGGTGCTCTTCGACGACACCTACAGCTTTGACTTCGGGAAAGCGCTGGTCCTGCGGCCTGGCCGTGACGTTTCCATGTTGGCCTGCGGGTTCATGGCACACAAGGCGCTGCAGGCGGCAGAGGAGCTGGCGTCGGGGGGGATAGAAGCGGAGGTTCTCGACGTCCATACCATCAAACCGCTGGATCGTGAGGGCATCCTGGAGTCGGCCTCCCGCACCGGCAAGGTGGTGACCTGCGAGGAACACTCGGTCATAGGGGGGTTGGGAGGTGCCGTCGCCGAGCTCCTGGCGGAGGAGATGCCCCTGCCCATGCGCATGGTGGGTATACGGGACAGCTTTGGAACCTCGGGTACGGCGGATGAGCTGGTGGAACATTTCGGTCTCGGCTCCCGTCACATCGCCGAGGTGGTCCGCGGCCTCTGCGGGTAGTAGAATGAAGCGGTTGGTTGAGGCGGAAAGCGGTTAGGAGATGATGTATCGTGATCCGGATGAGGAGGGTCACCAAGGTATACAAGGGCAACGTATATGCCCTCGAGGAAGTGACTCTCGATATAGAACGGGGTGAGTTCACCTTCCTGGTGGGCCCCTCGGGGTCGGGCAAGAGCACCTTCATCAAGCTGCTCATCAAGGAGGAGGTGCCCACCGCCGGGCAGATCTATATCGCCGACACCAACATCAACCAGATGCGCAAGTGGAAGGTCCCCTACCTGCGGCGTAAGATCGGCTGTGTCTTTCAGGACTTCAAACTCCTGCCGCACAAGACGGTGTACCAGAACGTGGCCTACGCCATGGAAGTCACCGGGAAGTCGCACCGCGTGGCGGAGCAACAGGTGCCGGAGGTACTCAAGCTGGTAGGCCTGGGACACAAGCTCGACGCCTTTCCCGACGAGCTCTCCGGCGGTGAGCAGCAGCGCGTGGCCATCGCGCGGGCCTTCATCAACCGCCCCCCCATCCTCCTCGCGGACGAGCCGACGGGGAACGTGGACCCCAGCCTGGCCGAGGGCATCGTACGCTTGTTGGAGAAGATCAACTCCGCGGGCACCACGGTGATCATGGCCACCCACGACAAACAGATTGTGAACGCCTTCCGCAAGCGGGTGATAGCGCTGGAAAACGGGCGCATCATCCGCGACCAGGACAGGGGCGTGTACGGCTATGAATAAGGTCACCTATTTCGCCGCGGAGACCTGGGGATCCCTGCGCAAGAATCTCATCCTCGCCGTGGCCGCCATCGCGGTGGTGGCCGTTTCCCTGGGTATCCTTGGCCTGGTAGTCATGGGCTGGAACATGTTCAGCAACATGATCAAGAACGCCGAACGCAAGGTGGGCGAGGTGGACGTTTACCTCTCCGATCTGACCACCGAGGAGGAGCGTGCCGCCATCGAAGAGTTCCTCGTAAGCATACCCGAGGTTGATCCGGCTACGGTGATCTACAAGAACAAGGATACGGCGCTGCAGGAGTTCAAGGAGAGATTCAAGGACCAGCCGGAGCTGTGGGAGTATATAGACGAGAATCCACTTCCTAATTCCTACGAGCTCCTGACCAAGGACCCCAAAGACGTCGGCCTGGTCGTGGGGGAGATAAACAATAACGCACCGTACCGCGAACGTATCGAGGATATAAAATCGGCCAGCTCGGCGATAGAAAAATTGGAGAACATCTTCGACAAGTTCCGCCAGATCGGTATCATCGGGGTCCTCGCCCTTGCCATTGTAGCTATATTACTGGTCTCGGTGACTATCCAGGTGGCCATCTTCGCGCGGCGCAGGGAGATCGGCATCATGAAGCTGGTGGGTGCCACCAACTGGTTTATCCGCTGGCCCTTTATCATGGAAGGGATAGCGGAAGGCCTGCTGGGCTCACTCCTGGCCATCGTGGTGGCATGGGCGGTGAAGGTGTGGATACTGGATAAACTCATCGAGAACCTGCAGTTCCTGCGCCTGTCGCTTTCGTCGGGACTTATCGCGGTACTCTTCCCCTGCATGATCGTGGGGGGCATCATCATAGGGGCCCTGGGCAGCGCATATGCCCTGGGGCGCTTCCTGGAGGTATAACCCCGCGGAGCGCCGTATGCCCGGGGTCAGCAAGAGGTGGAAAATCCGGTGGACGAAGACAGGATCCGCAGAGACCGCATCCTGATTATTGTATCCGTTATATTATCCCTGCTCCTGGTGGGTTCTTGTTTTGCCATCCCATACCTGTTCTCCTCGGACGGCTCCTCTTCCTCGCGTGACGGGAATACCGGGGACGACGTCGTGATGGACGAGGAGACGAACGAGCTCGAACAGATCCTGCTGGATAACTCCTCTTATACCGAGGCACAGGACATCGTGGAAGTAAACTATGTAGACGAGGTGAGCGAGGACGACCTGCTCTACGCCGGAGCGCGAGGCATGCGCAGGTTGGCGGAAGAAGGAGCAGACGAGGAGATCCTGGTCGATCGGGGCATCACGGCCATGATCGATTCCCTGGACGACCCGCACTCCAGCTATATGAGCGCGGAGGAGGTAACAGCGCTGGATACCCAGCTCTCCGGACATTTTTCCGGTATAGGGGTCGTCATGGAGACGGAGAAGAACGAGATCAAGATAACCAGGGTGCTGGAGGGGACGCCCGCCCAGGAGGCCGGGCTCAAGGAGGGAGATATCGTCAAAGCGGTCGACGGCATGGATATCACGGGCATGGATATCACAGAAGCAGTTACTTTCATCCGAGGCCCCGAGGGGACGACGGTCAGACTGGGTATAGTGAGGCCTCCCTCTTCCGAAATCAAGGACTTCGATATCGTACGCGGGGACATAGAGATACCGGTGGTGGAGACGGAGATGAAAGAGGGTGGAGTGGGATATCTCCGCTTGTCGGACTGGACGCAGGACGTCGACCAGAAGATAGCGGAAGCCCTTGCGGACCTGCGGGCGCAGGGCGCTGAATCCCTGGTCATCGACTTGAGATTGAATCCCGGAGGTTATATGGAGCCTGCTATCCGGGCGGCGGACATGTTCCTGCGCGACGGCGTGATCGTCTCCTCGCGCGGCCGCGTGGCCGGAGCCTCCCAGGAATATACGGCCGACGGCGACATACAGTGGGACCTGCCGGTAGTCATACTGGTGGACCGTGGTTCGGCCAGTTCGTCGGAGATCTTCACGGCCGCACTGCGCGAGAACGATCGCTGCATACTCGTGGGCGAGACCACCTTTGGAAAAGGATCCATACAGAAGATATACAGGCAGGATGACGGCACGGGCCTCCGCCTCACCATTGCCAGGTACTACACGCCGAGCGGCCAGAGCATAGACGACGAGGGCATAGTGCCGGACTACTTCGTGAAGAATCCGGTAGTCGGCGAAGAGGACCTGCAGTTGAAAAAGGCCGTCGAGCTTGCCGGCAGCGGGGTGTGAGCGTCAGGCTACAGCGACTTTGAGTACTACCTGGAACTCCTTGAGCTCTCCATCCCTTACCGAACCTCTCTCTTCGATGACCTGGAAGAAATGCACCTCTTCACCCCTGGCGACAAGTTCTTCCACCGCGTCCCGCACGGCTTCGGAGTAACCATGGGGAGAGCTGCCCACGACTTCGACAAAGCGCAGCAATGACCCCTCCATCTATGCTCTTTTCACCGATTGCCTTCTTGCGATACGTACACGTGCCAGGCCTGGACCTCGCTGCGCTCCGTCCAGGCGCTGGACACCGCCGCGCCGCCCTCCGGGCGCCGCTGTCGCTTACGCGATGCAGTCTAACGTGTGTGGGTGCTCAGATGTATTAAAATGGTGGAGGCGGGGGGAGTCGAACCCCCGTCCAGAAACCCGGCCAGGTGGGCTCTACGAGCGTATTCGCCATTCAGTTTTCGCCCCCGGTTCGCTTGGCGAACCGCCTACCGGAGGCTATCCCGTAGAAGATGTCCCTCGGCCTTAACGGGAGTAGGGCCTTGGTTATCCCGCTGCATGACGCCCCTTCCCCGGTCGCGGGCCTCCCGGAGAGGGACGAGCCGCTTACGCGGCCAGTGCTAACTCGCTGTCAGCTTTTATTTTATTTTCCCGATTGCTCACGGGGTTCGGGCCCCCGGCTCGCTCCCGCGCTGCCCGCCGATCCCTGTCGAAGCCGTTTCGCCCCCAGATTTTCAAAGATCTCTTGTCAACTCCCTATGATCATTCTATCACTCATCGCGCCCTTTTCCGCCCGATTTGATCATCCTCTCCATGTCGCGGCGCGCTTCCCTCTCCATGATATCGCGGCGGCGGTCCGCCTTGGCTTTGCCGCGGGCCAGGCCCAATTCGACCTTGATCTTCCCTTTTTCGTTCAGGTAGAGGCTCAATGGCACCAGGGTGTAACCCTTCTCTGCGACCTTCCCGCCCAGCCGCAGCAGTTCCTGTTTATGCATGAGGACTTTCCTGGAACGCAGGGGTTCGTGATTGAAGGCGCCCCCATGGCTGTAGGGAGCAATATGCATGTTCTCGATGAAGAGCTCCCCTCCCTGCATCCTGGCGTAGCTCTCGCGCAGGTTGGCCCTCCCCTCGCGGATGGACTTGACCTCCGAGCCGAGCAGGGAAAGCCCCGCCTCGTAACGTTCCTCTATATGATAGTCGTACCTGGCCTTGCGATTCTCGGCCAGGGTCTTCACTTTGCCCATTCTCTCCTCCTGTTGGAATATCATACCGCATGCGCCGAGGGCTGAGAAAATATACCCGAGCAGCACACCATCCGTTCCCGCTTTGCCGGGATGCGGCAAAGGGATGATGTTCGACACGGTGAAATAATGAGTGAAAAGACACGGTGTATAGATAAGTGTTCAACCGGTCGATCAATAAGTCGTATATGAAACATCCGGACATCCATGGAGGTGGGGAAGATGAAAGAGCGCGGCGGACACGAGATGAGGAATTTCCTGCTCCTTGTCTCCGTCCTGGTGGTAGTACTCATAGCAGCAGTAATCCTGTATACGACATTTGATTCTATCAACCGGATCAACCAGGACGCGGAAAGGGAAAAGGATAATGTCGAGCAGTCATTGGCGGATTTCTACGTTGAATCGACGAACGCCTCGATGGGGATGAACAGGAATCCGGTGATAGTCGATTCCATGAATCCCGCCATGATGGAGAGCTTGGTTGAAGGGGACATTGCTCCCATGCTGGATTTCCTTACCGCTCTTTTGAGGCCTGTGTACACGGCTGAATATGTTGCATATATCTACCAGGGCGAAATCATGGCATCAAGTCTGGATGAGGGTATTGATGAATCGGAATTGCCCACTGCCATGCCCGAGGAGACCGACGAGATTCAATACGAGATCCTGAAAGAATTCAACGGCGAAGAGGGGTATTTCTTCTCTGTCTACCTGCCCTTCAGCATGCCCGGTATCAAGGGTGCTTTCATGAATTTACTCATCGACCGCACCGAGCAGATCGAGGCCATAGATAACGTCTATGAGGAGGAAAAGTCCAGCCTCATCACTCGCCAGATCATCATCGGAGTGGTGGCTATAGTCGTGGCCTTGCTGCTGACTTTGCTGGGGGTACGCTACCTGGCACGCCGCTACATCACCGGACCAATAGACCGCCTGGCTGCGGTCTCCCACTCGATAATGGACGGCACCTTCGAGGGCGACGTGGATGTGGTGGAGGACAGCGACTACGTCGATATCCAGCGGCTGCTGCAGAGCGGCAAGGTGCTCATGGACAAGATGGGAGAGGTAGAGGAGTAGGTTTCTGAGGCCCGGGACCGGGGGTAACGGCCCTCGCTAGGATATTGCCTATCCGGCCCGGAGCTGGCCGAGTCGTCTGCGACGAGGCGTATTGCGAGGAGT
>QZKE01000026.1 GCA_003598015.1 Actinomycetota bacterium | reverse complement strand
GCGGGCCAGCGCGGTCTGCTTCACTGCTGAACCTCTTCCTTCACCCTCAGAAACTCGTTGTAGTCGGCGGTGAAGAAGTGACCTCCATCCCCCGTGGCTACGTAGTAGAGATAATCCGCGCCCGCGGGAGATAATGCGGCTTTGATACTCGCCAGCCCCGGGCTGCAGATAGGAGCGGGAGGGAGCCCCTTATGCAGGTACGTGTTGTAGGGAGAAGGGGTTTTCAGGTCATCGTAGGTGAGCGCGTCTTTCCACTCCGGGAGAGCATACTGCACGGTTGCATCTATCTGCAGGAGCATATCTATGCGCAGGCGGTTATAGATCACCGCCGCCACCAGCGGTCTCTCTTCGTCCAGTACGGCTTCGCGTTCGATAAGTGATGCCACGATCACCACCTCGTAGGGCGAGACGCCCAGTTCACCGGCCGCCCCCCAATCGAGGTTAGCCGTCTCCGCCTCGAACTGAGCGAGCAGCGTTTCCACCACTTCCCGCGCTGCCGTGTCGGCCTGCAGTTCATAGGTCTTGGGGAAGAGAAATCCCTCGAGGTTATCCTGGTTTTGCTGGGGGATGATAGCGACCCCGTAGTCCCCGCCGGTAGCGGCCGCGACGAACTCCTGCTCGGAAACCATCGTCGCCTGCGCCACCCTTGCTGCGGTCTGCTCCACCGTCAACCCTTCGGGTACGGTCAGGCGGACCTGATAATCCGGCCCCGCCTCCAGCATGGCGAAAACCTCGCCGTAATGCATGCCCGTATAAAAGATGTAGCTGCCGGGTTTGAAATCCCCCTGTTTCCCCTGTAGCCACGAGAGGATGCGGAAGAGCGTCGCGGATGTTATCACCCTGTTATCATGGAGTTTCGCGGCTATCTGGGATGCGGACTCACCCTCTTCGATGACCACGTGTACTGGCTCCTCCCCACGCGAGGGGTAGAAATAATGGACGCATAGGGCGATGAAAAGGGCGGCTATCAACAGCAGGCCGCATATGATGCCGACGATGAACCATCTTCTCCGGTATTTGCCTCCATCGTTCATCTCAAACGCCGTTCCGTTCCTTTCCGTCTCTCTCACGCCCGCGATATTCCAGGTAGGCTTGGAGGATGATCGCCGCGGCCTCGGCATCGATCATCCTCCCCCGCGTGGAACGCCCTGCTTCTCGCAGTCTCCTCGCGGCCTCAGCCGAGGAGAGGCGTTCGTCCCAGAATACGACCCGGATCCCCTCGATCTCCTGGATAATGCGGGTATATTCCCGGGTTATCCGCGCTTGCTCGCCCTCCTGGCCCCTCAGGGTCAGGGGAAGCCCCACTACCACCACGTCCACACCCTGCAGGGCTTTCTCCTCCACATAGCTGCGCAATGCCGCGGTGTCGACATCCTGCA
Source organism: Actinomycetota bacterium (assembly GCA_003598015.1). Lineage (GTDB taxonomy): Bacteria > Actinomycetota > Geothermincolia > Geothermincolales > RBG-13-55-18 > SURF-21. The sequence goes on along the minus strand of QZKE01000026.1, from coordinate 16,881 downwards.
GGACCTCGAGGGGACTCGCGTTGATCCCCAGGGGATCCGAGATCGCCACTCCGATACGGCGGCTGCCGATGTCCAGACCCAGGCTACGCATGGCCCTCCAGCGCCCTCTTTACTTCCTCCGCCATGACCGCCAGCGCCTCGTCCATACGTGACGTATCGGAACCGCCACCCACCGCCATATCCGGCCTGCCGCCTCCGCCGCCGCCTAAGAGACGGCCGGCTTTCCTCATCAGTTCCACCGCGTCCAGCCCGGCCCCTGTGAGCTCTTTGGACAGCGCCACTACCATGTTGGCCTTGCCGCCGTGTATGGTTGCTATTCCGACCACCCCGGCGGCACGCCCGGTCAATGTACGCTCCGCAAGCTCCCGCAGGTCCTGCGCGGCAAGACCGTCCACCGCAGCGGTCAGGATCTTCACCCCTCCCGCCGCCTCGCTTTCTTTCCAGTCGATCCCGCCATCGACGAGAGACGCGGCCTCTTCCCTCCCCCGCTTTTTCATGGCGGACTCGAGCTCCTTGACCCTCTGCAGCACCCTATCGATGCGGTCCGGAAGTCTGTTCACCTCCGCCTTCAGTTTCTCCGCCATGTCGTTGAGCATCTCCTGGCGGCGGTGGAAGTAAGCGTATGCCCCCATCCCCGTGAAGGCTTCTATCCTGCGCATGTTGGCCCCTATCCCGCTCTCGCCCGCGATCACCAGGAGACCGATCTCACCTGTCCTCCCCACGTGGGTACCGCCACAGAGTTCCCTGCTTATCTCGTCTACTTCCACCACCCGCACGTAATCCTCATATTTCTCGCCGAAGAGGGCGACCGCGTTTATGCTGATCGCATAGTCGTATGTGGTGACGTAAGCCCTTACCGGCAGGTCCTCTATTACCTTGCGATTGGAGAGTTCCTCGACCCTCGCCAGTTCATCCCTGGAGAGTGGCTGGAAATGGGTGAAGTCGAAGCGCAACCTTCCCGGGTCGACCAGGGAACCTGCCTGTTTCGCGTGGTCTCCCAACACCTGCCGCAAGGCCCAGTGGACGATGTGGGTAGCGGTGTGGTTGCGGCGTATGGCGTTTCTCCTCTCGGCGTCCACGCTGGCTTCAACCGTTTCGGAGATCTTGATCTCGCCGTGCGCTATACGGCAGCGGTGAGAGATAAGGCCTCTGGCGGGGTGGAAGGTCTCTATAACCTCCGCCACGCCCGCGGGAGATGAAATGGTCCCGGTATCGCCCACCTGCCCGCCCATCTCTCCGTAGAAGGGCGTACGATCGAGAAACACCTCCACCTCCTCGCCGGGAGCTGCGCTGGCGACGGCGTGTCCGCCGTTGACGATGGCCAACACCGCCGCCTTGTCGCTCACGGTTTCGTAACCCGTAAACCGGCTCTCGCCGTAGTTATCCAGGATTTCCGAGTATATCTCCAGGACTTGTGGGGCGTATCCTTCCTCTATCCTTGCCGCTCTTGCCCGCTCACGCTGCCCTTCCATGAGCACCGCAAACCCCTCCTCTTCGAGTTCCAGGCCGCGTTCCCTTGCGAGCTCCCGGGTGAGTTCGAGGGGGAAGCCGAGGGTGTCATGGAGGTGGAAGACCACGTCCCCGGGTATGACCTTCCCTCCCCTGCTCTTGAGATCGGAAACGGCTTCCTCGAGATAGACGAGTCCGCTCCGGAGCGTTTGCGAGAAGCGTTCCTCCTCGCTGTGTATGATCGCATCGATGAAAGCGCTGTTCTGCTTGAGCTCCGGGTAGGCGTCGCCCATGATCTCTATTACCGTTTCCACCATGCGCGGCAGGAAGACATCGGTGATACCCAGAAGCCGGCCGTGCCTGACCGCCCTCCGCACCAGTCTCCTGAGGATATAGCCGCGGTCTTCGTTGGACGGCAGCACACCGTCTGCGACCATGAAGGTGACCGCACGCGAGTGGTCCGCGACTATCTTGAGGGATATATCGCTCTCCTCGCCGCTCCCGTAATCCACGCCGCTGAGGTGTGAGGCCGCATGCAACACCTCCGCCATGGTGTCGGTTTCGAAGTTGTTGGGGGCGCCCTGCAGCACCGACGCCAGCCTCTCCAGCCCCAGGCCGGTATCTATGTTTTTCGACGGCAGCGGGTGAAGCTCTCCCTTCTCGTCGCGGTGGTACTGCATAAACACGAGATTCCAGAGCTCGAGATAGCGGTCGCAGTCGCATCCCACCCTGCAGCCGGGATCACCGCAGCCGTATTCCTCGCCCTGATCGTAGAGTATCTCCGAACATGGCCCGCATGGCCCAGTCGTCCCCATATCCCAGAAATTGTCCTCCGCTCCCAGGCGCACCAGGCGCTCCTCGGGTACACCCACGACATCTTTCCAGATATCGTAGGCCTCGTCGTCCTCCGTGAAGACCGAGCAATACAGGCGTTCCCTGTCCAGGCCCATATCCACGGTGAGGAATTCCCAACCCCAGGGTATGGCCTCCCGCTTGTAGTAATCGCCGAAGCTGAAGTTGCCGAGCATCTCGAAGAAGGTGAGGTGTCTTGCGGTATGGCCGACCTTCTCGATATCCGTGGTGCGTACGCATTTCTGACAGGTGGTGGCGCGAGTGAACTCCGGCTTTTCACTCCCCAGGAAGTACGGCTTGAACTGTACCATTCCAGCGTTTGTGACCAGCAGGGTAGGATCGTCGGGAATGAGGGATGAACTCATCACCAGGCGGTGATCCCTGCGCTGGAAATAATCCAGGAACCTCGCCCTTATGTCATCGCTCTTCAAGGCCGTCCCTCCTGTGTAACGGTCGACACTACCATGCTTTCTCCGGTCACCCCCCACGCGGACCGACAGCCACCCGTAGCGGCCATCCATATACTACGCTATTATGCGGGAGATCGACCCACAATCAAGTCTATCACCTGGATCATGCGATGAAAGAGGAGGGTCGGGGCGATCTCCGTGGGTTTCTGAAAGCGGGGCACGGCACGGGCGCCGCCATGGTTATCCCGGTTCTCTATCCTCCGCGGGTTCGATCCTCTCCTTCCCCGCGGACGTGAATCCCAGGGCTTTCTGCACGCCCAGCCCCAGGCTGAGCACTTTTACCAGGGGCGATGTGATCAGGGACTGCGCCGCCTGGGTCATGGAATTGGCCCGCACCGCCAGCTTCTCGGCGGATTTGAGCACTCCGTCCACATAACCCATCTCGTTGTTGATGTGGTCGATGGTCGTCTCTATCCTGCCCATGAGCGGAATGGCCTCCTTGCGGATATCGTCGAGAATATAGTTGGTTATGGCCATGGTCCGCGCCAGCTTGAGCACGACTATGATCATCGCCAGCATCAACAGGGCGAAGGATATCGCACATATCAGCGCCGCCACGCCTCCCATCTCCACGCCTCCCTTCTCAATCCTGCCCGGCCTCTGCGCCGCTTCTGGACAGGTAGTCTTTTATAGCCGACTGGATGCCCTCCGCCGCGAGGTTGGAACAGTGCAGCTTCTCCTCGGGCAGGCCGCCAAGCGCCTCGGAGACCTGCTCATCGGTTATGCGCATGGCCTCTTCGAGGGTCTTGCCTTTGACCATCTCCGTGCCCATGCTTCCCGAGGCCACAGCCGCTCCACATCCGAATGTCTTGTACTTGATATCGGCCAGCCGCCCACCGGCGACCTTGATATACACCTCCATCAGGTCTCCACATACCGGGCTGCCGACCTTGCCTACGCCATCATGATCCGGTATCTCGCCCACGTTACGCGGGTTCTGGAAATGCTCGATCACCTTGTCGGAATACATGCTTCTATCTCCCGTTTATGCTGGTTTTTCGACGTTTTCGAGGATAGCACCCGCTCTTCCAGGGTGTCAAATAGACCCGGGTCCTGGAACACGATACCTCATGATGCCGCAACAACCCCTGCATCCAACGTATGAGATGCTGGCCAGCACCTGTCCGCGATACGGTGTCGGCAGCAAGGTTCAGGGTTCACGCTCCGGGCCGGTACGTCTTTGCCATCTCTTCGCCATACCCTCTTCCTCTCCATCGCCGCCCGGGCTGTAGAATCCGCGCTTTTCCATTCCCTCGGGGAGATATCGCTGCACCACATAGTTACCGGGGTAGTCATGGGGATAGAGGTAACCCGTACCGTGCCCCAGCGCCTCGGCACCGCGATAATGCGAATCGCGCAAGTGTGCCGGTACGGGGGGCGTCATCCCCCGCTCCACTTCCTTTGCGGCCGCTCCCATGGCCCGCGTGGCGGAATTGCTTTTAGGCGCAAGGGCAAGATAGAGAGCGGCGTGGGCCAGGTTGAGCTGGCATTCGGGCAGGCCGACGAACTCCACCGCCTGCGCCGCCGCGTCCGCCACCATCAGGGCGCGGCTGTCGGCCAGGCCGATATCCTCAGAAGCGAAAATCACCATGCGGCGAGCGATGAAGCGTGGATCCTCTCCGGCATAGAGCATGCGCGCCAGCCAGTAGACGGCGGCGTGCGGGTCCGAGCCACGCATGGACTTGATGAACGCGGAGATGGTGTCGTAATGGCTGTCCCCCCACTTATCGTAGAGAAGGGCCTTGCGCTGGGCGGCCTCCTCGGCGGTCTTCAGGGTCACGCGCCTCTCTCCCGACCCCTCTCCCGCCAGAAGGGCGGCGGCCTCCAGCGTGTTGAGCGCAACCCGGGCATCGCCGCCGGCCATGCCCACGATATGCTCCAGGGCCTCCGGCTCTATGACCAGGTCGAGGACGGCCAGGCCACGCTGATCATCCGTGAGAGCCTTCTCCACGACCGCGCGCACCTCTTCCCCGCTGAGGGGATTCAGTCGGAATATCTTGGAGCGTGACACCAGGGCGGAGTTGACTTCGAAATACGGGTTCTCGGTAGTCGCACCGATGAGGACGATGGTGCCCTGCTCGACCGCGGGCAGCAGCGCATCCTGCTGCGCCTTATTGAAGCGATGTATCTCGTCTATGAAGAGAATGGTGCGAGTGCCGTGCATGGCCAGACGGTCATCGGCATCCTGGATGAGGCGACGCACCTCCGCAACTCCACTGGTCACGGCGGATATCTGCTGGAAATGGGCTTGCGAGAGGTTGGCGATGATGCCGGCCAGGGTCGTCTTTCCCGAACCCGGAGGGCCCCAGAAGATAGCCGTCTGCAGTTGATCCTCCTCGATTGCCCGCCGCAGATAGGTGCCCTCACCCACAACCTCCTCCTGCCCCACGAACTCCTCCAGGGTGCGCGGGCGCATGCGCAAGGCCAAGGGTGCATCTTGACGCTGGATATCCTCCCTGACGGAATCGAAGAGATCCACGTACAGCATCCTCCGAGCGATCAACCGCGAAATGGTCTTTATCTGGTGGTTCACCTCCGGGAAGTGCGGGCAGCTACAGCTTACGCCTGTCATCCTCAGCCCACTCTTCTCGCAGAAGAACCCGTCGAGCTAATTATAGGACAGGCTGATGATAAAAGGAGAGGGCACCCGGCTGAGGTATTGGTCCGGGACCGATCCCCATACCTGAAACCTTAAAAATGGGCTCCACCCTGGCGTCAACACCGCTATCTTGAACCTGCGCCCTCGCAGGTGGGCACCTACCTCGGATCTCCGTAGTCCCCAACCCGGGTTCGGGGCTTTACGTCCACCTTCGGAAATCGGTTCCCTTAATCGAAGTGTTGGCTCAACGATAACTCACGGTGCAAAACGCACAGGGTCGGGCCCGCAATGTTCGCTTTCTCGTACCATGTTATCACAGCCGGCCCCGTGCTCATATCCCACGAGCAGCTGCGTGGCGTCGGCGACGCGGCAGGGATGGCGGCTCAGCCGCTTACCTGGAACTCCGGGTCGTTGGATAGCATCCGCGCTATGGGGAGCGCATTCATATTCGTGGCGGCGGGCGTCGCACGGGTGCCCGGGATGCGGGCAGGAGAGCGCTTTCAGCGTACGCTGACCCTGAACTCCCGCGTGAAAGTTCCCGGAGCTTCCTCGTCGAAGGGTTTGGTGTATTTCATGATTATAGTGGTCTCGCCCTCTCCCACCCCCTCGAAGGTCCAGCACTCGGTGCCTGCGGAGCCAGGCCCATCTTGGGGTGATGTGTCCGGTATGTATTCCTGGCCGCTCAAGCGCAATATATTCTCATCAAGCGGCTGCGCCAGCGCCCACTTGAAGCCGGTCTCCGGGTTCGTATCGAGTGCGATCACGAAGAGCCCGCCCCGGTCCACCTCGATCATCTCCGCCGCATCCTTATACCGGGCTGGAACCGACATGTAGAGCCCTTCGACCCCTATCGAATCCGTCGCGGACAAGCGCATGGTACCATCCACGGACTTGTAATACATGGCCCTCTCCACGATAACCGGCTTGTCCGACTCCACCATGGTGGAGACTCCCCAGGAGTTGGGCAGGGCATCATCCACGTTCACGCTCAACCGGCTGCCCGGTTTCAGCTCGAAGCGGATGGGGTCTTCATCCTGACCGGCCGCCGTGCCCCCGTCCTCCATGTAGGTCAAGGTCACCAGCGCCGGTTCATCACCCGGGTTCTGGATGAGGACCCAGGTTTCAAAACTGAACGGCGGAGCCCCTTCCCCGCCCGGATCGGACAGGCAGGAGATGCCGATGGTGGATCCCTCCGCCAGGTACCAGCCAGTCGCGGCCTCGTTTATGCCGATGGAGTCGTGGGCGGCCTGGCGGTAGGTGGCGGGCGTGCTCCAGTACATGGCCCTCTCCGCGATCACGGGCCGGTCCGCTTCCACCAGGGTGGAGACGTGCCAGTTGCCGGGCACGGTCTCGGACACGTCCACCGTATCCCGGGTGCCGGGCGCCAGTTCTATGACCGGCCCCTCGACCTCGCCCTCGGGCGTCATGAAGGTGAGCCTGGCGGTGGCCGGTTCGCCTGCCGGATTCTGCACCAGGATATAGGTCTCGAAGCTTCCCTCGCTGCTGCCGCCGGTGGAGCCCTCCGCCAGGTACCAGGTGGTGGACGGGCCCCTGACCCCGATGGAGTCGTGGGCGGCCTGGCGGTAGGTGGCGGGCGTGCTCCAGTACATGGCCCTCTCCGCGATCACGGGCCTGTCCGCTTCCACCAGGGTGGATACGTGCCAGTTGCCGGGCACGGTCTCGGACACGTCCACGCTGCGCCTGGTATAGGGCGCCAGCTCCAGGGTGGGGCCCTCTACCCTGCCCTCCGCGGTCATGAAGGTGAGGTTTACCATGGCTACTCCGTCTCCGGGATTCTGCACCAGCACCCAGGTCTCGAAAGATCCGCGGTCATCGCTCCCGGTGGAGCCCTCCGCCAGGTACCAGGTGGTGGACGGGCCCCTGACCCCGATGGAGTCGTGGGCGGCCTGCCTCTCGGCCCCTCCCGCCGCGCTCCAGTAGACCGCCCGCTCCGCTATCACGGGTCTGTCCGAGCGGACCATGGTTGAAACCTCCCAGGTGTCGGGCAGGGTCTCGGCCACGCTCACCGTCCATCTGCTTCTGGCGGGCATCTCAAAGGCCGGGCCGGTTACCCTGCCTTGGGGCGTCATGTAGGTCAAGCCAACGTGCGCCGCTTCCTCCCCCGGGTTTTGCACAAGGATCCAGGTCTCGAAAGCCCCCCTCGCGTCGCCGCCGGTGGAGCCCTCCGCCAGGTACCAGGTGTTGGAATATGTGTATTCCTGTGGCTCGACCTTCGCCGGGTACTCCAGGGCGGCCGTCCTGGAGAGAGCCGAGACATTGCCGGCCTCGTCCCGGGCCTGCAGCACGAAGTGGTAGGTGACACCCTCTCGCTTACCCGCGAAGGGGAAACCGTCTACGATGAATTCCTGGAGGGTTCCCGCCTCGGCGGGCATGGGCTTGCCCGTCTCCAGGGGGATGGCTTCCTGCCAGTTGTCCTCGTCTATAGGCCGGTCGAGGTAGCGTATCTCGTAGCAGAGGGCCTGTCCCAGTCTCCCGTCATCTCCAGGAGCCGTCCAGGTCAGTTTCGCCCCCGCGGGCTCTTCCCCGTCCAGGATCTTTTCCGCGGCGAGGTCCGTGACCCGCCCCGGCCGCAGGGCATCGGTCTCCACGCATCCCGTTCCCCAGGAGTCATGGCCGTACTCGGGCCAGTCCGCCGTATCCTCCGTCGCGGAAGAGGTCTCCCAGGCCAGCAGCCACCCCTCGCGGGTACCCATGACCACCTCGCGGTCGCCATCGCCGTCAAAGTCGGCTACGGGAGGGGTGGCGACGTTCCAACCACCGGTGAACTTCGGCCAGCCAGCGGGTTCGTTGCCATCCGCCTCCACGGCATGCAGGTCGTAATAGGAGCTTCCGGCCAGCACCTCCTGGGAACCGTCACCATCTATGTCCGCCGCTCCCGGCGACGCGAAGAACATCATATCGTTCACCTTGCGGGGGAATGGGTCCAGGAAACTCCCATCCGCAGCGCTCCAGGCCGAGATCTGATCGTCCGACCTGGTCTGGCTGGCGGGGAGGAAGAGGTCTACGGCCCTGCCGAATCCCATGGTGGGAGCTATATAGGAGAGTCCGTATCCTCCCAGGTCCGCGAAACAGCCTCCACCCAGGGCGCACATGACCGGTATATCCTGAGATTCCGCCGCCGCACCCACTTCGTCGCTCTCCAGGCTCACCGGCAGCCCGTTCCCGTCGCTACCCAGGAATGAGGTACCGTCGGGCTTGAGCAGGAAGCCGGGCCCGGCCGCCGAGGAGATGCCTATCTCCATGCTTCCGTCGCCGTCGATATCGGCCACCGCGGCGGGGCCGTTCACGCCCTCCAGTACATTGGGGAGCATTCCCGGGGCTACCATGGCGAGTTTAACGGGCCAGCCCGTAAGGTAGGCCTGCGATGGCACCTGGTCACCCGGCGGCTGTACGCCTTCCTCTAAACCATGGACGGAACCGTCATGGTGTACCGCGTAGGCACGCGTGTTGCCGGGATTGAAGAGATCACCGGCGGCACCGCCGATGAGGGGCTCGATAAGGGGAAGGAGGGCGGCGAGGCCGAAGTTCTGCGGGGATACGTTGAAGGGCTCGTCCGTATAGGCCTCGTTGGTTCCGCAGATGACCTCCACGCTGCCGTCCCCGTCCAGGTCGGCCACGGAGGGATTGGTGACGATCTTGCTCCCCCTGGGAACATCTTCCTCGGCATGGAACGTGCAGGTATGGGTAAGGGGGTCGAAAGCGGCCACCTTTTCAGGGTCCACCAGCTTTACCGGCCATCCGCTCACCGCTGCGCCGTCGCCATGCCAAGCGTAGATATGCTGGTCCAGGCAGGCGGCGATGATCTCGAGTGACCCATCGGCTGAACCGTCCAGGTTGCTGAGCACCGGCCCGCGCAGGAAAGCCTTGTCCAGACAGTTCCACTTGTCCATCTGATGTACCGTATCCGGGACGAAGCGGGCGGCATACCAATCGGCGGGCAGAACGCCCTCAGTCCACCAGTCCTCCCGGTCGGGGATGGAATAGAGGGGGTTGGAGCGCACCGGAAAACCATCGAGGAGCTTTCCGTTCCTGTCCCAGGCGTACATCCTTCCCTGCGTATCCCCCGCCACCACCTCCAGGGTGCCATCGTGGTCCAGGTCGCCTACGGCCGGTGCCCCGATCACCGAAGCGCGGGCCGCCGTGGGGACGCTTCCAGAGGCGAAACCCTCGGATCCCTCGTGCAGGGGGAGGGGCGTCGTGTATACCGGCCAACCGGCGGCCTCGCTGAAGTCGCTGTTGTAGGCGTGCAGAACGCCCTCGCCCGTCGCCACGATCAGCTCGTTCTCCCCGTCATCGTCCAGGTCCGCGAAGCGCGGTGACGCAGCGATGTCCGACCCCATGCGGAAGGGCGTACCGGGGTAGGCATCGGGATCGTCGAAGCAGAACGAGGTCTTGCGGTCCTCGCCCCAGTTGCCCCGGTCGTCCCTCACCCTCACCCGGATGGAAAAGGCGTAACGATTGGGGTCTTTCGTTCCCCCTCGCGCTTCCATGGTTTCCATGACCAACCGGTATACCTCCCCCAGGTCCAGGGTGGCCAGGAGGCCCTCTACGGGCTCGTACTGGTATCCCGCTTCCTTTACGGTTATCCACTCGTCCTCACCCGGATCCCATCCCGGACCCCATTCCACGGTGTACTGGAAACTATCGGCGCGCACCGCGGCTACCCGCCCTACGATATCCAGGCTGACCTGTCCCGGATTGATCAGGTCGAACCAGCATGGGTAGCTTATCTCCGCCTCGGGAGGTATGCGGCCCTCGTCCACCGCCCGTACCGCCTCGTAGGCGTTTACGCGGCCATACCCGAAGTAAGGGTCCCAGCCCTGGTTGGAAGGGAATCTCTGCGACGGCCCGATGATGAGATCCAGAAGCCCGACGGATACCCCGTAGGAGCCGGGTGAGAAATCTATGTCGTCCGCGGTCGTGGCGATCAACTGCCTGACCTCGCAGGCGGAGAGGGGCTTGTCCAGGCCCGGGTAACGCCACATCTCACCCCGCCGCACCTCGTTCTCCGCCGCCGCATAGATAAGGCCGGTTATCCCCGCCAGCCTGCCCGTGGCTCCCGACGAATGGCCGCCCGAGGGAGTGGAAACGATGGTGTGTGCGCCGTAATTGGTAATACCTCCCAGGTAGAGGTAGGAGGGCGGGAACTGGTCGACGAGTACGGAACCCAGCTCGTTGTATTTCTGCACCGCGTTAACCTGGATGGTACGCTCGTAGGTGCAAGGGAAATTCTGGTGAGCGGACTCCTCATCCGCGGCAGAGGCGATCACCGCCACGCCCCGGGAGTAGGCGTAATCGACGGCATCCTGGCCGAGGGACGACGTATTCACGGCTCCCAGCGCTTCCTGGATCACCCAGGCACCCGAGTCTACCGCGAACACCACCCCCTGGGCGAAATCATTTATATCCACGATGAACGAATCGCCCACCCTTACCGGCAGGAGCATGGCGTTGGGGCAGGTGCCGGGTATCCCGCTCCCGTTATTCGCCTCTCCCGCCGACCACTCGCATTCGCTGGTCCCGTGACCGTAATCCAGTTCGTCCCAGGGGTCGTTGTCGTCCTCGAAGAAATCCCAACCGCAGATGTCGTCCCTGTAGCCGTTGGCGTCGTCGTCTTCTCCGTCGGAGAAACACCATATGAGGTCCTGCGGATCGAGCATGCCGTTGCCGTTGAGATCCGTGAGCCGGGGATCGCCGTTGTAATCGTCGACGTTGAAGACCCCGTCCTGGTTCTTGTCCCATGAGGCCGCGCCTTGAGGCGGGGGGAGCTCGCCGTCGTTGAGGTGGCACTTGCGCGCCAGCTCGTGCATGGCCCCGGTATCATGCCACTTTATTCCGGAGTCCAGTTCCGCGATGAGTACGTCCGGCCTGCCCGTAGTGATGCCCCACGCCCGGTCCACGCTGGCACCCATCACCCCCTCCAGCTCCCGGAGATAGAGATCGGGATTGAAGAGGCTGATCAGGGCATGGTAGAGGGAGTCGCTCTTCTCGCTCGTATACATCCAGAAATCATCTTCGGCGCTGCTGTAATCATCGGGCGCGGCGGTACTGAAGCAGTATTCCTCGTACTTATAGGGATCCTGACCGGGCGGAGGTTGGGGCCAGGGAGTATCGGCAACGGCTGCCGTCCCCGGCAACACGAATACCGCGAGCAGCAACGCACCGATAATACTTGCCAGTGCGCCTCGTGCCGACCATCGGCGCGCTCTCATCTTTCCCCCTTTTGCTCCCCCACGTATTGGACTCAATTATATTACAAAATCGTCCCTTTTGTTCAAGATAAAAGGTTTATATTCTTGTGCGAGAAGCGTACGGGCCCCACGGCCGAAATAACAGCTTCCTTATTGCTCCCGCGCTTCCCGCATAAGAAACTGGTTCTTCTCCAAAAAGTGTGGGTAGTTATGGCTCAGGCATAGGGGTCGGGCCTGGATTTATGCCTGAGCCTGATGGATTGCATCTATACACAGGTGCTTTGAGGAGGATGGAATTCACCGAGCCTCGTTACACCTTGACCTGCTCAGGCATAAATCCAGGCCCGACCCCTATGCCTGACTCCACTTTTTGGAGAAGAACCAAGAAACAAGACTGCCCGCCGTTAGTCCCTGAAGGACATGATGAGCTCGTAGACGTTCGAGGTAATCGATTTCTCTATGTCAAATCCCGCTTTCTCGAAGACGTGCATCATCGGCTTGTTCTCCGCCAGGACCTCGGCCGTAAAACCGTGCAGGCCCTGCCTCTTGGCCAACTGTGTCAGGTAGGAGAGCAGTTCGGTCCCGATGCCCATGTCCTGGTACTCGTCCTTGACCACGAAGGCGACCTCGGCGGTATGCGTGCCCTCGTTGACGCTATACTGCCCCACTCCGGCCAGCGTCTCTACGCCATCCTCATCCTGGAGCATCGCCAGGATGACCATCTCCTTGGAATAGTCGATGATCACCAGTTCCTGCAGGCGGTCGTGGGGCATATCCTGACGCGTGGAGACGAAGCGGCGGTAGAGGCTCTTATCCGACAGGGAGTAGAAGAAATCCTTGAGCAGCGGTTCGTCGCTGATCTTTACCGGTCTGAGCAGGATCTCCGCACCGGATGCGGTCCCGCGGAATATCTCCAACTCCTCGGGGTACTCACCCGCCTTGCCGGGGATGAACGCCTGGTCCTTGTAGATCATGTTGTTGCGCTTGGCCTCCTCGATGAGCCACGACCTGAAATCCGGATGGGCTATGGCGATAAGCTCCATGGCCCTCTCCCTTACGTTCTTGCCGTGCAGGTAGGCAATGCCGTACTCGGTGACCACGTAGTGAACGTCTCCCCTGTTCAGGGTGACGCCGGCCCCTTCGCGGATCATGGGCAGGATCCTCGATACCTCGCCGCCTTCGGCGGTGGAGGGAAGCGCGAGGATGGTCTTGCCGCCCGGAGCCAGCACCGCGCCGCGCATGAAGTCTGCCTGGCCGCCGATACCGCTGTAGAACACCTTGCCGAGAGACTCCGCCGAGGCCTGCCCGGTGAGGTCTATCTCCAATGCGCTGTTGATGGCGGCCATGTTCCTCTGCTGGGCGATGTTCAGGGGGTTGTTGGTGTAATCGATGGTTCTGAAATCGATGCTGGGATTGTCGTCCAGGAATTCGTAGGTCTCCCTGGTTCCCATACAGAAAGTCGCCACCGTCTTGCCGCGGTCCAGCGTCTTCATGCTGTTATCCACGATACCTTTCTTGATCAGGTTGACGATACCGTCACTCACCAGCTCGGTATGTACCCCCAGGTGCTTCTTGTCTTCCAGGTTCACCAGGATGGCGTTGGGTATGCTCCCATATCCCACCTGGATGGTATCCCCGTCCTCGATCAGCTGGGCCACGTACTTGCCGATCTGATCGGCCAGCTCATCGGATATCACCGGCGCATATTCGAGGAGTGGTTCGTCACAATGGACCGCGAGGTCCACATCGTCTATATGGATGAAGGTATCGCCGTGGACGCGCGGCATACTGGCGTTTATCTGGCAGATCACCAGCGCCGCTTTCTCCACGGCAGCCTTGGTGATGTCCACGCTCACGCCCAGGCTCATATAGCCATTGCGGTCCGGGGGCGAGGTCTGCACCAGGGCCACGTCTATGGGGATAAAGCCGCGGCGGAAGAGATCGGGGACCTGGGAGAGGAAGATGGGCGTGTAATCGGCGAGGCCTTCGTTCACTGCATTTCTGGTGGTCTCGCCGATGAAAAACGAGTTGTGCCTGAAGTTCCTCTGGAACTTGTCGTCCGCATAGGGAGCGACTCCCAATGTCCATACGTGGAATACCTCGGCGTCGAAGACCGCCTTGGGGTTGGACCTCACGTATTCCGCGAGCATGTTCACGAGATGCTGCGGTTCTCCGCAACCCGTGCCGATGAAGAGATGGGCCCCTCTCCTTATGCGTGCGAAGATCTTCTTCTCAGGCAGAAACTTGTCCGGATATCTCTCCCTCATCTTCGCCATTATACGCTGTACTCTCTCCATAACTGTCTTTATATATCGTTTGGCGGGAATAATAAAGCGGCCGGATCCATCTCCAGATCCGGCCGCCCCAGACTTTCTATCCGCTCAAGTATTTCTGTATCCGCCTAGTCAAAGATCCTTCGGCCGCTTGTAGGCTTCCCTTTCTCCCATGGGCCAGATGGGGAGAACCGTCCTGTCGTACATCTCGTTGAGGTTCTCAGCCATGGCCAGGTAGAGTGCCGCGCCGCCCGTGAAGAGGCCGATGATCCCGGAGACCACCATGAGGCCCTCTCCCGCCTTGATCTCGGCCCAATTGCAGATGGCCAGCAGGAAGAAGAGCACGGTCAAGGTGACGAAGACGAACTGCAGCACGCGGTTCACCTTGAAGGTGCCCACGGTCATGAACGCCGTGAAGACGCCCCAGAGCAGCAGGTACCAGGCAAGGCCTTCCGTATGCACCAGGGCGCCCAGCCCCCACTTGCCGCCGGCGATGACGGCGAAGACCAGGCTGATCCAGAAGGTGCCATATGCGATGAAGGCGGTGGTGCCGAAGGTGTTGCCCTTCCTGAACTCCATGATGCCCGCGATGACCTGGGCGAGACCACCCACGAAAAAGCCCAGGCCCATGATGGCCGTGTCGAAATCCTTGATGATGCCCACGTTGTGCAGGTTGAGCAACATCGTGGTGAGGCCGAAACAAGTCAGCCCCAGGACCGCCGGATTGGCTAGCTTGACGTCATCTGCCATTTCTCACACTCCTTTTCTCCCTGCTTTGCCACTACTGTGCTTCGATATTGCTGCGTCCGTTAATCCGTCAATTGCCTGTTGCCCTCGATGAGTGCGTCGACGACGGAGGGGTCGGCTAGGGTGCTGGTGTCGCCGAGGGTATCCGACGTCCCCTCCGCGATCTTGCGCAGGATCCTGCGCATGATCTTGCCGCTGCGCGTCTTGGGAAGCGAGGGGGTGAAGTGGATCACGTCCGGCGTGGCGATGGGGCCGATCTCCTTGCGGGTGTGCGCCACGAGGGCCTTCCTCACCTCGTCCTCGTCGAGCCTCTCATACTCGGCCTTCAGGGTGACGTAGGCGTAGATGCCCTGGCCCTTGATGTCGTGGGGCATGCCCACCACGGCCGCCTCGGAGATGTATTCGTGGCTGACCAGCGCGCTCTCCACCTCGGCGGTGCCGATGCGGTGCCCGGAGACATTGATAACGTCATCGATGCGGCCCTGCAGCCAGTAGAATCCGTCTGCATCGACCCGGCAGCCGTCGCCGGTGACGTACAGACCGGGGAACATGGTCCAGTAGGTGTTGATGAAGAGCTCGTGGTTGCCGTAGACGGTGCGCATCATGCCCGGCCAGGGTCTGCGGATGCACAGGAATCCGCTCTCGTCGGTCGCGACTTCCTTACCGTCCTGGTTGAGGATGACCGGGTCCACCCCGAAGAAGGGGAAGCTCGCGGACCCCGGCTTCATGGGGGTGGCGCCGGCCAGGGGGGTGATGAGTATGCCACCGGTCTCCGTCTGCCACCAGGTATCCATGATGGGGCAGCGCTCTTTGCCGATATGGTCGTAGTACCACAACCACACCTCGGGGTTGATGGGCTCGCCCACCGTGCCCAGAACTCTCAACGACGAGAGGTCCGCGGTCTTGGTCCAGTCCTCGCCCTCCCTCATCAGAGAGCGTATAACGGTGGGCGCGGTGTAGAAGACGGTTACCTTGTGCTTTTCCACGACCTTCCAGAAGCGGTCCGGCTCGGGGTAGGTGGGGACGCCCTCGAACATGACCTCGGTGAAGCCGTTGGCCAGGGGTCCGTAGACGATATAGCTGTGACCGGTTACCCAGCCGATGTCTGCCGTGCACCACCAGATGTCGTTGTCGTGGATGTCGAAGATCCACTTCAGCGAGAGCGAGGTGTGGAGGAGATAGCCGGCCGTGGTATGGAGCACGCCTTTGGGCTTGCCGGTGCTGCCGCTGGTATAGAGGATGAAGAGCGGGTCCTCGGAGTCCATCTCCTCGGGCGCGCACTGCGGCGAGATATCCGCCGCGGCCGTCTCCTCGTGCCACCAGTAGTCGCGGCCACCGGTCATCTCCACGTCGGCGCCGCTGTGCTTGACCACGAAGACGTTCTCTATGCTCGGGCATTCCTCCAGGGAGGCGTCGGCGTTCTTCTTCAGCGGCACTGTCTTGCCGCTGCGGAAGCCGGCGTCGGCGCAGATGAGGGCCTTGCAGTCGCTGTCCAGGATGCGGTCACGCAGGGCGTCCGAGGAGAAGCCCCCGAAGACCACGCTGTGGATGGCGCCGATGCGGGCACAGGCCAGCATGGCGATGGGTAGTTCCGGGATCATGGGGAGATAGATGCAGACGCGGTCGCCCTTCTTCACGCCGTGCTTCTTGAGCACGTTGGCGAACCTGCATACCTCGTCCAGCAGTTGCCCGTAGGTATAGGTCCTGCCTTCCCCGGGCTCGTCGGGTTCCCAGATGATGGCCACGCGGTCGGCCTTGCCGCTGTTGACGTGCCGGTCCAGGCAGTTGTAGGAGACGTTGAGCTTGCCGCCCTCGAACCAGGTGCACTCACACTCCTGCGGGTCCCAGGTATGGACGCTGTCCCATTTTCTGTACCAGTCCAGGGTCTCCGCCATCTCGGACCAGAAGGAATCGCCTTCCTCGATGGAACGCCGGTGCATCTCCCTGTACTCGTCCATGCTCTTTATGTAGGCGTTTTTTGACAGTTCCTCGGGTGGGTAGAGGATGGTCCTCTTGTCGGCTTCGGCGGCATCATGGTGCGTCATTTACTGTCTCCTTTCATGCAGAAGGGGTGACCTCATCAGGTCCCCCTCCCCTGGTACAGATGTAGTGCGATTTGCTTCATCCAAGCATGAGATTATAACATATTTCGGCCGATTCTAGTAAATATATTTCGGTTACGTTGCTGTCCAGAAAAAGTAGGCACCCCATCCCGACAAAACCTCAACACGCTATCTTGGCATAGCCCGCCAGACCCATAAGGACATCTTTCACCCAGG
>QZKE01000015.1 GCA_003598015.1 Actinomycetota bacterium | reverse complement strand
GGCACCCGCCGAGCAACCCACCGCGCAGTTCAACGAGCAGCCGGCCCCCGCAACGGCTGCTCCGGTTGAGGCCGATCCGTCCGTCCCGGACCCCGTCGCGCCCCAGCCCGAGGACCCGGGTGCGCCGCAGGCTGCCAAGCCGCCGACGCCGGTCCCCGTGCCCTGGAACCCGCCGACGGACCTCAAGGGCGAGTTCATCCCGAAAGTACCGCCCTACGTCCACCTGGAGTGGAATCCCAACAATCCCCCCAAGCTCCTCGATTATTGCCTGGTGTACCGCGAAGCCGCGGAGCAACCGGGAGAGATAGCGGTCTTCAAGGCCAATAAGGACAACTACGACGATTACGACATCAAGCCGGGCCTCACTTACCGCTACTGGGTTACCGCCGTTTCAAAAACCGGCGAGGAGAGCAAGCCTTCCAACGAGATCAAGGTGGAGACGCAGGTCACGGATCCCCCTGCGCCCCCCCAGGGCGTGGAGGCGGCGGCCATCGACCCCGGGGTAAGCATGGACTGGCAGCCCAACTGGGAGGCCAACCTGGCGGGGTACAACGTCTATTACTACCGCAACGGCAGGTGGAGGAAGCTCAACGGCAGCGTCATCGCCGACAACCACTACTACTACAACCAGGGAAGCGCGGGCCAGACTTACGCGGTGAGCGCGGTCAACGTGTACGGCATCGAGTCGGAATACACGAAGGTGGAGGCCAAGACGGTAGTCCCCGTCGTCTACCAGGAGAGCGATCCCGCGGTCACCGTGGAGGGCCTGTGGGTCATCGAGAATTATCCGGGCGCGTCGGGCGGAAGCATCAGGGTAGCCGGCACAGCCGGCGAGAGGCTGCATTTCACCTTCAAGGGGCGCCAGGTCAAGCTCATCGCGGCTAACTACTGGACCTGCGGCGACGCGCGTGTCTATATCGACGGGGAACTCATGACCACGGTCAGCATGTACAGCCGGGATCCGGTCTTCCAGTCCATAGAATTGAGTGTGCCCGGCCTGAAATATGGAGAGCATGTAATTACCGTGGAAGTGGTAGGTTCCGGCAATCCCGAGGCCGCCTATAACTTCGTTAATGTTGACGCCTTCGAGGTATGGTAAGTTTTCTCGCGGCGCCATGCGGCCGGCGAGAGAGATGACGCGAAACGCGGGAGGCAAGGCAGGCTGGCAAAAACGCAGGAAGCGAGCATGAGGCCTGCAAAAGCGCGGGAGACGAGAGGCTTACACAAAGGGACCGACGAACAAGGGGGCCGCCCTCCGGGGCGGCCTCGGCCTATCGGGACGCTCCAGCTTACATCCCATCCACCCCCGAAAAAGCACCGCCGACACCCCATATCTTCCGCATCCCGGATTTTTATATACCGCGACACGAATTCAGCCGTTTATAAGGGTAGAAGGACGGAGAAAGAAGGAAGAGTTCCCACCAGGGATTGAGATAGACAAGGTTTCTCGCGATAACGTAGGAGGCGAGGAAAGGCTGGCAAAAACGTAGCTCACAAAGCAGCCTACAAAAGCGTGGCCGACGAAGAGGCCGCCCGGCAGGGCGGCCTCGCCACATCCGCGATCGGGATCATACGCCGGTGGGCGCTCCCCACCGCTACGGCGTCTCACCCCTCTGCCGCATATCGTATGGTCGCCTTGCCGCCGTAAACCCTTTATGGGACGGGGTTCCCGGCCGATACATTATCTGTAACGGCCTTTTCTTGAGGCGGCGGTAAGAACCCGTCGTTTTGGATAATTAGAGAGGGTTTGCGCCGGCTCTCCGCGGGCAGGAAAACGGCGCACAACGGTTGAGGACATGAGAGGTTTAAGAAAACACTTCGGGGCCGGCGTCGTAATATGTGCCATCTTTCTTTCATGCGCCCTCTTCGCCGTCTTCTCGGGCATTCCAGCGTCCTCGCCGGCGGGGGAAGGTAATGTTGAGAAGGCCGAGGCCTCGGCCTTCTCTGTGGCGAACCCCGACGATCTATCGCCGGGAACGAGGGTGTCGCCGGTATCGGCGACGGGGGGCTCCGATACGCTTACCGTGGCCGCACCCGCCGCCGCCCCCGAAACACCCGTCCAGCAGGAGCCGCCGTTACAGACTGATGCACCCCCGCAGATCCCCGATGAGCCCAGCGCCAGCGCCGTAGATCCCAGCCTGCCCGCGCCGGCCGGTTTCACCGCCACGTTCAACTACGGCTGGCTGCAGAGGAGGGCGGAACTGGCCTGGAACGGGGTAGTCCACCCCCAACTCGCCGGGTATTACGTGGTGCGGTGGGCCCAGGACGATTTCGTATCCCTCCTCAACATATTCCAGCAGCTGGCGGCGTTGAATCCCGCCGCCGCACCCTACGCCGGAGATATGCAGGCACAGTTCGTATCGCTCAGCCAGGGTGGATTGACCTACACGGAAAAGAACGCGACCATGGACCGTATCGAGGCGGATCTCGATCAGCTCTTCAGCATCCTCTTCGCGACGCCGGGGACGGAGAGCCTGGTGCAACAGTTGATCGGCCTCGCGGATATCGCCCAGACCACGAGTACGGCATATCTCGACACCAGTTTCACCAGCAACTACTACTATCTCTACGTAGTGGCGGCGCGCTACAGCAACGGGGATACCAGCGTCCCCTCCAACAGTGGGGGGGTCTTCACCGTCAGGGTGGACTGGACTGCTCCGGCGGCGCCCGCGGGTTTCGCCGCCACCGCCTACGATCCTGGTGCGGCGCTGGAATGGAGCCGCAACACGGAAGCCGACCTGGCCGGCTATAACGTGTACTTGAGGCAGGGCGGCAGCGATATACTGCTCAACCCCTCGCCTATCACCTCGGGTACGGAATTCTTCGACCTCACCGGAGTCGAGGGCGCCACCTATCGGGTGAGGGCCGTCGATCTCTGGAACCGGACAAGCAACCCGACGAGCGCTACCGCGGTGCTCGCCCCGGCCACCGTTTACGATGCCGACAGCGCGGCGTGGAGCTACTCGGGCTCGTGGGCGCGGGAGGACTACAGGGGCGGAGATCCACCTGGCGGAGGCCTGCTGCGGGTGGGCCATTGGGGAGACGCCCAGGCCGATCCGCCGTTGGCACGTGCCTCGGTTACGCTCACTTTTTCGGGGAGGAGAATACGTGTCTATTCCGCCCGTTACTACACGTGCGGCAATGTAAACGTCTATGTGGACGGCATCCCCCGCGCTACCTTCAACCTCTATTACGACGGAGGCTACTACACCGGGCCATACGGCCAGGGCACCTACATACCGCCGCTGTGGCAGCAGATGAGTTTCGAGATAACCGGACTCTCCAAGGGGCAGCATACGCTGCTGCTCGAGGCGGTAGGTTCTGGCGGCGCGGAGGGCCAGCATTTCATCAACTTCGAGTATGCGGAGTCGAGGTAGATTACCCGCGCGCGAGGACCATGCATGGTAGGAGCGTGCGGCAAGGTGTCAGGCGATCGGGAGGCTGCCCCGCCGGGGCGGCCTCGCCATATGGAGGGACCCGGCGCCGGGCGGGGACAAAAACGCGCCCGGCGGCGTCTGAAGCAGAGGAGCATGGAGGAAACGGCCTGGCTCGAGATCGTCCAAAGGGTTGATGCGGGCTGGAAGAGAAGGAGTAAACAGGCCCCGCGCGTAATATGATTTATGTGATACACTGCGCGTGCACAGGGCCGCTATAATGCATGGGAAGCGAGATATGGGATACGCTGCGTCTGGAAAGAGCGGAGGACTCTTGGGCAGTCTGAAGCGCATATTCGGAGTGAGCATCGCGCCCGCGGGGTCCGGGAGGTGGAACCTGCCCATACTCATCCTTGCGGCCGTTCTGTGCATACTCGTCGTAGCGTCCTTCTACCTATACATGTCACGGCTCTCGAGCGCCCCCAGCGGCGACTACGATTCCTCCTCCGGGGACCAGACCTACACGCAGGCCAAGACGGAGCTGACCGCGCCCGATAACGTCAAGGTCACCGTCGATAAGGGAGCGACTATAACCTGGGACGGCAGTGACGATATACGCATCATCGGATACAACGTCTACCGCTTCAAGGCCAGCGACGACGCCGGGTCCAAGGTCAACGCGGCCATTATCGCCGATACCGTTTATCACGACGACGAGGGGACCATGTTCAACAGCTACGCCGTAGCCCCGGTGGATACCAGCGGCAGGGAGGGCCTGGTGTCCATCCCCGTTGTCGCGGTGGCGGAGCCTGTATCGCTGACCGGGCTCACGCCCATCCAGGAGCCGGAGCTGATACAGGACGAGACCCTCATCGGCCAGCCGCAGCCCTCCCTTCCACCGAACCAAGTGGGATGCACCGCCGATGGAGCCACCTACCTCGGCGTATGGTACCTGGAGCATTACAGCGAGGTGACGGGCGAGAACCTCATGGTGACGCCCTACTACGGCGATACCTTCAGCTACACCTTCAGCGGTGACAGCGTGGCGGTCATATCCACGCGGCATTGGAATTACGGCATTATGGATGTCTACATCGACGGCGAGCTGCGGCGGCAGGTCGATCTCTACTCACCGGAGATCAAGGTGAACGAGACCGTATTCAGCGCCACCGGCCTGGGTCCCGGAGCCCATACCATCAAGCTGGTGTGTACCGGCCGCAAGAATCCCAATGCCAACTTCACCTTCATCAACCTGGAAGCCCTGCAGATAAAGTAGAACGGCGTTGCGGACCAGGTATAGCACCGAGCCAGGCACGTTCTAATCCCGTCCCCGGCGGTCCATGTTATGGCGAGGAGCGCAGCGACACCGCAACGGTCCATGTCGTGGCGAGGAGGCGTCTGCGCCGACGCGGCGATCTCCTCCGGAGGTTGAGCATGGTCCGGATGAGATCGTTTCGCTTGCGCGATGACGGTGGAACGGCACCCGCGATGACGTTAGAACCTTGACCCCCGGTCCCGCCTGGTGCTCCTACTTCTTCCTGCGTAAAAAGCCCCTGCGCTCGGTCTCTTCTTCCTCGGGCTGCGGCGGGGTGTAGTAGTAATAATGATAGTAGCCGTAGCGGGTGGAGGGGGCGATATTGTTGATGACCAGCCCCAGGAGGCGCGCATTAACCTTATGCAGCAGTTCGGATGTGCGCTTCGCGCCGTCCCGGTTCGCCCTGGTGTATCCGGCCATGACGATGACGCCGTCGACCTTGGGAGCCAGGGCCATAGCATCGGAGGCGGCAAGTACGGGTGGGGAATCCACCAGGACGAAATCGGCGGACTCTTTTACCCGCTCGAATATCGATCCCATGGCCTCCGAGGCCACCAGTTCGGCGGGGTTGGGGGGCTTTACCCCGGCAACCAGGACGTAGAGGTTGTTGTACCCGGTCGACTGCACGGCCTCCTCC
This sequence comes from Actinomycetota bacterium, assembly GCA_003598015.1. Taxonomy (GTDB): domain Bacteria; phylum Actinomycetota; class Geothermincolia; order Geothermincolales; family RBG-13-55-18; genus SURF-21. The sequence goes on along the minus strand of QZKE01000015.1, from coordinate 12,982 downwards.
AGGGGTATGGTGCCGGAAAGCACGCCGCTGATGCCTTTGCCGGGCGATACCTTGAAGTACCTGTCCAGTACCGGCTTGCGCAGGTCCGCCTCGACCAGCAGAACCCGCTTCCCCATCTCGGAGAGGGCCGCTCCCAGGTTGACCATGACCGTCGACTTGCCCTCCTCGGGGCCCGCGGAGGTAAAGAGGATGACGCGGGTTTCGCCCTCCAGGTTGAGGAACTGCAGGTTGGTGCGGAGGGTGCGGTATCCCTCCACCGCCGGATGCTGGGGCATCTCGAAGTAGATAATATGGTTCTGGGGGAGGTTCTCCGGGTCGATATGGGGGATCTCACCGATTATGGATGTGTCGTAATATTTCTCGAAGTCCTCCCGGGTGCGCAGGGTGTCGTCGAGGTATTCGACCAGGAAGGCCAGCCCCACTCCCAGGATGAGGCCCAGGAATATGGCCAGGATGGCGTTGCGCGTAGGACGCGGGCTGGTCTTGGACCCAGGCTTGGCCGGCTGGACGATCTCCAGTCCGCGCTGCTCCAGCGACTCCGCGATCCTCAAGGTGATGTATTTCTCGTACAGGGATACCCACAGGTTCACCGCCCGCTGGGCTTCGTTGAGCACTTCGGCCGGGACGTTGCCCGAGGTGTACTGCTTTACCTGTTCGGCCGCCTGCTGGATCTCGTCCTCGACCTCCTGGATGCGGTTCCATACCTCCCGGCGCGCCTCGCTGATCTGCCGGATGGCGGCGAGTTGGCGGCTGGCGATATATTCCTCCGCGTAGGCCTGGGCGACATCCTGGGAGAGCAGGGGATCGGTATTGGTGACGATTATGTCGAAGATGTTGGTGCGCTCCACTTGCTGCACGTCGACCATGGAGGCGAGCTGGGAGGCGGTGGGTATCTCGTCGGGGATGTATACGTCCTCGCCTTCCTGGCGCAGCTTGGCGTTCTCCTCGTACTTTATCTGCAGGGCGCTCTCCACCGCCTGGGCCATGGTGTCCGTCTTGATGATCTCCGTCTGTGTCTGGATGTAGCGGTCGGGGTCGAAGAGGGCCGAGGTGAAGAAACTGCCCAGCACCGACTCGCTGGCTGAGCTTACCTCGCTCAGTATCTCGACTTTCGATTGGTAGACGGGCGCCTGCAGGAAGGTGAAGATGAGGGTCAAGGCGAGCACCACGGCTACGGTGCCGAGGATGATCCACCGGCGGTTGATGAGAACGTTTATGTAGTCTTTTAACTCCAAATCCTCGCTCCGTATGGTCGCTCGCCAGGCGGTGAGGCCCTTTGCCTTTCCTTCCTAACCTGGTTTATCGGCCTGCCTCGGATTCTATTTAATGGTAGATGTTCTCGTATATATGTACAACGGCACCCTCCATCACACCTTTAGACCACGTGGACCGCAGGATTGTTGCGCCGGCCGGGCTTGTCTGGGGATATTACCTCCTGCGTGATGATGGTAGGATTATGGCATCGCGAGACGGGTATGGGATGCATGTTTGACGAGGGAGGGACCATGGCAGGGGAATCCATGATCGCAAAGGGGCTGAGGACGCCGCGTGCCGCCGCCATCGCCGGCATAATGTTTTCCGTACTCATCGGCGTCAGCGTGGTGCTTTTAAAGCTTGCCTTGCCCCCGGACCCGACCGAGGCCGGCAGGTGGCTAAGCGACGGCGGCAGCAGGACAGCGGTGGTCGTCGCCATAAACCTCGTACCCTTCGCGGGCATCGCCTTCCTCTGGTTCATCGGGGTTATCCGCGACCGCATGGGGGAACGGGAGGACAAGTTCTTCGCCACCGTATTCCTAGGCAGCGGGCTGCTCTTCGTCGCGCTGCTCTTCGCGGCGACGGCCATGGCCTTCGGTATGCTGGCAGGTTTCGATGCCGCGCCCAGCACGGCCGCGGAGATCGAGGTGTGGGACTTTGGCAGCCAGGCGACCCTGGCGCTGCTCAACGTCTTCGCCATGAGGATGGCGGCGGTATTCGTCATCTCCACCTGCACCATCGCCCTGCGCACCGCGGTCATTCACCGCTGGCTGTCCTACATCGGCCTGGCCATAGCCATCCTGATGCTGGTAGCCGTGGGCTTCGTGCCCTTTGTCAACGTGCTCTTTCCGCTGTGGATATTCGTGGTGAGCCTGGAGATCCTCATCAAGAACCTGCGCGGGGGGCGCGAACCGTCACAGGCTCTCCAGGGGGAGTCCGGGTAGAGGCAAGGCGGCGGCGCTCAATCCCCCCTCACGCCGACAGTGACGTGGCCGACGTTGCGCTCCCCCCAGTACATGGCGCGCTCGCAGATGACCGGCATGTCCGCCAGCACCGTAACCGAAACGTCGCTGTTCGGCACCACGTCGTTGGCGCGCAGGGAGAAGCGGGAGTTGGCGGCCACCGGGAAGGAGACGAACTCCGTGGTGGCGTCCGGCTTCATGAAGGTGAAGGAGACCACGGCGTCGGTGGGGTTGGGGTTCTGCACCAGCACGTACTCCTCGAAGCCCCAGGCGGTGGTGCCCTCGGCCAGGTACCAGCGTGAGGAGGGCAGGGGAGTCCCTATGGTGTCGTGGCCTCCGGGGGATGAGGCGCCCTGCCAGTACATGGCCCGCTCGCAGATGACTGGCACGCTGGAGGAGACGAAGGTGGAGAGATCGGTGCTCTCGCAACCCGGCACCTCGTCTACGTGGATGGTGTGGCGGGACTGCCCAGGCACAAGGATGCCGTAAGGCACGATACTCCCGTCGGGGAGCATGAACTGTACCGCCACGGCCGCCTGCTCAGCGCCCGGGTTCTGGATGAGCACGTACTCGTCGAAGCCCCAGGCGGTTGTGCCCTCGGCCAGGTACCATTCCCGGCTGGTGGAGGGAGTCCCTATGGAATCGTGGCCCAGAGCCTTGTCGTAGCGGTACATGGAGCGCTCGCATATCACCGGGCCGCTGGCCTCCACCCTGGTTGAGACGTCGCTCTGCGCTACCACCTGGTTTACGTTCACGGTGAAACGGGCCTGCCCGGCCACGGGGAAGGAGTAGGCCTGGGTGATCCCGCCGGGCTTCATGAAGGTCATGGTGACGTCGACCGCATCGGGGTTGGGGTTCTGCACCAGCACGTAGGTCTCGAAGCCCCAGGCGGTCGTGCCCTCGGCCAGGTACCAGGTGGGGGAGGGCTCGATGACCCCGATGGAATCTGAGCCGCCCTCGCGGTCTCCCCAGTACATGGCCCGTTCGCAGATGATGGGCTGGCTCCCCTCCACCCGGGTGGAGACGTCGCTGGAGTCCACGAAGGAGTTGACCAGGATGGTGAAGCGCGAGTTCTCGGCCACGTTGAAGGTGGCGGTCCGCGTCGCGCCGCCCGGTAGCATGAAGGTGAAGGTCACGTCGGTGGGGGAGGCGCCCGGGTTCTGCACCAGCACGTACTCCTCGAAGCCCCAGGCGGTTGTGCCCTCGGCCAGGTACCAGGTGTCGGAGACCGGCGGGATAGTGTTGTTCGTCTTCACGCTGCGCGCGTCGGAGGCGCTGTTGCCGGCGGTATCGAAGGCCTCGGCCTGCAGGGCATAGGTGGCCCCGTCAATGTAATCCCGCGTGTCCCAGTCCCAGCGCCAGGGGGCTGCATAGTCGGTGTATCGCAGTTCCCCGTCCACGCGGAACTCCACCCTAGCGACGCCGTAGTGGTCTTCGGCGTCCACCTCCACGCCCACCGTTCCGGCCAGGACGGACCCCTCGACGACGTTGGTGATGGCGCAGGTCGGGGGGACGAAATCGTAGCCCAGGAAGAGGAAATGCTCGCCGCAATAGGGCCGGGTGCCGCCGGGACCCGCGCCGCAAGCGGCGCTGATCACCAGGTCCTCGAAGCCTCCGGGGTCGCCGTCCAGGTTGGCCGCGGAGAGGCAGAATCCGAAGGCGTCGCCTGACTCCATGCCGTAGAAGACCATGCCCGCCTGGCTGGCCAGGTCCACCTGGGACTGCCAGGGCCGCGATCCGTGCACCAGCCAGGACGCGCCGCAGTTGGGCCTCTCCGCTCCCTTGCCGGCGTTGGGGGCTCCGGTGGCCAGGTCCATGATGCCGTCGGCGTCGAAGTCGAGCACGCTCACGTCGCGCCCCGCGCCGGCCCCCACGGAAGGTCCGTAGACCATGATGTCCGGAGCCTGCGCGGCCAGGTCGATGGTGGCAGGCAGGCCGCCGCCGTAGATGACGTCCACCTCCCCGCAGCCCGGGCGGCTGTTACCCGGGCCTCCGGTCCAGATGTCCCCGAAGACGAGGTCGTCATCTCCGTCTCCGTTGAGGTCCTCCAGGGGGCGGGTGACCGAGGTGGGAAAGGCGGCCTTGGTTGCGGGGCCGTAGACGGTGCAGTCCGCACCCGTGGAGAGGTCGAGGCTGGCGGGGAAGGCGCCCTGGGAGCGCCCGTTGACCACGTAGGCCTCGCCGCAGCCCCCGCGGGAGTTGCCGGGCCCCGAGGCCTGGAAGGCCCCGATGACGACATCATCGCGTGTGTCGCCGTTGAGGTTTCCCGCCGAGACGGGCGCCCCGCAGTAGTCGAAGGGGTCGACGCCGTTGATGGCCACGTCGGGGCGGATGGGATCAGCGTGATTCCAGTCTCCGGGGTTCACCCCATAGGGAGGCCATAATGCCTTATCCCTTCCCCACGAGATATAGCACCGGCCGGTGGCGGCTTCCCCGACCGTCCACACACTGCTGGCGGCGTACGTATCTACGCCGTTGAGCTGCTGGCTGAAAGCGACGGTCTCCTGCGTCCAGGTACTGCCGCCGTTCGTGGTCTTGAGCACGGTGCCGTTGCCGCCGACCGCCCAGGCGTTATTGGCGTCGATGGCGGAGACGCCGCGCAGGTCCGCCGTTACCCCGCTGGTCTGCGCGCTCCAGCCCGCGCCGTTGTAGTGGAGGATGGTGCCGCCGTCGCCGGCGGCCCAGGCGTAGTAGTTGGGGGCGGAATAGACCACGCTGACGGAGTTCAGGTTCCGGGCAGTGAGGCTGTCGGTCTCCTCGCTCCAGCCGGTGCCGTTATAGTAGAGGATTGTGCCGCTGTCTCCCACGGCCCAGGCCCGGTTGGCGTCGACGGCGCATACGCCGTTCAGATTCTCGCTTGTAAGGCCGTGCGTCACTTCGCTCCAGCCCGAGCCGTCATAGTAGAGGACGGTCCCCCCGTCGCCCACCGCCCAGCCGTAATAAGGGCCCGTGCCGTACATGCTGACGTCGCGCAGGGTGGTGGTGACCGGGCTGGTCTGCGTGGACCAGGAAGACCCGCCCCACTTGATGATGGTCCCCTGGGAGCCCACGGCCCAGGCGTTGTTTGCGTCGGGAGCGGAGACCCCGTTGAGGTCCCTCGGCATGTTGTGGTATCCGGTGTCCTCGACCTCCCACTCCGTGCCGTCGTAGCGGTAGATGGTGGTGTCCACGCTGATATACCTGCCCACTGCCCACCCGCCCGCGACGCCGTACATGGAGATATCGTTGAGGGAATCCCGGTTGGCGCGGCCCTGTGCCGACCATTCGAGGCCGTTGTAGTGATTCACGCCGCCGTCCGCCAGCGGAGCCCCGAAGAGGATGTCATCATACGCGTCGCCGTCTATATCGCCCGCGGCCACGCTGATGCCGCACATCTCCCACGGCTTGGCGCTGGAGAGGTAGAGGTCTGGAGGTGTCGGCGGTACAAGGCTGTTGAAATCCCAGGTGGCGGGAAGCGTCGCGCGGCCGAAGATGACGGCCACACCGCCCTTGTACGTCGGGGTGAAAAGATCGTCCTGGTAGGCCCCGATGAGGATGTCGTCGATGCCATCGCTGTCGACGTCGCCGCAGGCCAGGGAGTTGCCGATCAGGCTGCCGTACCAGCCGTTGATGGTCACGTCGGCGCCGGCGCCCAGGTCGATGTCGGGGGCGATGCCAGCGCGCCCGTAGTAGACGTAGACCTTGCCCGTATAGAAGAAGCCGGGAAAACTCGTGCCGCCCAGGTCGTGGCCCATGATCAGGTCGGGGAGGCCGTCGTCGTTGACGTCGCCGGTGGCGGTGCTTATCTCGGGGTTGGCGCTCATGATCTCGTCCTGGCCGGCTCCGTACAGGTAGGAGTCCTCGGCGCCCGTGGCGGTGTCCTTCTCCACCGGTGTCGCCGGGGCGGGCAGGGCGGAGAAGGCGAGCAGCAGGGCGACGGCGCACAGCACAACCGCAAGTGAGCGGCCGGCCGTCATACTCGTACTCATGCCTCCATACATCGTATCCTCACGGGTCCGTTGTGGTCTTACCGAAACCGCTCATAGAGATATTATACGTCACGGCCACCCACCTTATTTACCTACTTATATATAGTTATCAACATTATCAACATAGTTATTAACATGGACCGGTGACATCGCGGCGGAAATGGTTGTCAGGCACGCTTGGGGTCTGGAACGAACCCTGCAGAAGGCCTCGCAATGACGGAGAAAGCCCGGGTCGGCGCCCGGGGGAGATTGCCTCGTCGCGGACTCCTCGCAATGACGTGAACCGTGTCTCGCAATGACGTGAACCGTGCCGAAGACGGCTCCTCGCAATGACGTGAACCGTGTCGAAAGCGGCTCCTCGCAATGAAGGAGAAAGCCTGGGTCAACCTCCGGGGGAGATTGCTTCGTCGCGGACTCCTCGCAATGACGTGAAACGTGTCTCGCAATGACGTGAACCGTGCCGAAGACGGCTCCTCGCAATGACGTGAACCGTGCCGAAGGCTCCTCGCAATGACACCCATCGAGAGCGACCCCGTCAATTCTCGTTCCCGAGAACGGCAGGTCATAGAGAAAGGCTCTGCTCGTCTCCTCCGTTCCTCCCCGGGAGCTAAGGCGTGCCGAGGAAGACGAAGTGCTCTCCGCAATGGGGGCGGGCGTTGCCCGGCCCGGCCCCGTTGACGTCGCTGATCACCAGGTCGTCCGGGCCAGCGCCGTCGAGGTTGCCCGAGGATACGAAGAAGCCGAAAGCGTCGTACGCCTCGGCCCCGTAGAAGGCCACGCTGGCGGAGGCGGCCAGATCGACCTGGGCGGGCCAGGTCGCCATCCCGAACACCATCCAGGCCGCGCCGCACGCGGTCCTGCCCGCGTAGCTCGCGCCGGGGCTTCCCGTCACCAGGTCGGGGTAGGTATCGCCATTGTAGTCCAGGGCGTCCACGCTGACGCCGACGCGGTCGCCGGCGCTGGCCCCGTAGACCATGATGCTGGGGGCGGAGGAGGCCAGGTCCCTGGTGGAAGGGAGGCTCCCCCCGAAGATGACGTCCATCTCGCCGCAGTCGGCGCGCGCGTCCCCGGGACCGTCCGCTACGGCCACGCCCAGGATGATGTCATCGTAGGCATCGCCGTTCACGTTTTTGCACGGGCGGCACATAGAGTAGGGGAGCCCGTCTCCCGCCGTGGCCCCGTATATCACGCAGTTCCTCTGGTTGGACAGCCGTACGGCGGTGGGGAACTGCGACTTGGTGCGGCCGTTATAGACGTAGGCCTCGCCGCAGCCGGCCCTGCCGTTGGAGGGTCCGTCGGCCTCGAAGGCCCCGATGACGATATCCTTGCGCGCGTTCCCGTTCACGTTGCCGATGCTCACCGGCACCCCGCAGTAGTCGAAGGGGTCGACGCCGTTCAGCACGCGGTCGGCGGGGACGGGGCTGGACCTGGTCCAGGCGGGCCAGTCGGCGGTGGCACGCCCCCAGGTCAGGTAGGCGCGACCGGATGCCGCCTGCCCCACCGCGTACACATGGGTAGCGTCGAGGGCGTCTACGCCGTAGAGGATGAAGTTGAAGGGAGCCGTCTGGCGCGTCCAGGTGGTCCCCCCGTCGGTGGTCTCGAGGATCATGCCGCCGTTTCCGGCCGCGTAGCAGGTGCTGGCGTCCACCGCGGAGACCGCGCGCAGCGCGCCGGTTATGCCGCTGGTCTGCGCCGTCCAGGTGGTCCCCCCATCGGTTGTCTTGAGAATGGTTCCGCCGTCCCCCACCGCCCACGCCGTACTGGCGTCGACGGCGGCGATGCCCCGCAAGTTGCGGGTGACCCCGCTGGTCTGCCCCGTCCAGTTCGTTCCCCCATCGACCGTCTTGCATATGGTTCCCGCATCCCCCACCACCCATACGGTATTGGCGTCCACCGCGGCGATGCTCCGCAGGGCGCGGGTGGTGCCGCTGGTCTGCTTCTTCCAGTTCGTGCCGCCGTTGGTCGTCTTGCGGATGGTGCCGCCGGCTCCCACCGCCCATACAGTGCTCGCGTCCACGGCGGCGACATCATAAAGATGCCGGTTGACACCGCTGGTCTGCTGGGTCCATGAGGTGCCGTTGTAGAAGACGATGGTGCCCTGGCCCCCGGTGGGCCTCATTCCCACCGCCCACACGTGGCTGGCGTCGAGGGCGTATACGCCGTTGAAGTCCACCATGAACCGGTGCAGGTAGTAATCCCTGTCCCAGGAAGTGCCATTGAAATAATAGAGGGTATCGTAAGCACTCAAGTAATCCCCCACCGCCCATCCCCGGGGGTTGCCCCCATCGTAGTACATGGAGACATCGAAGAGGGTATCGGAGTTGGCGCCGCCCTGCGCCGTCCAGGCAGTACCGTCACTGTACTGTACCCCCCCGTTCCCCAGGGGCGCGCCGAAGACGATGTCGTCGTAGCCGTCGTTGTCGACATCCCCCGCTGCCACGCTCATACCGGCGTACTCGCCAGGGACCCCGGCCGAGATGTACAGGCTTGGTGGCGTGGTATTGAGGTCCCAGGTGGCGGGGAGGGTCGCGCTGCCGAAAATCACCGCCACCCCGCCCGCCATGGCGCCGCCGCCGGGGCTGTCAGCCCAGGCGCCCATGATGATATCGTCGAGGTTGTCGTTGTTCACGTCCCCGCAGGTGACGGAAGCGCCGGTGAAGCTCCCGTAGTATCCGCTGATGGTCACGTCGGCGGCGGTGCCCAGGTCCACCGTCGCGGGGATGCTGGTGCGCCCGTAATATACGTAGACCTTGCCGCCGTAAGTCGCACCTCCCTGGTCGTGTCCCATGACCAGGTCCGGTATGCCGTCGCCGTTGACGTCGCCGCTGGCGGTGCTGGTGAAGATGGCTACCTCGCTGGCGTTGCCGCCGTAGATGTATGAGTCCTCGGCGCCGGCGCCCGTGTCCTCCTCCACCGGCGCGGCGAGCGCCGGCAGCACCCCCGACATGATGATGAGGGACAGCGCAGCCATTATCGTGAGGACGGAGACAAGGGATGGTTTATTCATCTCACCGGTCCTTCCGCTTCCCGTTTCTTGTCAGCCGCTTATGTGCGCTCCGGAACACGCCGCAACCCCGCCGGTGCGTCCCACATTATCTGTAAATACTTTACAATAATCCGGCGCTGAAAGCGAGGGTTTTTCGCCGCTCGCATACCGTGCTGCAAGGCGTGACCCGGGGGGCCAGATCCCTCGTCGCAGGCCTCACTGCAATGCCTCACTCACTGCGAGAGTGCCTTATTTACCTCCTGCGCGAACTCGACCGCGGCGTCGGGCCCCCAGCCCGTGATGATATTGCCGTCCACCACCACCGGTTGCTCCACCAGGATGGCCCCTCCGGCGGTAAGCTCGCCCTCCATGCCCGGCGAGACGGTCGCCTCCACGCCCTGCAGTATGCCCGCTTTGGCCAGGATGACGGGGGCGATACAGATGGCAGCCACCATTTTCCCCGCAGCGTCCATCTCCTGCACGATCAGGCATAGGGGTCGGCCCTGGACTTATGCCTGAGCCATATACACAACATCAATATGAGGGATTTGATCTCAGGCATAGGGGTCGGCCCTGGACTTATGCCTGAGCCATATACACAACATCAATATGAGGGATTTGAAATCATATTTTCCTCTCTTCTCACATGCTTGTTTCGGTTTTCTCAGGCATAAGTCCAGGGCCGACCCCTATGCCTGGCAGGTGAGCCGCAAGGCCTACTTCCTGCCCCTGCGCCCGCTTTTTCCCGCACCCTCGGCCTCGCCGTAGGAGTACTGGTAGGGAGCGTAATACCCGTAGCGGTAACCGTAGCCGTAGCGCCCGGCCATCTCGACGTTGTTGATGACCACGCCCAGGATGCGCGTCTCCACCTTGCCCAGGAGTTCCATGGTGTGCCTGGCGCCGTCCCGGGTGGCGATATTATGGCTCGCCACAACCAGCACCCCGTCCACCATGGGGGCCATGGCGATGGCGTCCGAAACCGCGAGCACCGGGGGGGCGTCCACGATGACGTATTCATACCTCTGCTTGAGCTCGGCCAGCAGTTTCTGCATGGCCTGGGATGAGACGAGCTCCGCGGGATTCGGCGGCTTGGGCCCCGACATGAGCACGTAGAGGTTCTCGTGGTTTGTTTCCGTAACCGCGTCTTCCAGGGAGGAGGAGCCCATGATCACGTCGGTGATCCCCTTGCGTGGTTTCTCCGTCACCAGCTTGTCCAGGACGGGGCGGCGCAGGTCGGCCTCGACCACCAGCACCTTTCTGCCCATCTCCGACAGGGCCGCGCCGAGGTTGATGGCAACCGAGGTCTTGCCCTCCTCGGGGCTGGAGGAGGTGGCCATGATCAGACGCGTGCCGCCGTCCAGGTTGAGGAACTGCACGTTGGTGCGCAGGTTGCGGAAACCCTCCGCCGCGGGGCTGTCCGGCCGCGTGAAGTAGATTATCTCGCGCTCCTCCTCGCCCACGGGGGTGGTGCGTGCTATCTCCCCGATGATGGTGGTCCCGTAGCCGCGCTCGAAGTCCTCGCGCGTCTTCAGGGTGTCGTCGAGGTAGTCGACGAGGAAGGCCATGCCCACCCCCAGGATGAGCCCCAGGAAGAAGGCTAGGACGACGTTGCGCGTGGTGCGCGGGCTGACCTTCACCCCCGCCTCCGCCACTTCGATGACCTCCAGGCCGCGCTGTTCCAGGGCCTCCGCGATGCGCAGGCTCATGTATTTCTCGTAGAGGGTGGCCCACAGGCTCACCGCCTGCGACGCCTCCGCTTCCAACTCGGGTGGGATGTTCTCCTTGGTATACTGCTTGATCTCCTGGGCCAGGTCGGATATCTGGGTCTCCAGTTCGGTGATGCGGTTCCAGACCTCCTTGCGCGCGTCGCTTATCTGCTTGATGGACGCCAGCTGGCGGTCGAGGATGTACTCGTCGGCGTAGGCCTGGGTGATGTCCCGCGCCAGCAGCGGGTCGCCGTTGGTCACCGCGATCTCGAAGACGTTGGTGTTCTGGGAGCGCTCCACCTTGACGTTGCCCATGAGCTCCTCCGGGGAGGGGACCGAGGCGGGGATGAACACCTCCTCGCCTTCCTCTTCTGCATAGGCGAGTTCCTCGTAGTTGTACTCCAGGCGGTCGTAGACGGACCGGGCCAGGGTCTTGGTGCCGATGATCTCCGCCTGGGTCTGTATGAAGGTATCGGGATCGTTGAAGGCCATGGAAAACAGGCTGTCGGAGGCGGACTCGCCGGCGCGGTTGATGTCCGCCAGGATCATCACCCGTGACTCGTATACCGGGTCCTGCAGCAGTGAGAAGACGAGTGCCGCTACCACCACCAGGGCCGTGACCCCGATGATGACCCACTTACGGGCGACGATTACGCTTATATAGTCCCTTAGCTCCATAGCTTCCTAATTATAACTGGTTCTTCTCCATGAAGTGTGGCCCTCTCAGGCATAGGGGTCGGCCCTGGACTTATGCCTGGGCTGCACGAAGGGGCCCGGCATCCATACATGGGGATTATGAGTAACACCTTGCTACCTTTTCTCCTGCTCCTCTTGGCTTTCTCAGGCATAAGTCCAGGGCCGACCCCTATGCCTGACGACCCCTATGTCTGAGACTAATGAAAGGGGGACGCCCCACCCGGGGCGACCCCCGTAAGTCTATCTCGGTCTCTATTCCTACCGCATTATCTCCGGGACGCCGATGGAGTCGTGGCCCCCCTGTTTACCCTCGTAGATGAAGTACATGGCACGTTCAGCCACCACGTCGAGCGGCTGACCGTAGGCGTTGGTCGCCACCACCTTGGTCGATACCTGGGCGTCGGCGAGCCCGGTCAGTTCGTCCACGTGTATCGACTGGCGCATCCCGCCGGGGAGATCGAATACGTAATCGGGCGCCGCCCCCGACAGCAACTGGAAGGAGAGGGTCACCCTGGCCGTCTCCGTCCCCGGGTTCTGCACCAGGATCCATTCGTCGAACTGGCCGCCGGTGTAGCCCTCGGCCAGGTACCAGACCGGCCCTGGTTCGGGGGTGCCGATGGAGTCGTGGCCGCCCTGCTTGCCGTCGTAGATGAAGTACTCGGCGCGCTCAGCGACCACCGGCTTGTCCGATGTCACCTTCGTCGATACCTCGGCGTCGGCGAGGCCGGGCAGCTCGTCCAGGTGCACCGACCGCCTCATCCCGCCGGGGAGCTGGAAGGAGTACGCCGGTGCCGTCCCCTTGGTCAATTGGAAGGTCATGGTGACGTTGGCCAGCTCCGTACCCGGGTTCTGCACCAGCACCCAGGTGTCGAAGTCCCCGCCGGTATAGCCCTCGGCCAGGAAATAATCCCCGGAAGTGGTGGTGACGCCGATGGAGTCGTGACCACCCTTCTTGCCGTCGTAGTCGAAGTACATGGCGCGTTCCGCCACCACGGGCAGGTCCGAGGTGATCTGCGTGGACACCTGTGCGTCGGACAGTCCGGGCAGTTCGTCCACGTGCACCGATCTGCGCATCAGGCCGGGGATCTGGAAGGAATACTGTGGTGCCGAGCCCTCGGTGAGCTGGAAGCTCATGGTGACGGTCACCATCGCCGTGCCCGGGTTCTGCACCAGTATCCATTCGTCGAACTGGCCGCCGGTATAGCCCTCGGCCAGGTACCACATGGTCGAGGGGGTGATAGCACCGATGGAGTCGTGACCACCCTGCTTGCCGTCGTAGTCGAAGTAGACGGCGCGCTCCGCGATTATCCAGTTGCCCGAGGTCGAGGTGACCTTGGTGGACACCTGCGCGTCGCCCAGGTTGAGCAGCTCGTCTACGTGTACCGACTCCCTCTTTCCCCCCGGGAGTAT
>QZKE01000088.1 GCA_003598015.1 Actinomycetota bacterium | reverse complement strand
TGATAGTCTTGCATTGGGGTGCTCCTTTCTTAAAGGTGGCTTCCTTTTCTGAAAGGAAAGCACCCCACCTGAATTTCAGCAAGTTATTTTACGTGACCGCTTTTTATAGATTTGAGTTGTTCTCAGTTGCTCTTGGTTTTCCTCGGTTGCGCTCAGCTATATATTGACCATTTGTTGATCAGATAAGCAGCAGGAAAACGCATCGGGTCAGGCGCGATAGTTGAAGTCTCCGCTGAGGAGCTTGCGCAGTATCATCTCAACTGCAAAGCTGCTCTTGTAGCCGGTTTTCTTCATCCAGCCCGTCAAGTCGTTCATGGCTCGCAGCCTGATCATGGGAGGGGCAGCCATTATATTTTCCTTTACCACTTGAGCCGACTTCCCTCTCCCGATCATCAGCGACGGCATGTGCCATTCCCTGGCAGTCCTCTCCCGTTCCGGTTTGACGCTCTCGCGGTAGAGAGGTCCGGGCGGATGCGCACCGCAATCCACCGCGGCCTGCCCTGCTAACCAGCCGGTGGCCACCGCAGAGGATATACCCTCGAAGAACATGTTCATGAACCCCGCGGCCTCCCCAGCTACCAGCACTCGATCGGTGCCGAAGCAGAAGCGGTTGATGCAAGCTGGTGCTGCGGCCAGGCAGGCCAGGGTCATGACCGTCTCACCGGGCTCGAAACCATGGTGCTCGGCCAGCCACTTGGTGTACTTCTCGCGCATAGGGTCAACCTTCTCCCCGGGTTGGATAAGGGTGTCGGTGATGATGATGTCGTCTTTGCAATACACGGTGGGCATCAAGCCAATGCCCGGCTCCAGGAATATATGATAGTAGTCGGGATCAAGATCGACGCTGCCGCGGCGGTAATCCTGGAAAGAATAAGTCTTCCCTAAGTCAGTATCAAAGTCGGGATCGAATTTCCTGACAACATGTGACAGGCCTCCGTCGGCTGCTATCATGGCTGCGGCGCACAGCCTGACCTCCTCGCCGTCCCTGTGGCACAACATCTCCACGCGGTCCTGCCATGCGGCGAAATCCAGCAAGCGCGTAGAATCCCATATCTCCGCTCCCGATTCCCGGCAGAGCCATTCGTCGAGCTTGTCGCGCCAGGCGTTCAAATTCCTGTTCTCTAGCTTGAACACCTGTCCGTTGCGAAGGTGCAATTGGCTGCCCTTCCAGGCTCGCGGTTTCGCCAGTACCTCGTCGGGTATGGACCCGAAGTACCTCTCGATGTACTCAACCGCCGGTGGCAAGAGTGCCCCGGAACAAGGCTTGGGTCTTGGAATCTTCTTCTTCTCGATCAGTAGGGTCTTGAGCCCGCCCTTCACCGCAGCCTTTGCTGCCGCCGCTCCCGCCGGTCCGCCTCCCACCACCACAACGTCGTAGTCCTTGTTTTCCATCAGCAATCCCTCCCATAAATGCATCTACTTTGGGGTATCCAGTTAAGGCCCCCATCAACGGTCTTGGCGATCCTTACCCATCCCCCCACCACCCAGACGTTGTTGGCATCAGCAGCCGCTATGCCGTGATAGTACCCGAGTGGTTCACAGTGGTCCCCCTTCCAGCTCTCCCTTATGATCCAGGTCTTTCCTCCGTCCTCTGTTATATGGATGGCGGTCTTCTCGCCTATTACCCATGCTTTCTCTGAGCTGATCGCGGCAACGCCCAAGAACATCCCCTTCAATTTCTGGGCCATCCAGCTTGCCCCACCATCCGTGGTCCTGATCACGCCGGACCCTACCGCCCAGGCAGTGTTTTCATCCACCGCATGGACATCGTTGAGGTCCGTGACATGTCCTGTAGACGCGCACCTCTCCTGCAGCCACTCTGCTCCCCCATCTATGGTATGTAGCAGGATACCCCCATTGCCCACCGCCCAGGCGTTATCCGCATCCACGGCCGATATCCCCCTCAGACTCTCCCCGGTCCCCGAGTCCTGCGAAGTCCAGTTCCCGCTGCCGTCGGTGGTCTTGAGGATCTCGCCGTGGCTCCCCACAGCCCAGGCGGTGTAGCTATCTACCCCACATATGGCGTTGAATCCCCATCCCTCATGCAGGAGGGTCCAGGTGTTACCCCCGTCCTCGCTTCTCAAGATGACACCCGCACCGGCGGCCCAAACCGAATATCTATCCACGGCGGACACCGACACCAGGGTGCATCCTACTCCGGAGGCCTGTTGGTTCCAGGTGTAGCCCCCGTCCAAGGTGTGGAGGATGGTGCCAAGCCTGCCAACGGCCCAAGCCGTTTGAGCGTCTGAAGCAGCTACCGCATACAGCATCATGGCCTCAAGTGGTATAGGGCCCCGCTCAACGGGCCCATAGCCTCTTGCCGGGCAGCAACTTGGCAACAAGTCCGGCGATACTTCCAAAGGAGCCCGTCATGATGGCAAAGAAAGTGGAGGCGCCGGTGGCAAAAAGAACCGTCGTCGCCACCACCAGGACAACGCCCATCAATACCGTTCCAACCACCACCAAAGCGGCGGCCACCCCTATAAACGGCAGTAAGACCATGTTCTACACCTCCAGTTCATCTCGAGGATTCCCGCCTGTTGGCGGTAATTCTTGTCCTCCTGACCCAGAGGATAAAAGGCAGCCCTCAATCCATCCCCAAGAAACGCCCAAGAAAGCGGAAAGTAGGAAGAAGTGTTTTTTACCGACGTTGGAGTAAACGCAACTCGAGCCTGAAACCAGAGCTGAGCCCTTGTCTTATGGTGTCTTCAATTCCCTCGCAGCCTGTTGTGAAGTTCCACCGTATCGGGGGAGGGGTCCACCTCGAACTCATCCATGAGGTACTTGCTGCATCGCTTGAAGGTCCGCTCCACCCCGGCGCGGTTTCCCGTGCTGGAGTAGATCTCCATAAGCCTGCGGTAGAGCTCCTCCCGATCAGGGTCGGACGCTACGGCCTTCTCCAGGTAATGGACGGCCTGGTCCTGGTCTCCCCGGCGCAGGTACTCGTCCGAGATGTCCAGCAGGAGCTTGAGGTGTTCTGCGTGAAGGCTTTCCCTCTCCGGCTGGCACCAGTCCTCGTAGAGGTCCTCGGCCAGGAAATCGCCCCCGTAAAGATCTTCGGCCTCTTTGAGCCTCTCGAGGTACAGGTCGTCGTCACCTGAAGCCCTGGCATCGCCAGCTTCCCTTATCTTCAGCCTGAAAAGCTTGAAATCCGTCCTGCCGCCCCTGCCGAGCTCGAGATAGAGCGAATCTCCGCTGGCCACCAGGTAGGAGGACTCCCCGCGCGCGGTCTCCGGCTCCAGGGTCTTCCTCAGTGAGGAAAGCGCCGTACCCAGGTTTTTGGAGGCCGACTCCGGGGCGCTCTCCGGCCACAGCAGATCCATAAGTATATCCCTGGGCACCAGGCGCCTATCCTCCTGTGCCGCCAGGTATTTCATCACCGCCAGGGCTTTCTTGCTCCTCCAGTCCCTTGCCGATATCCTCTCCCTGCCCCTTGTGATCTCGAAGGTACCCAACATCCTGATGGTCAGGGGCTCAGCTGACTCCCTGGCGATGCTTGCCGCCAGCTCGCCTGCCTTCTTTCTCACCTGAGGCTTCTTGGATCTGGAGAGCTTATTAAGGTAAGGGAGTGAACTCGATCCCAGGTATTGGTATATCTTCCCCAGGACCTCCAGGTACTCGCCGCGGGAGAAGGTCTCCGTTACAAGGGGAAGAAGCATGCCGGAGGCCTTCTTATCGCCCCACACTATCCTCCAGAATCCCAAACCTCTCCCACCCTCGGTCAGCTCCAGCGCGGCCTGGATCGTATGTTGCGCCTCCTCGCTACGTCCCGCCGTGAGCTCCAGGAAGGCGAGGACGAGGTAGGCATAGACGACGATTTCGTCCGAGGAGCTCTGCTCCAGTTGTCTGGCTATGGTCTCGGCCTCTTCTATAGTTGCTTCGATCCCCTCCTCGCCGTGGTTGGCCCACAACTCTCCCAACCTGGTAGCGCGCATGGAATCAGGATAGGCGACCTCCCTGCCCATTTGCTGCGCTATTCTGTAGTGCCGCAGGGCGAGGTCGCTCTCGCCGTGCACCATGTATTGGTGGCCCAGGTCGAACTCGGCCAGCAGCACCTCCAGACCTGCCCCGTACTTTCCCGACATCGAACTCGCCGCATCCGTCTCCCTCCGAGCCTCCTCCGTATTACCCATGTACGTCAGAGCAGCGGCCTTGCAGGCGTAAAGCAAGAAGGTCAGCGGGGTATCATGGCCGATTTGTTCCGCCAGGGCAACCCCCTTGTCGGCATACTCCAGCATATCCTCGAACTCGCCCGACATGGCCAGGCAGTTGCATAGCACCGCGTAGGACTGCATCAGGGTGGTGGTGAGGTCGACCCGCTCGGCGAGCTCGACGACCTGATATAAGACCTCACAGGCCCGCACGGCGTCGCCTTTCGCGAAACAGGTCAGCCCGCAGAAGTAGAGCAGCGTGGCCCTGGAGGTCTCGTCCTCCACCTCGTGGGCGTGCTCCAGGGCCTCAGTGAGGAAGCGGTCCGCGAGGTCGTAGGATCCCGTGAAGAAGGCCGTGGAGCTGAGGGTCGCGGCGAACTCGTACCATTGCGGAGAACCTACGGGGATGATCTCCCGCAGTTTCGCCGCCGTATCCTCATACTCGTCGAGCCACGCCAGTTGATACTGAGACGAGCTCAGCCAGATCAGCGCGCTGGCTTGAGCCCCGACATCGACCGACTGCTCGAAAAGCGAGGCGGCGCGCTCGAAATCCGCTGCAGCCCGTTCGTAATCCCCGTGCAGGTAGGAGATCTCCCCCAGATGAAAGAGAAGCCAGGGGTGCTCCTCGAGGGTTTCCTGCGGCAGTCGGTTTAGAACGAATGGGAGAAAGGAGATGCGGCTGGCCTTCCTCAAGCCGGGGGCTATTCCCTCCAGGACACCAGCCGCCTTTCCATGTTCGCCGGCTTCGAGATAGTGATGCAGAGCCTGTTCCGGCTCGCCATATTCCTCCCAAAGGATGGCGGCCTTGAGGTTGAGTCCGTTTATCTCCTCATGGGAGCAGCCAGCGGTAAGCCTCTCTTTCAAGAAGGCCTGCAGCAGGTGGTGGTAACGATACCAATCTCCCCGGTCGTCCAGGGGGATGGTGAACATCCTGGAGTTGGCCAGGTGATCGAGGATGAGACCTGACTCCTCGCTTTCCAGTAGCTGGTCGCAGAATTCCGGGTTCAAGCGCGTGAGGAGGGAGGTCTTCATGGTGAACTCCCGCACCTTCTCGCTCTGGCTCTCGAATACCACCCCGGACAGGTACTCCCCTACCCTCGCGGGAGGCACCTTCAGGTCGGTCAACACCTCCTTCAGGAAATCCTCTCCCCTGTCCCTTGCCGCCAGCCAGAAGAGCACCAGGCCGGTTATCCACCCCTCGGTATACTCGCACAGGCTGCTGGTCTCCTCATCCTCCAAGGGCATGCCGAATACCTCGGAGAAGAGTTGCGCTATCTCAATCGATGAGAGGCCCAGGTCCGCCTCCTTTATCTCCACCAGCTGGCGGCGGGCGGCCAGGGAGGCCAGGTCCAGGTTGAGCTTTATGCGGGAGAGGATCACCAGGTGCAGGTTGGGAGGCATATGGCCCAGAAGGAAGTCCAGGGCTTCGGTTACCTGGGAACTGTTGTTCACCTCCTGGAAGTCATCCAGGACGATGATAAGGTCGTTCTTAACGCGTGCGTCCATCTCTGATATGAGAGTAGCGAGGATGACCCTGCTCTCTCCCGCCGCATCCTCCGCGGCCTTAAGGCGGCCAGAGGTTTCCTCTCCGAACCCGCTCTCCTGCATCCTCACTCCGGCCACCAGGTAAGTGATGAACTCCGAGAGGTCGCGGTCGGTCTCCTCCAGTTGGTACCAGACCGAGGGGACTTTCTGATCGGCGAGGAAAGATGCAGCAAGGGTGCTCTTGCCGTATCCGGCGCCCGCCACTATGGTGGTGAGCTTGGTTTTCTTGGCAGCATTAAGCTTCTGAAGTAGCTTCTCTCTGGGTATGATATCCGGGAGCCTGGGGGCGTAGAGCTTTGTTTTAAGGATGCCGGCTATGGCTTCATCCGAGCCCATTCGGAAACCCCCTGTGCGCATGATAATGAGGACCGTCAATTAGAGGTTAGCATACGGGGGGTAACGATTTATAGTGAGGCGTTTCTTATTCTAATGCTGTTCTCGGAGTAGCCCCAAACAATTCGTTATCTGGCAGGTCTCATTCCACGTCAGGAGGATATCCTGCCTTCAACCCATGCGAGGAAGCTATCAGTATCTTTGACTACTCTTTGGGCATCCTTTTTTCTCAGCAACCTCGGATCATAATCCACGGGATTCTTCATCCTGATGATTCCCAAGAGGCGATTGGATATCTCCTTAACGTCTTTACCTTTGACGACCTCTGCCAATAATCTTGCCGTATCTTCATGGTTCTTACTTGAAGACCTGACTCCACCTATGGCTACCGTTACAGCATCACAGGCATGGATCGCGCAGCGCACGCCATTCTCCCCTGCCGCGTTCCATAGGCCTTCCTCGAAAGCGAGATGCATGGCAGCACTCGATTGGCGAGCTTTTTCAAGGTAGTTCTTTGCGCTCAGCCTATCTTCTTCTCTTCTCGGTATCTTGCCGACCATATGCCCTTATATCCTCTTTCGTATAGATAATAGTGTTCCGCCTGTCGAAGAGGTCTCTCCACATCCCCCGCTTACTCTTGGCCTTCTTTCTCTTTTCATATTCGCTTCTCGTCACCAATACGGGGCTTATGGGATTCCCCGACGCGGCCATTGCCAGGCTTGTCGCCTCGCTTACCCTATTCTCTACATCCTCTTTGTCTACTCCATCCTTGATTATAATGAGAATGTCGACATCGCTATCCAGCCTCTCCTCGCCCCTGGCCACACTGCCGAAAATGACGGCTTCCTCGAAGTTCCTCCCTATCTTCTCCTCGAATATACTTGCTATCTCGAGCAGCGCATCTCTCTCCCTTTCAAATACATCCAGCAAAACGCCGCTTAGCAGTAGATGGTCTTCGTTGAGGGTGTATTCGTGTGATGCTCCGATGCTTCTCCTCTTAAGCAATCCCTGAGCCTCCAGCTCCTTCAAGGCCTGTATGGTTGGATTGTGGGAAAACCCGATAAGCCTGGCTACTTCCCTGCCCGAATATGAACCCCTGGTGCGCGAGAAGAGGCGCAGTATCCTGACCTTGATCCTGCTGCTCAAGATATCATCCAGCGGTGCGTGAAATCTCATGCTTGTCCTCATAGTATTACATTTGTACTTATATAATGACGATAACATATCATCGTGTCAAGCTGGTGCCCGAGTGCACCATCATTATCCAAGGCATATGATAATGCGCAAACGTGTTGACCATTTGTTGACTATATTTCTCTTTGTCCCATTAGAAGGGCAAGTGAAATAACGATCTAACCTCGGATTTCAGCACTTCAAAGCAAGAAACAGGATTGATGCAAACGGATAGGAAATACGTTTCCCTTTATTCATGCACCTTTCAATAAATCAAGCAGGCCAGAAAACATATCCTGACCTGCTTCTTTGTTCCTGGTGGGGGAGGGAGGATTTGAACCTCCGTAGGCGGAGCCAACGGATTTACAGTCCGGAAAATACGGTTGTTCTCGGTTTTGCTCAGTTGCTCTGAGTTGTTCTGATCTACATGGGACCTGCGCTTTTTGCAGATTCCAGTTGTCCTCAGTTACCCTCGGTTTTCCTCACTTGCGCTCGGCTATATTGACCATCTATTGACCGAAGCTGCGCTATTACAGGTCCAGCTCCTCGATGAATTCTTTGAATATCTCGAATACATACTGGCGGAACTGCTGATCATCCAATCCCGGAAAAGCGTTTGATGGCCTCTGGCGAAATACCATGTTGATCCCCTTGGCATCGGGATCCCCGAAGTAATCGGCCATGTTCTTCAGAAAAGACCTGAACCACTTTACGTGGGTAGCGCTCGAACGCTTGAGAGTACCGATTTCCTCCAGTATTTCTTGCCTTAATTCGGGACATCGCGCCAGTATATCGAAGATGTAATAAAGATCCTTATCCTCCTTGGAAGCTGCCTGACGCCTGGAGAACGTCAATCCCTTGTTGAAGATGAAGGCCCCCGGTGAAGGTACCAGCAGTGTGACTGGTGTGGTGACGCTGTGAAGCGGATGGTCATCTATCACGACTTCCATGGCGGCAGAAACAATGATATCGGCATATCTCAACGGGAGGGCAAGCAAGTTATCCTGAACCTCGATGGCCCTATCCCCTCCCCTGCCGGTCATGGGCGCAAAGAACTCCAATTCGAGGTGGTTGCCCTTGATTTCTCCCGAGTAGATCTGCGCTGGATGTGGAGATGAATCGCGTGGCTCCGGGTGCAAGCCCGCATCCCGCAGTAACTCGTTGAGGCTTATGCCCCTGCTTCTGATCCGCCTTCCAACCATCAAATCGAATTCCTGGGTCAGGAGCGGAGTCCTGGTCTTATCTCCTATAAGATAGTGGTAGAAGATAAGCGGCGCCCAACCACCCGCAAAGACGACCTCGGAGAGATACTCACCAAGAATCTCAATGATCTTGAACAGGCTGTGCTTGAAGGTCTTCTCCACCCTGCATCATCCCTCGATGAGTTTCTTCAACCGGTGCTTGTAAAGGTATTCAGCCTGTTCCAGTCCCCGCAAGGGATACTTAAACAGGTCGAGATACAGCTGCAGATCCGACACGACCCAGAGCCCGTCTACCTGATGCATCTGATGAAAAGCGGAGTGCTTGTAGTGCGGGTGGCACAATATGACATTCGCCCCTCTTTCCACCTCTCTCAGCTTAAGCCGCTGCTCAAGGGATTTCCGGCCGCTCTCATCCCTTAGATATATATGTACTTCGTGATAGACGGAATGGGGGGCTACAAGGTTGGCTCCTGCCTGGAAGGACAGGGCGTACGATAGGCTTTTATCCCCCTCCACATCGCGCAATCTGTCGAGTATCTCCCCGGGATCATCAGCCAGGCAGAAATAGCCGTGTTCCTCGTTCTTGCGGTAGTCGTATGCGCTCACCCAATCCTCGAGAAGGCTTTTCGCATCCAGCAACCTGAATTTCCTACCCTCTTTTCCGAAATAGCCCCTTATCTCAAGCTCCCTCATCATGCGGGAGACAAATCCTGGGTCGAGCTCAGCCGCTTGGGCCATCTCTCTAACGCCCCATGATCTGCTCCTCTCTTCAAGAGCTATCCTGAGGATCAGAGATGCTTTATCGGAGAAAGGCCCACGCCCCAGCCTTCTTTCCGGATACTTGTCAGGAAAACCCTCACGCTCTATATATATTCCTTCATGAGAGATATAGGCATTTCCCGAAAGGTCAATGAAAGATATCCCGGCACCCTTGCACTCCTCCCTCTTCTCCTTGCTTAGGTAATCCGACAGGATTAGCGGGACTAAGCCACCATCCCGATCGGCATAGGACACAAGGCTTGCCAGTTTGCTCCGTAACATCGCCGAACTCCTTGATGAGAGTACTTCAATGGCTGCCTTGACACCCTTACCATCGATTGATATCGAAGCTAAATGATCGGGCGACCCGGCTTCTCTTTTCTTGTCGGGGGATATCTCAAGCTTCAGCCCAGGAATGGGCAGGATCTCCCCGATGCCGTTCTTTAATCCATCGATGATCTCTGCCTCTATCAATGTTGCTCCTAACTATTATGTTGTCCTTATGGACATCATTGTAATATACGGCAACAATCAAGTCAAGGCTTGTGGGGCTCACCTAGGCATTGCTTGCGGGCTGTATACAAGGGTGTTGACCATTTGTTGATCGGGTTTTTTTCACGCTCTTCTTCACCCTCCAGATAATCTGCAAAAGAGGCTTCTTCGTGGTCATTCATGTTTCTTAGGGATCGAAGTCCGGCATCTGGATGAAGAAAGCATAATACGTTCCTTCATATGCCGTGGCTCTATCTCCGAGTAATTATTGCCTGTTTAACAGGTCTTTCAGTTGGAGTATCGGCTTGACCCGCGACGGATGGATAGTCCGTTGCCAATCGCGGCAGATCCCCGGAACAAGCAACCAGGCCAGAGGAACATCCCTCTGACCTGCTTCTTTATTCCTGGTGGGGGAGGGAGGATTTGAACCTCCGTAGGCTGAGCCAACGGATTTACAGTCCGTCCCCTTTGGCCACTCGGGTACTCCCCCGCTAAAAGGCACCCCGGCTAGGCCTGCAGGCACCGCTGCAAATTATCGTAAATAGAGAAGACTTTGTCCAGACCGGTCACGGTGAAGACCTTGAGGATGTTGCGCTTGTTGCAGATGAGCCTGATACTCCCGCCTTCCATGCTGGTCTTCTTGAGTGCGGCTACGAGCACCCCGAGCCCGGTGGAATCCATGAACTCCAGTGCGTTCAAATCGATGATCACGTCGATCTTGCCGGACTCTATAACGCCATACACTGTCTCTTTGAAAACCGGGGAGGTCGAGAGGTCTATCTCTCCCTCCAGCTCCACGACCGGAATACCGCCAACTTCCCTGACGTGAGTGTTCAGTATCACTCCCCCTGTATCGCTCAAAGTGCACCTTCCCTGATGTATCCAACAACCGCCTACTTCTTCTTAAGTTTAACACGTAGTCACTCCGGCTTACCAAGCCATGATCATACCCCGGAAGCGCATCTAATCCTCTCCAGCCATCATGTCCCGCCTTGTTTAAAAGCGCTCGCTTGGGGAACATCTATAAGCAGCCACATAAACGAGCAGTCCGGATCTCTAAAGAGGTGAGGCGAATGGGCAGTGACGGCGATGTGATACGGCTGCGACTCCCAGCCGAGCAGTTCTCCCGGCAGCTCATAAGGCTCGCCGTCTATCTCGTGGCCAGCCGCATGGACTTCGACCTCTCCTGCTTGGAAGACCTGCGTATTGCCGTGGATGAGGCCAGCAATTACGCCGTTATCCATTCCCCTCACAACACCGCCCTCCATGTTGAAATAGAGCCGTCGAAGGAGTACCTTGAAATTATCCTGACTTCGCAGCTGGCTGAGAACGGCGAATCGCGTTCAGTGATGCCTGAATCGTTCAGCAGGATGATCATGGAATCCGTGGTAGACGGCTTCGACCTGCAGCGGGATGAATCGACCTGCCGCATTTCCCTGCGCAAGCGACGCCCTGACTGAAGCAGTCTTATCGCATCGCGATCTTCCACAAGGAGATAATCCGTGAGTGGAGACGACGAACGGCGGCAAGAGCGAAGGCGATATATCAAGGAGCTTTTCAAGACCCTGCAAGAGACCGGAGATCAGGGCATCCGTGACGAGTTGATCTCCCTCAATATCCATCTGGTCGAATACCTGGCGCGTAAGTTCTCCAACCGTGGCGAGCCCCTGGAGGATCTGCTGCAGGTAGGATACATCGGGCTTATCAAGGCCATCGACCGCTACGACCTGGATCGTGGGGTCGAGTTCAGCACTTATGCCACTCCTACCATCGTGGGCGAACTGAAACGCTACTTCCGCGACAAGGGATGGGCTATCCGCATCCCGCGCCGCCTGCAGATGCGGGACCTCGAGCTCAACCAGGCCATCGACTACCTGACCCAGGAAATGCACTGCTCACCCACGCTTCAGGAAGTGGCCGAACACCTCGATATCAGTTTGGAGGAGGTGGTGGAGATACTGGAGAGCTCCTATGCCGCGAACTATCTCAGCCTGGACAATATATATATGAACAGCCAGGAGGACCGCGGGTTCTGCCTGCTCGACTACCTGGGCAGTGAAGACGGCGACTTCTCCCTGGCCGAGGACCGGGACACCCTCGTCAAGCTCCTGTCCGAGCTTACGGATAGGGAACAGAAAGTCATATACATGCGTTTCTTCCAGGGTATGACCCAGATAGAGATCGCGCGCGAGCTGAAGATATCCCAGATGCACGTCTCGCGGCTGCTGCGCAAGATACTCGAGAAACTGCGGGGAGAGATAGAGCTGGAAGAGCTGTGAGCGCAGGCTGCGGGCCCGCCCGGATTCAATCCTCTTCCCACAAGCTCATGGGCATTTCCTCGCAGTGCAGCGGGACGATCCTCTCCGTGGGCACCATCCCGGCCAGCATCGCCGCATTGCGCGGCGCCTTGCCGCGATAGTGGTTGTTGAAGATAGCATAGGTTCGCTGCGCATCATCATCCAGGCTCTGCAGGCCGGGAACCCACTCCGAGAGCTCGTCCTCGCCGTAGAGGTAATCGTATCTCTCCCAGGACTGCCGCTGCCGATCCCACCAGGTCTCGTAGTTACGCCCGTGGAAGCGCACATAGCCGATGTCTCCGGTCAGGATTACATGTGGTTTCACCAGGCCCTTGAGGCGGGGCTCGTCCACACAGCAGAATCCCAGGGAGAGTTCCCGTAGTAATTCCAGGGTCTCATCGCATATCCAGTCCTCGTTGCGGAACTCCACCACAATATCCTGGGAGGGCAGCCGTGCGCGGAAACGTCGCAGGTATGCCCGGTTGATATCGCTGTTCTTGAAGCCCCAGGGGAACTGGGCCAGCACGCATGCCAGTTTTCCATGGTCCTCCATGGGCCGCAGTATCTCCCGGAATCCCTTGAAATCCTCTTCGTTATCCCTGTACTTATGGGTCAGACCCTTATAGGCCTTGATGATGAACTGGAACTCGGGACTGGTGCGCCGGGCCATGGAGAGAATGGCCTTGGGGGAGGGCAAGGCATGCCAGGTGCTGTTCACCTCGACCACAGGGAAACGGCAGGAATAGTACTCCAGCATGTATTTCTTATCCTGTTTTTCGGGGTAGAAGGCACCCTTCCAGTCCTGGTAGCTGAACCCCGCCGTACCGATGTAGATCATGTGCGACCACCGCCCGCCCCATCATCTCAGCGCAATAAAATCCCCCGCCGCTCGAGGTCACGGCGGGGGTGTGTGGCTCCGGGCCGTATCCTCCCGTTAATTCTCCAATATCTTCACATCGTCGATGGCGATATCCACGTAGCTGTAGGCGACCCTCTCATCCACATTGCGGCGGTTCTTGAAGCGAAACAGAAAGACGGTGGGGTATACTCCCTCGACAATCCCCTCTTTCTCCTCCCAGTGGGTCTTGGGTTTAGATTCCTTCACGGAGATGCGCACGACCTTTCCAACCAGCTTGCTCATGGTCTCCATGATGTCCGAAATACTATCGTTCTCTATCCCGGTCGGCTTCATACTGTGTACCACCTCGACTCTTTCTTGAGATTTGCGGGAACCACCATTCTAGCACTGTTTTTCCTGCATATCTACCCTTATTCTAACATAACGACGTTATACCCGGCTGTTTTGTTCCGCCAATTTTACCCTTTTACGTCGTTTAACTGTTCGCCATCGCCTCATTTTTTTCCTTTTGCGTGCGAAAAAATCCTCTATCTTCGCATTCAACTACATGCTGATATATACAATATATAGCGCCTATAAATAACGAACAATGACGTCTAGCATATGGCGGGCATTTTTGGCGAAAGGTCAGGTCCCGTATGTGAATCGTTGATCGTTCCTCACACGCGGGCCTGGAGCCCGGCACAAGGGCGATGGGAATCTAGTTCCGGCTCAGCAGAACTTCAATGGCCTCGTCCAGGGTATCGACGGCATAGAGCTCGATAGTGGTTGTGAAACCCTCCAGGTCCTCCTGGTTTTCCACCGGATAGATAAAAAGCTCCGCCCCCTCCCTCTCCGCGGCCCTTATTTTGAAGGGCAGGCCGCCGATGGGGCCGACGTCGCCGTCGAGCGTGATCTCCCCCGTGCCAGCGATCCTGTCGCCCCCGGTCAGATCGTCGGGAGTCAGGGCATTGACCAGGGATAAGGTCATCATCATGCCCGCGGAAGGCCCCTTTACCGACTCCAGGTCCCACCCCACTCCCACTTCCGAGGTGTAGTCGAAGTAATCTCGCAGCGAGACCCCGATGATCCTCTTGTCCAGTTCGGGATCGTAGATCGGCTGTACCTGCACCTTCCTGACGCCGTCTTCCAGCAGCCCGGCGAGGTCGGGGTGCTGCAGCGTCCCCTCCTCCACTTCTTCACTAGCCTTCCTGGCCAGCTCCGCGTCAACCTCTCTGACCTGCAGCTCGGCTGTTTCGCCTTCCGGAATGGAGTTTACGGCCTCGCTGAAGGTATCCTGGTCCTCCACCGGTGCGCCGTTCACGGCCACGATGACCTCGCCCGGGCTCACCGCCCCATACGCGGGATAGTCGCTTCCCACCGCCACCACGAACGTGCCCAGTCCCGACACCTCCACCGGCTTGCCCACCTCCCGCAGCCCGGCCACCACGGCGGTGTCCTGGCTCAGAAAGGTGATCACGATGTCCACGATATCCTGCTCTTCGGTGTTCAGTTCCTCCCCGAGGTAATCCCGGACCTTCATCAACTCGTAGCTGTCGTCGAAGAGGGAGAGCAGGTTGTAGATGAGGCGGGATTCCTGCAGCGATACCGAGGTCAGCAGCAGTTCCCCCTGGGAGGTGTATGTCTCCGCGCCCTCAACTTCCAGCCCCTCCTGGAGATCGAAGGATGGACCGGGGCCCTCCAGCAGGAAACCGGTGGGTACGGCGACGAACATGAATATGAGCGGGACCAGGAGGGGAATGAGCAGCTTGACGAGGGAAGCTCCCGCCCCCTCTGGAGCGGGTACATTCGGCGGCTTACCGGCTCCCCCATAACCGTCCATCATGCCCCCGGTGGCGTGGCGAGAACGGCCCGTCATAGTACCACGTCCGCCTTCCTGCCGCAGTTGTCACACTTGCCGTCCTTTATACCCGCGATGGACGTCCTGTAGCCCCGTCGGGCGATGAGGAGGTTATCGCACTGGGGGCAGTGGGTATCCGAGCCGTCCCTGGCCGCCACGTTACCCAGGTATACGTAGTACAGCTTCCTCCGGGCTATCTCCTGCGCGCGCAGCAGGGAGTCGAGCGGCGTGGGCTCTATGGTCATCTTGTAACTGGGAAAATAGGCGGAGAAATGTAGTGGTACCTCTGGTCCCAGTCCGGCCACGAAATCCACGAGCTCGCCGAAGCGTTCGTCGGAGTCGTTGAGGGTGGGGATGACCAGGTTGGTGATCTCCACGTGAATCCCGGCAGCTTTCGCCGCCCGGCACGTGGCCAGGACCGGCTCCAGCTGGGAGCTGCAGATCTTGCGATAGAACTCCGGGTCCATGGATTTGACGTCTATGTTCATGGCATCGATGAACGGCGCCAGCTGCGCGAAGGGCTCGGCGTTTATGGAGCCGTTGGTGACCAGGACGTTCGCCAGTCCCGCCTCGCGGGCCGCCTGGGAGCACTCCAGCACGAACTCGTACCAGATAGTGGGTTCGTTATAGGTATAGGCCAATCCCATGGACCCTTCCGCCAGGGCCTCGTCAACCGCTTGCCGCGAGGTTATCTCGGCGGTGGACGCGTCGGGCTGCAGCATATGCCAGTTCTGGCAGAAATCGCAGCTCTGGTTGCAGCCCCTGGTTCCCAGGGAATAGATCAAGGCTCCGGGGTGGAAATGGTAGAGGGGCTTTTTCTCGATGGGGTCCATGCCCCTGGCCATGGCGCGGTTGTAGATCTCCGAATAGAGGATGCCGCCTGAGTTGCGCCGTACCCCGCACAACCCCCTCTTACCCTCCGCGATGCGGCAGTCCTGGGGACAGAGCAGGCAATGTACCTTGCCGCCCTCCAGCTTCTCGTAATATAGAGCTTCCTTCATAGCCATCCCTCCAATCATCCTATTCTATTCTACCCGAGAAATGGGGTCCCGGATGTGTCAAGCCCCGGGGTCAAGCCTCGGATCGGGCCATGGGCTGACCCTTATATGAGGATGATGATGAGGTGTGAGAGACCGCCCAGCAGCAGGGCCAGGATGACCGTCGCGCCGGTTATGGCGAAGGAATCCCGCGTGCCCAGTTCCCTCCACAGCACCGCCAGGGTGGCCACGCAGGGAATGTAGATGGCGCACACCAGGGCGAAGGTGAAGATCTGCCCCTTGCTCATGAAATCGAGCAGGCTCGAGTTCTCGGTGATGCCGGGAATGGTCTGGGCCGCCAGGACCAGGAGCAAGGCCAGGGCCAGCTCCTTGCGCAGGAAAGCGAAGATGAGTGCCAGCAGCGCCACCGCGGGAATGCCCAGCCACCAGTCGGCCAGGGGCTCGAGGGGTTGGGTGAGCTTGAATATCCAGCCGCTCTCGTACAGCAGACCCAGCACGAAACTGCCGGCCACGATGAGGGGAGCCGCGATATACAGGAAGTCCTTCAGCCTCAGCCAGGTCTTCTTGAACACGTTGAGCATGGACGGCGTGCGGAAGGGAAACATCTCCATCACCAGCCCGGTAGACTCCCCGGGCATGAGCTTGTTCAGCAGGAGACCCGCCGCTATGACAATGACGAAGAGGATGGCGAAGAGGAGCAGGGCCTGCGCCCAGCCCACGTAGCGCGACACCCCTCCCATGATCACCGCGACGCGCGCGCTGCAGGGCACCAGTACGATGAGGGTGCAGGCGATGATGCGCTCCCGCCGCGTGGACAGAACCCGCGTCCCCATAACCGCGGGTACATTGCATCCCACGGCGGAGATGAGGGGTATCACCGCACGCCCGTGCAGTCCCAGCCGGTGCATGAAGCGGTCGGTGAGGAAGGCCACGGAGTTGAGGTAGCCGCTGTCCTCCATGAATCCGAGAATGAGATAGAAGACCAGGAGATAGGGCAGGGCTATCTCCAGGACCGCGCCCAAACCGTCCACCGCCCAGCCAAGGGATTGCGAGAAAATGTTCGCGCCGAGCAGCGACTCTATGCCCCGGTTGAGGGGACCGCCGATCACCGCTTCCCAGAACTCAGAGAAGAGATCCGCGAGGGCTCCCCCACCCCAGAAGATGGCCAGAAATATCAGGCCCATGACCACGAGCAGGATAGGGAGGCCTGTCTTGAAGGAAGTGGTGTATTCCCACAACCTCTCGCCGAGGCGCGGCCGGTCGTACTCACCGCGTTCCTGTACGTTGGAGGCTATGCTGCCGGCGATGCCGTGACGCTCGCGGGCGATGATCAGTGCCGCCTTCTCTCCATGCTCCACCTCGATCTCATCCGCGATCTTCCCGCAGTAGGAGATGAGTTCTTCGGAGGCCGCATCCTCCCGCAATGCCGTTATGAACTCCTCGTCATCCTCCAGAAGCAGGATGGCCAGGGCGCGCGCCGAGAGGCCGAAGGGGATGTCCGTCATTTTTCTCTCCAGGTACCGCGCCAACCTGCGGATGCGTGATTCGATGTCCATGGCGTAGGAGAAGGGGATGGTGATGTACTCCTCTTTGCGCTGCGCCAGTTGCAGCGACTGGTGCATCAGCTCGTCGAGCCCATCCCCGCGGACCCCCACCGTGGGCACCACCGGTACCCCCAGGAACTCCGACAGGAGTTCGACATCGGTGTGCACGCCGGTCTTCTCCGCCTGGTCTACGAGGTTGAGAGCTGCGACCACCGGACAACCGAGGTCGAGGAACTGCAGCAGCAAATAGAGGTTGCGCGCCAGGTTGTTGGCATCGAGGATCACGATAACCACGTCCGGTTTTCCCTGCAGCACGCCCCGCCTGGCGACCATCTGGTCCTCCGAAATCGCCCCCAGGGCATAGGTCCCGGGCAGGTCCACGATGCCTATGTTGAGGCCGTCCATCTCCGTCAACCCGAGGTTCAGCTCAACGGTCATGCCGGGATAGTTCGCGGTCATCACGCCCATGCCGGTGATGCGGTTGAAGATGGTGGATTTGCCCACGTTGGGGTTGCCGGCCAGGGCGAATATGTATTCCGCCTTGGCCCGGATCTTCTCCAGCTGTTCCAGGCGCTCCAGCTTCATTTCTTGCGGGTACCGCCCATGCGATGCTGCCCGCGCCTTCTACCACCCGGTCCTTTCCTGGTGAAGATCTTCGATGCCACCTCCCGGCCAAGTGCGTACTGGGTGTCACCGATCTTTACCAGCAGTGGGCCACCGAAGGGGGCAACCTCCTTGACCTCTATATCCACATCGGGCAGCATGCCCAGGGAAGCGAGATAGCGCAGCAGCTGCGGTTCCTCTTCGTCGACCCTGGCGATGCACCCCCTCTCATCCTCGCAGAGATCGCAGAGCGGCTTGATCTCCTCTTCCCTGATGTTGCCGTTCTCGTCGGGGATGGGATAGCCGTGGGGGCAGGTCTCGGGATTCCCCAGCATCTCGGCCAGTTTCTCCTCGACTTCGGGCGAGAGGACGTGCTCGAGTTTGCAGGCCTCGCGGTGGGCCGACTCCCAGTCCAGGCCAAGTACGTCGGTGAGGAAGCGCTCGGAGAGGCGATGGCGCCTCACCAGGGTTTTTGCCGCCCTCTCGCCCTTGGGCGTAAGGCTTATGGCGCGCCTGGCGCGTCCTTCCCGCTTGCCCTTGCCGGGTTTGCCCGCATCCGTGTAGCGCACGAACCCGTCCGACTCCATGCGCCGCAGCATGTCCAGGACGGTGGGAGGCGTAACCCCCAGGTATTCCGACAACCGGGTGGGAGTCAGGGTATCCGGTTCGCGGCTCAATTTAAACAGGGCTTCCAGGTATTCCTCCATCTTCTCGGTAAGCAACCCTACCACCTTCTTATATTGGTCTTAACGACAATGTTAGGCTAATCTAACAATAAACCCATGATCGTTCTAGGTCAATGGCTTCGCTCCATCCCATTCACCTGCAAAGACAGGATGAAGACGGTGTGGTAGACGCGGCTTCTATCCGCGTCCTTATACCCCGCTGGAGCCCTGCCCGGAGAGCACCGCGGCGAGGGTCTTC
>QZKE01000059.1 GCA_003598015.1 Actinomycetota bacterium | reverse complement strand
CTGGCACGTGTACGTAGCGGAAGAAGATCCCGCGGGGAGGCGCGACGGTGCCAGTCGCCTGGACGGAGCGGAGCGAGGTCCAGGCCTGGCACGTGTACGATCGGAAGAAAGATGCCAGAAAAACATGCGGCCCTCTTCCTCGTGGACGGGGAGCACCATCCCGCGACCACCCTCGACGCCGTACGAGAACTGGAGAAACGCGAGGGGCTCATCCCCCTTGCGCTGTATTTTCTTGGCGGCACGGAGAAACTCAAAGACCTTTCGGAACTCGCCGTGAGCGGGGTTGAGATCATCGTCCCGGATGATCCGCTAACCGGCATGGCAGGTGTGTTGGAGAGGCTCAAGCCGCAAGTGGTTGTGGATATGAGCGACCTTCCCGTGCTGGGTCCCGCGCTGAGATTGAGGCTTGCAGCCACCACGCTGGCGTGGGGTGCCGTCTACCGCGGCTCGGACTTCGAGTTCCGCCCGCCGCGCCGGGAGAAGGTACTGACCAAACCCTCCTGTTCCATCATGGGTACCGGCAAACGATGCGGCAAGACGGCCGTATCCGCGGAGATGGCATGTTATCTCCGGCGTAAAGGTCTCAACCCCGTGGTTGTGGTCATGGGCAGGGGCGGGCCCGCGCAACCGTATGTTGTCGAGGAACGGGATATAAGTGAAGATTTCCTTCTCTCGGAAGTGAGCAAAGGCTTGCACGCGGCATCCGATCATTATGAGGATGCGCTCGTATCGGGGGTCGTCACCGTGGGCTCACGCCGCTGTGGAGGAGGTATGGCCGGGGAGCCCTTCGTGACCAATTGCGTCGAGGCGGCCAGGCTGGCCGACAGCCTGGCCGCGGAGGTGGTGATCATGGAGGGAAGTGGATCGAGCATACCACCCGTCGCTACGGATGCGGCTATATGCGTGATAAGCGCGGCACAGGACCTAGAGGAAGCGCTGGGCTTTCTCGGCCCCTACAAGCTCTTGATTTCCCATGGGGTTATCATTACAATGGCTGAAGAACCTTTCGCATCTCCCCTAAAAATCCAGGAGCTCAGCGAGAGGATAGAGTGGATAAATGGCGATATCGTTATACTAAAAACGATTTTCAGGCCTCATCCCTTGAAATCCATCCGCGGCAAGAGAGTCTTCCTTGTAGCAACTGCCCCCGAGGAGGCAGGTATCCTGTTGGAAGACTACCTGGAGGAGAAGGAAGGCTGCGTGCCGGTGGGTAGGAGCCATAGTCTGTCGGACCGCCGTAACCTGGAAGACGACCTGCGGGGAGCGGGGGAAGCCGAGATTCTGCTCACTGAACTCAAGGCGGCAGCCGTGGACGTGGTCACACGTTTCGCGCGAGACAAAGGCAAAGAGGTCGTATATTTCCATAATGTGCCCATTACGGTAGGGAGCGAGATGGGGCTGGATGGTTTCTTCGGGCATATATGGGAAGAGGTCATGAAGTGAACATGCTGAATGAAGAGGGAAAACGGAAGCGGATAACCATCCTCGACGAGGAACGCCACCGCGTCCCCTTCTCCAAGGGACTTACGGCCAATGCCATCATGGCCTCGGGACTCGCGCCGGGAAGGGCATATTACGTGGCCGCGGATCTCGAGGAATACCTGATCTCCGAAGGCAGGCTGGAGATCCAGGCCAGCGAGTTGCGCAAACTGATCTATAACTTCCTCAGGGAAAAAATAGCTGAGCATTACGCGGTCAATTACCTGAGGTACAATTCCTTCAGCAGCATGAACAAGCCCTTGGTCGTCCTCATGGGGGGCTCGACCGGAGTGGGAAAATCTACCATAGCCACCATGCTCGCCACGCGGTTGAGTATCGTGCGCATCGTCTCCACGGACGCCATACGCGAGGTGATGCGCGCCTTCTTCTCACGCGAGCTCATGCCCACCATCCACACCTCCTCCTTCGATGCCGAATCGGCGCTCATTCACCCTCTTCCACCGCATGTCGATCCGGTGGTGGCGGGGTTCCGCGAACAGAGCCTGTCGGTGCTGGTGGGGGTGAGGGCCATCATCAACCGCGCCCTGAAGGAAGGCACGCATATCATCATCGAGGGAGCGCATATCGTGCCCGGGTTCATCGCCCCGGAACAGTTCCCGGACGCCTTGATAGTCCCCCTGCTGGTAACCGTGGGAGACGAAAAAATGCACCGCAGCCATTTCTACATCCGCGAGGTGGAGACGCAGGGGACGAGGCCTTTTCAGAGATATGTCGAGAATTTCGAGAACATCCGCAAGATACAGGACTACATCATTCACCTCGCCAAGGTCACGGGCGTCAAGACTATCGAGAGCATCAACCTGGACTCGGCCGTATCCGAGGGAGTCGACTACATAGTCAATGCCGCATACGAGATGGCGAAGAAGGAGAGGATCGAGGAGGGGGCGGGGCAGCTCATGTGAGTGCCCGCGTATGGAGGTTACCCATGAAGCTTTTTCTGGACACTGCCAACGTGGAACATATCAGGGAGATAAACGAGTGGGGCATCCTGGCCGGCGTGACCACCAACCCCTCCCTGGTGTCGAAGGAAGGGCGTTGCATGCGCGACTGCCTGGCCGAGATTGCGAGCATCGTATCCGGACCCATCAGCGCCGAGGCCGTGAGTATGGATGCGGAGGGAATGCTGCGCGAGGCCCGCGAACTGGCGGCCATCGCCGAGAACATCAACGTCAAGATCCCCATGACATCGCAAGGGCTGGCGGCGGTGAGCGCTCTGGCCAGGGAGGGCATCAAGACCAACGTAACCCTGGTGTTCTCGGCCAACCAGGCGCTGCTGGCCGCGGCGGCGGGGGCTACCTTCGTGAGCCCCTTCGTAGGAAGGATGGATGATATAGGGAACAGGGGGATGACCGTGGTGGAGCAGATAGTCGATATCTTCGATATCTACGCCATACCCACCCAGGTCATCGCGGCAAGCCTGCGCCATCCCATACATGTGACCGAAGCGGCGCTGGCGGGCGCCCATATAGCCACCATCCCATATGACGTCATGGTGAAAATGGTGCATCATACCCTGACCGACATAGGGATAAAGAGATTCCTGGAGGATTATGAAAAGATCAAGGACCTTTAAAGCTCTTACAACGAACGAACAGGGAAGGAGGTGAAGATTTGGAAAAGACAATGGACAGAGACAAGCTCGAATCCATGCTCCTGGTAGACCTGCAGGGCATCGCCCGCGAGATGGGGTTGACCGGGATAACCGGCCTGCGCAAGCAGGAGCTCATCGAGAACATCCTCAACCGCAAGGTGGAGGACGAAGGGCTCTTTATCCGCACCGGCATCCTGGACATCCTCCCCGAGGGATACGGCTTCTTGCGCACCCGGGGCTACCTGCCCAGTGAGGACGATATCTACGCCTCCCTCTCCCAGATCCGGCGCTTTCACTTGAAGCGCGGGGACGAGATCATGGGCCAGGTACGTCCGCCAAAGGACAGCGAGAAGTACAATGCCCTGCTGCGCATCGAGAAGGTCAACGGCGACAATCCCGAAGTATGCAGGGACCGCAAGCAGTTCGAACAGCTTACCCCCCTCTTCCCGCTGCAGCGATTGCGGCTGGAGACGCCCGATGAGGTCACGGCGCCTCGCATCATCGACCTCATCGCGCCCATCGGTAAAGGCCAGAGGGGCCTCATCGTCTCTCCCCCCAAGGCGGGGAAGACCACCATACTCAAGCAGATCGCCAACAGCATCACCTACAACAACCCGGAGGTGAAGTTGATCGTGCTCCTGGTGGACGAACGCCCCGAGGAGGTCACGGATATGGAGCGTTCGGTGGATGGCGAGGTGAACAGCTCCACCTTCGACCAGCCGTCGGACAACCATATCCAGGTGGCTGAACTGGTCCTGGAGAGGGCCAAGCGTCTGGTCGAACACAACCACGATGTGGTCATACTCCTGGACAGCATCACCAGGCTCGCACGTGCTTACAATCTCTCCACGCCGACCAGTGGGCGCATATTGTCCGGTGGAGTCGACTCTACCGCGCTCTATCCGCCCAAGCGTTTCTTCGGCGCGGCGAGGAACATCGAGGACGGGGGCAGCCTGACCATCATGGCCACCGCGCTGGTGGAAACCGGTTCGCGTATGGACGAAGTCATCTTCGAGGAGTTCAAGGGGACCGGTAACATGGAGCTGCACCTTGACCGCAAGCTGGCGGACAAGCGCATCTTCCCCGCCATCGAGATCGACAAGTCCGGAACCCGCAAGGAGGAGCTGATCATGGCGCCGGAAGAGGCGCAGGTGGTCTGGAAGCTCCGCAGGGTGCTGCACTCCCTCGATCCCAGCGCGGCTATCGAACTGCTCATCGACAAGATACGCAGCACCAAGAATAACCCGGAGTTCCTGATCGAGATCGCGAGGTCGCCGATCTCATAGGGCAAGGGCCGCGGCGGAACGGTAAAGTACCCGCTCCCCGCAGCCTGAAGCCCCGACTGAAGTCTTCCCGGAACCCTGTTCAAGAGCAGCACGTGTTGCTATACTTACAAGGTTGTGCGGAAGAAAGCGGAGGTTATGGAGGATGAGGAAGGGAATACACCCGGACTATGTCGAAGCCACGGTTACCTGCTCTTGCGGTAATACGTTTGTAACCCGTTCCACCAAGCCGGAGCTTCGTGTGGAGATATGCTCGCAGTGCCACCCGTTCTACTCGGGCAAGCAGAAGCTCGTGGATACCGGTGGCAGGGTCGAGCGTTTCGAGCGCCGGTACGGAAAGAAGAGACCTCAGCGTAAGAAGCCGGCGGAGGACAAGGCTAAAAAGGCCGAGGTACAGGAATAGGCCTTGCTGTTTCGCCGGGAAACACGTCGATGGCCAGCGGTCGCCCGCCCCTTGGTAACTCGGTTCGTAAATACGGTCACGTGCCGGGAGCGTCGGGGCACCGCGCCGGCAAGGCACGCGGCTGGGGCGTACTCTGCGAGTACGCCTGTGGGAGCGGAACTAGCGAGGAGCGTAGCGACGAAGCAAACTCGATTGAGCGTCACGTTTCTCTGGGACGGAAACAATACAATGCAGCGGTGCTCGAATACGGCCGTACTTGCGAATCGAAGTACTTGAACCCGCGAAGCGTGGAAGTATAGAGGTGTACGCGTGATCCCTCCCCAGTCACCCTTGGTATCCTGTCCGGAGTCCGGCGCGCATGCCCGGGGAGGGGAGCCGGACTACAGGGTGGGCGGCCAGGCGGTCATCGAGGGCGTAATGATGCGCGGGCGGCGGTTCTGGGCCCTGGCGGTGCGCAAACCGGACGGCAGCATCCATACCCAGGCAGAGCCGCTCCGCTCCTTCCTGGTGCGCCACCCGGGTTGGGACAAGCCCTTCTTGCGGGGCGTCTTCGTGCTGGGCGAGAGCCTGGTCCTGGGATGGCGGGCGCTTTCCTTGTCGGCGGACATCGTCCTGGAAGAGGAGGGTGGGGGTGAAGGTATCGGTTGGCTGCAGAAGGCCATCTCTATCGTACTCGCCCTGCTCCTGGCGGTAGGTCTTTTTATTCTCCTGCCGACCTGGCTGGCGCCGCGCATAATGGGAGAAGACAGCCCGGTCTGGCTGTGGAACCTGGTGGAGGGCGCGATGCGCATCGCCTTTTTCATCGCCTACCTCCTGTTGGTCTCTCTTTCCAGGGAGATGCGCCGCGTTTTCGAATATCATGGGGCGGAACATCAGTCCATCCATCTCCTGGAGAACGGCTATCCCCTGGAGCCGGAGTGGGCGTTGCGGGAGGGCACCGACCATTTACGCTGCGGCACCTCTTTCGTCCTCCTCGTGCTGGTGATAACGGTGGTCGTCTACTCCTTCCTCGGGAAGCCTGCCGTATGGCTGCGTGTCCTCGAGAGGATAGCGATCATACCCCTGGTAGCGGGCATATCCTATGAGATAATGAAATATGCGGACCGCAACAGGTCGCCTTGGATGCAGATCATCACGGCTCCCGGATTGGCTCTGCAGAGGTTGACCACGCGCCGGCCCGATCGGGAGCAGGCCGAAGTGGCGCTTACCGCTCTCAAAGCCCTCATGGACTGGGAGGACTTGAGGAAACAAGGGTGATGGCAGTGGGATTCATGGATCGGCTAGAGGAGATAGAACGCAATTACGGCGAACTCGAGCAGCAGCTCGCGCAGCCCGACGTCTACGGGGACCGCCAGCGCTACGCTGAGCTTGCGCGCAGCCATGCGGAGTTAAGCGAGGTGGTGGCGGCCCTGCGTGAATACCGGGAAGTCCAGCGGGAAGCGCAGGAAGCCGGTGATATGCTGCGCGATGAGCAGGATCAGGAGATGCTCGATTTCCTGCGCGACTCCCTGGAAGCAGCCGAGAGCAGATCCGAGGAACTGGAACAGAAGATCAAGGTATTGCTGCTGCCCCCTGATCCCCGCGACGAGAAGGACGTGATCATGGAGATACGCGCCGGGGCGGGAGGCGAGGAGGCGGGCCTGTTCGCTGGCGACCTCTACCGCATGTATACCCGCTATGCCGACCGGCATGGCTGGAAGACGGAGATACTCTCGACGAGCCCGTCCGAGTTGGGGGGGTTCAAGGAGATCATCTTCTCTGTACGGGGAAAGAACGCTTACAGCAGGATGAAATACGAATCGGGAGTACATCGCGTGCAGCGTATTCCGGTCACGGAATCGGGTGGACGTATACATACTTCCACCGCCACGGTGGCCGTTCTGCCCGAGGCGGAGGAGGTGGAGGTGACCATCGATCCAGCCGACTTGCGCGTCGACGTCTTTCGTTCCACCGGGCCGGGCGGTCAATCCGTGAACACCACCGATTCAGCCGTGCGCGTGACCCATGAACCCACCGGCGTGGTGGTCTCATGCCAGGACGAGAAGAGCCAGTTGCAGAACCGGGAGAAGGCCCTGCGCATCCTGCGTGCCCGCCTTCTGCGCATGGAGCAGGAACGACAGCAGCGAGAACAAGCCGAGGAGAGACGTTCCCAGGTAGGCACGGGAGACCGCTCGGAGCGTATCCGCACCTACAACTTCCCCCAGGGCCGTATCTCCGACCACCGCATCGGGCTGACGGTCTACAGCCTGGAGGATGTGCTCGACGGCGATCTGGAAGAGGTGATCGAGGCCCTGGCCTCGGCCGACAGGGCGGAGAGGCTGGCGGAGATAGGCGGTGCGGATTGAGCACGGCCGCCGCCACCGCTTTCGAGATCATGGAGCTGATCGCGAGGGCGGCCGCATACCTGCGGGAGAACGGGGTGATCAAGCCGCGCCTCAATGCCGAGCTTCTCCTGGCGCACACCACCGGCAGGACCCGCGCCGAGCTCTACGCTTACCCCGAGAAGCCTATCCCCTCCCCATGTAAAGACGGCTTCATCGCGGCGGTGCGGCGCAGGGCCGCGCATGAGCCACTGCAGTATATCACCGGCGCCAAGGGCTTTCGCTACCTGGAACTGGAGGTCGACGGTCGTGCCCTCATCCCCCGCCCCGAGACAGAGATGCTGGTCGAGAGGGCCGTGCAGATACTGCGGGCGGCGCAGGGGCACCCCCTGGTGGTGGATATGGGCACCGGATCGGGCTGCATCGCTCTCTCCCTGGTTGGGGAATGTCCCGCCGCCGTCGTCTATGCTACGGATATCAGCGCGGATGCCCTGGCCCTGGCGCGCGGCAACGCCCGGCGTCTGGCGCTGGATGGCCTGGTATCCTTCCACCTGGGCGACCTCTGCGATGCTCTGGAGAAAGAGCTGGCGGGAAGGATCGACCTCATCGTCTGCAATCCCCCGTATGTACGGGAGAGCGATTTCCCTTCTCTCCCCCTGGAGGTAAGGGAACACGAGCCTTATATCTCGCTGGTCGCGGGCCCGGAAGGCACCGAAGTGCATCGGCGCCTCATGGAGCAAGCCCCGTCCTGGTTGGCCCCATCCGGATGCCTTCTCATGGAGGGAGGGGAGGACCAGGTGGACGGGTTGGCCCGCACGGCGAACAAGCTCGGATACGGAGCGGTGGAGGTCCATCCCGACCTAAACGGGAGACCCCGTATCCTGGAGATGCACCGGCATCAGGCATAGGGGTCGGCCCTGGACTTATGCCTGACCCGTACGTCCAGCATCATGGTATGGGATTACGGGTAACACCTTGCTTTCTTTTCCGCCCCCGCTTGGACTTCTCAGGCATAAGTCCAGGGCCGACCCCTATGCCTGATGGAACCTATTCCCCCTCCGGCAGGTCTCATGTCTGGTGGCAGGAATCCCATGCAGCGGCAAAGGCCGCTTGTAACTATATATAGGTATAGCAATAACTATGGGATAACTACATATTGTTATTTGTGCGGCTAGAAGCAAGCTGGCGATTTGACTGTAGCGCGCGAGGTTTTCTACAATACTAGTTGAGTGTAGTCTAGCAAGGCGGTATACGCGTGTATGATAAAGGCAGGGCAGGAGCGTCAAGAGCCCTCACAAACCCCTTCCGCATGATCCTCCTTCTCGTGGTCGTGGTCTTCCTGCTGGGACTGTCCGCGCCGCCTACGGGCGCGGATTCCATCAGCGACAAGAAGGAACAGGCACGCCAGGTGGAGCAGCAACTCAATTCCCTGCAGAGCGAGCTGAACCGGCTCACCGCAGAGCTCAACACCACGGAATCGCGCCTCGCCACCGTGCAGGCCAATATCGAGGCGAACCAGGTTCAGCTGCAGGCGGCGGAGGCGGAATACGAGCGCTGGCAGGGCATACTGTCGGAAAGGCTCGTGGCCATGTACAAGCAGGGCAACACGTCGGCCATCGACGTCCTCCTGGAGTGCGACGATTTCGAGACCTTCATCAACTCCTACGACTACATGTCCCGCATCGGCAATCATGATACCGAGATCATCTTATCCACCCAGAACCTCATGGCGGAGATCAGGACACGCCGGGCGGAACTGGATAACGCCAAGGCCGAATACCAGGCATACTCGAACAGCCTGCAGAGCCAGAGGAGCTCCATCCAGAGCAAGCTCAACGAGCAGAAAGCCCTCTTGGCCGGGATCGACGCCGAGGTGGCCTCACTGCTGAGCACCCGCTACGGAGGCGGGGGCGGCGGCACCAGTTGGAATGTCGGCCCGGTCAACGGGTTGTATTTTCCGGTGGCCGGACCCCATAGCTACACCAACGACTGGGGTGCCCCACGTTCCGTGGGACGCACGCACAAGGGATGTGACGTCATGGCCAATTACGGCACCCCCTGCGTGGCCATCACCAGCGGCACGGTGGTACAGCGCAGCGGCGGCAACGCGGGACTTTATATCTTCCTCTACGGCGATAACGGCCATCTCTATTACTACATGCATCTGCAGGGTTACGCCGCGTCGGGTAGGGTCAGCGGAGGCCAGGTCATCGGCTACGTCGGCGATACCGGAAACGCCCGCGGCTGCCCCCATCTCCACTTCGAGTGGCATCCCAACGGCGGCGGCGCGGTCAATCCATACCCCCTGCTGGTAGCAATCGACCACTAAATACCAGCCTCCTTTCACGAGCCTGGCTTTCCACATTTTTTAATAGAAGGGCTCGGGACTTCAGCTTCGAGAAAGGGCTGATAAGTTGGAGGTAGGGGAGGCAACCGTCAAGGATAAAAGCGCGATCCTACGGCTTCCGTCTCAGCTGTGGCGGGCCACGGAGAAGTATTACGAGCCATCACATGAGATAGACGTGGAGGCGTATTACAGGACGCTACACGCCATGTTGACCTCCCTGGATTTCGAAAAGAAACACGAATACCTGGAGTTGGACCTCCAGCTCTTCTCCCGGAATCGCGGGTAGCGAAGGAGCGATGGCATGAGTCCGATGTCTTGCAGCTACCCACGTTCGTTGAAGTCGAGCCGGATTCTCAACCCCCGGATTTGGGATCATGTGATCCCGGCCAGTTCGCGCAGGCGCGGCAGGTCCACGCAACAGTCGATGAGTTCCCGCAGCCTCTCCAGCTTCTTCGCCTCATGGGTGCGCGCGCTCTTGATGAGGGTGTCCGCATGTTCGGCGGTGGTGAAGGTGTCGGTGGCCACCATGATCACCGGGATGCCCAACTCCTCCGCCTTGCCCAGGATGATGCTGGAGGGGTAGAGGTTGCCGGTGAGGATGAGGCAGCGGGCCTTGGCCTCCATGGCCGCCAGCATGATGTCGCTGCGGTCGCCGCCGGTTACCACGCAGAGGTTGCGGTACTTGCGGAAGATGGAAAGGGCGTGCTCCGGACCCATGGCCCCGACCACGATGTCCTCGACCAGGTTGTCGAGGTAAGCCTCGCCGCTGAGGATCTGGCCCTCCAGCATCTTGGCTAGGTCCCCCACGTTTATGGAGGTGAGGAGGCGGTCGGCCGGGATCATGCCCAGCACGGGTATTCCCTCTTGCTCCAGGCTGGGAGCGATGGTCTCCGCGACGAAGCTCTCGCGGTTGGGGGGGATGATGTTGTAGATGACGCCCATAAGGCTGGCCCCGAAATCGTCCCTTGCCGCGAGGACGTTGTCGGCCAGGAAAGCGTCGTCGAAACGTTCCACCAGTATGACGCGTGCGTCGAATACGGGGGCCAATTGGTAGGCGGACAGGCCCAGGAAACGGCCCTGCAGGGAGGTATAGGCACCCTGGGCGATGACCAAGTCCTTGCCTCTGCTTACGCGCTCGAAAGCTTCCTTCACGTGTGCAAGCAGGCTTTCAGCCCCCTGCTGATAGTGCTCGAACACCAACTGGGGGGTGAGCATCACCGGGCACAGATCGTCCAGGCTTTCCTGCAGTTCGAGGGTCTGGCGCATGAAGGCGGCGTCCTCGTCCGTCACCTGTCCGTCAACGCGGTAGTAGCGGTGCCCTACGGGTTTGATGTAGCCCACCTTCAGCTTCTCCTCCCGGAAGCGCATGCCCAGCCCTATGCACAAGGTGTGCAGGCCCGAGAGTCCGACCTCCGAAGTCAGGTAAAGACATACCATGTCACTCACTCCTCTAAGACGATCCTGGCGTCGGCGGCCAGGCAACCCTTCCCGTCCTCCATTACCCGTAGCGGGTTGATATCCAGCTCGTTTATCTCGGGGAAATCCGTGACCAACTGGGAGATACGCAGCACGGACTCGATGACCGCGTCGATGTCCGCGGGCGCCTCGCCGCGTGCGCCCTTGAGCAGCCAGTAGCTCTTGAGCTCCCGCAGCATGTCCAAGGCGTCTTCCTCGCTCACCGGGGCCAGCCGGAAGCTCACGTCCTTGAGAACCTCGACGTACACCCCGCCCAGGCCGGTCATCAACAGGGGGCCGAACTGGCTGTCCCGGTTCATGCCTATGATGAGCTCGCGCGAGGGGGGGAGCATCTCCTGTACCAGCACCCCCCAGATGTCGGCGCGGGGGAAGAACTTGCGGGCGTTGGCGGTGACCCGCTCGTAAGCCGAGATGAGCCCGTCGGTGTTCGCGATCCCCACGACTACTCCCCCCACGTCCGTCTTGTGCAGGATCTGGGGGGAGGCGATCTTTATCACTACGGGATAGCCTATTTCGCGCCCCGCTTTTATGCACTCCTCGAGGTTAGTCGCCAGAAGCGTGCGGGCCACGGGCAGGCCGTAGGCCTCCAGTATCTCCCTGGCCTCGACCTCCACCAGTTCGTTGCGTTGCTGCGCACGGACCTTGCCCACGATATCGTGCACCTTCGTTCTATCCACGTCGAAGCGCACGTGCGTCTGCCGGGGGCGCGACAGGAAATCCGTGTATGCCTTCATGCACCTCAAGGTGGATACGGCTTCCTCCGGGAAGCGGAAATTGGGTATGCCGGCGTCTCTCATGATATCCTCGGCTTCCCTCACCTCCTGCCCCCCCATGAAGACGGCGAAGACGGTCTTGGACGCCTCGCCGGCACATTCCGCCACCACCCGCGCGGTGTCCGTAACCCTGGTCATGGCCTGGGGAGTCAAGATGACCATGAGCGCGTCTACCCCGGGATCCACGAGCGCGTGCTCGATGGCCAGGCGGTAGCGTTGCGCGTCCGCGTCACCCAGTACGTCCACCGGGTTGTATACGCTCGCCGCCTCGGGGAGTCCCTCGCGCAGCCTGCGCGTAGTCTCCTCGCTCAGCGATGCCAGGGTCAGCCCGGCGCGCTCCAGCGCGTCCGAGGTGATGATACCGGGCCCCCCGGCATTGGTGACCACGCAAACCCGCGGACCCGCGGGGGGCGGCTGGGCGGAGAAACCCTGAGCCAGCATGAACAGGTCCTCCACCGTATCGGCTCGCAGCGCCCCGCACCTGTGGAAGGCGGCGATATAGGCGTTCTCCGATCCGGCCAGGGTTCCGGTATGGGACGATACCGCTCTCGCCCCCGCCTGGGTCACCCCGGCCTTGAAGATGATCACCGGCTTGGAGCGGCTCACGCGCGTGGTCACGTCCAGGAACCTCTCGCCGTCAGCGACCCCCTCCAGGTAGGCCGCGATGACCGAGGTGTTGGCGTCCTTCTCCAGCGCCTCCAGCAGGTCGCTCTCGTTCAGGTCCATCTTGTTGCCCAGGCTGATGAAGCGCGAGAAACCGAGGTGGTTCTCATCCGACCACCCGAGTACGGCCGTGCACAGGGCGCCGGACTGGGACATGAAAGCCACCTTGCCCGGCAGCGGCGCCTTGGTGGCGAAGGTGGCATTCAGGGGAGTGGAGGTGTCGGCGATGCCCAGGCAGTTGGGCCCGAGGACCTCGAGGCCGAGGTGTTCCGCCGCCTGCCGCAGTTCCGTCTCCCGCCGGTATCCCTCCCTCCCGGATTCCTTGAAGCCCGCGGAGATGATGATCGCCGCCTTCACCCCGCGCGAGCCGCATTCCTCCAGGACCCCCTGGACCGCCGGGGCGGGGATGATGATGATCGCCAGCTCCGGTGTCTCGGGGAGGTCGGAAACGGAGGGATAGCATACGAGGGAGAATATCTTGCTATAGGAAGGGTTCACGGGAAAGACGCTTCCCTTGTAGCCGGAGTTGAGGATGTTCTCCAGGACGATCCTCCCCACCTTGCCGGTTTTTTCGGAGGCTCCTATCACCGCCAGCGCGGCAGGCCGGAACAATGCTTCTAGCAGTTTCCGCTCCTCTATCCTTTAACAGGCCTTGACGTGAACATTATACCCAAGTCCATCATAGTATTTGCGTAGGGAACGATTCGATTTCGATAAATATCCTCGAGGTACGGCCGGATAATCGGCTTCAACGGGTATAATAACCACATGGTGATTTTTATGGGCTGGGGTTGACAGGCGTGTGTTCGATATTACCATGAAACCAGCGCATACTTCTCCCGGTTCGATTCCTTTCTTCACTCTGG
Source organism: Actinomycetota bacterium (assembly GCA_003598015.1). GTDB lineage: Bacteria > Actinomycetota > Geothermincolia > Geothermincolales > RBG-13-55-18 > SURF-21. The sequence continues at coordinate 5,515 of QZKE01000059.1, read as the reverse complement.
TGTGTGGAGCGTGAAAATGGACGGGTGGGTTTGTCTTTTTCCCCTTCTCTTCATAGTCATAGGTATCCTGATGACGGCATGCAGTGAAGGTCTTGCCAGGTGGTATCGTAGTTATTCGAGGCGTTTGTTGGAAGCACTGGGAATGAGGCCGTCGCGTGTTGATAACAGCCGGTGGTTTTCACAAGCCTATATAGAAAATGTGAACGTCGGGTATGGCACCGGCTTCATAACAGCCGGATTCATGGGCTTTATCTTCCTGTTGATCTTCAGATGATCACCGGGTTTGATACGTGAAAGAACTAAAGCCAAGTATGACTGCGAATCGATGTGGTGATCCAAGCGAGTATACGGGCTCGTGTCGTGCCCGCCAAGGGTTTTGACTGGCTTTTCGGGCTGGCCTATAATAGCATCTTGTTATCCCAAGTCATTTGGAATCCCACTGAAACGCACGAATGGATAAGGATGGGGAGATGGAGGAGAACGTACTCGAGCCGAACCTGGGTGAATACCGCGAGGAGAAGGAGGACGATATCGTCCTCACCGCACGCGGTTTTCAGAAACTGCAGGAGGAGCTGGACCACCTGAAGAACGTCAAGCGCTGGGAGGTGGCCAAGCGCATCGAGCAGGCCAGGGCATTCGGCGATATCATGGAAAACTCGGAATACGACGACGCCAAGCACGAACAGGCCTTCGTACATGGCCGCATAATGGAGATAGAGAATATCCTCGACAACGCCCGCATAATCAAAGAAGAGGAGATCAATCTCTCTGAGGTCACCATAGGTTCCTCGGTACGCCTGGAGGATATGGAGCGAGGCGATGAGATGAACCTGCGCCTGGTGAGTGCAGCCGAGGCGCGGGGAGACCACGGATGTATTTCCGACCAGTCGCCGGTGGGCAAAGCCATCATGGGGCACAAGGCCGGCGAGGTGGTGGAAGTACAAGTCCCCTCGGGGGTGTTGAAGTACCGTATCCTGCACATAGAGCGCTGACGCTGCTTTCGGGATGTGACTCTTGTGGGCGATGAAAAGGAACCTGCGGCTTTCCAGGACGAAGGTGACCTGGTAAAAAGACGCCTGGAGAAGCTGGAGGACTGGAGACGGCGCGGCGTCGAGCCCTATGCTTTGAACTATCCTCACGGCGACTCCGCGTCCGCCATCCACGATCGCTTCGCGTCCCTCGCGGACGGGGAGGAGAGCGGCTACACCGCCACGCTGGCGGGCAGGCTCATGGCCTTGCGGCGCCACGGCAAAGCCTGTTTCGCCGACCTGGAAGACCGCGACGGCCGTCTGCAGCTCATGGCTTCCGTGGATTCGCTGGGATCCGAGCAGTACGAGATGTTCCAGGAACTGGACATCGGCGACTGGATAGGCGTAACCGGGATGGTCTTCAAGAGCAGGCGCGGCGAGCTCACGGTGCGGGTTGTATCCTTCGCGCTGCTGAGCAAGAGCCTCCGCCCCCTGCCGGAGAAATGGCACGGCCTCAAGGACGTCGAGCTGCGTTACCGCCAGAGATACCTCGACCTCACGGTCAATCCCGAGGTGAAGAGGAATCTCATGGTGAGGGTGAAGACCATACAGGAGCTGCGCCGTTTCCTGGACGCGCGCGAGTTCGTAGAGGTGGAGACACCCATGCTGCAGCCCATCCCCGGCGGCGCCACCGCCCGCCCCTTCACCACCTTTCACCAGGCCCTGGGCGAGAACCTCTACCTGCGTATCGCCCCGGAACTCTATCTCAAGCGCTGCATCGTGGGGGGGTTGGAGAAGGTCTATGAGATAAACCGCAACTTCCGCAACGAGGGTATCTCCTACAAGCACAACCCCGAGTTCACCATGCTGGAGTTCTACTGGGCATACGTTGACTATCTCGATCTGGCCGATTTCCTGGAGGAGATGCTCGCGGAGGTAGTGCGGGCGGTGAAGGGAACGCTGGCCTTCGATTACCAGGGGAAGCCCCTGGATTTCGCCCTTCCCTGGCGCCGCGTCACGCTCATGCAGACGGTGAGCGAGGCGGTGGGACGGACGGTCGCGTCGGATACGCCGCAGGGGGAATTACGCGCCCTGGCGGAAGAACACGAGGTGTCCCTGGAAAAAGGATGGGGTCCGGGCAAGATCATCACCGAGCTCTTCGAGAAGCTGGTGGAGCCGAACCTGTGGAAGCCTACCCTGGTCATGGATTATCCGCGCGAGGTATCTCCGCTGGCCCGCGCCCATCGGGACGATCCCTTCCTGACCGAGAGGTTCGAGCTCATCGCCGCGGGTCGTGAGATAGCCAACGCCTTCTCAGAACTCATAGACCCCATCGACCAGAGGGAACGCTTCCAGGAGCAGGCCCGGCAGCGGGAGAAGGGCGATGAAGAAGCTCATGTCGTGGACTACGACTACCTGCGCGCCCTCGAGTACGGCATGCCGCCCACGGGAGGGCTGGGCATGGGCGTGGACCGCCTGGTGATGCTGCTCACCGACTCGCATTCCATCAGGGAGGTCATCCTCTTCCCCCATCTCCGCTCCGAGATCTGATACGATCGCATAGTGCCCGGAGCCACGGGTTCCCGTTTCCAGCGGACCCGATATCAAATGCCGGGCGTCGTACGCATGGGAGACTGGAGGCCGCTCCCAGGGAATAATATATAGTAAAGAGCGCGTTTTCAGCCGCTGACCGGCTGGTTTTCAAGAAAGAGCCGTGCGGTGACGATTTAGGTAGCATAAGGTTGTGGAGATCTGACCCTTGCACGTGGATGAGGCGGCCGGAGGATATGAGATAAAGCATGGCGAAACGTCTCTGCAAGGAACGAGAATAGTATAATCAGGTTAAGAGCGGACGTTTTGGAGGGAGATGTAGTGTTTCAAAGGTTTTCCGACCGGGCACGGCGGGTAGTAGTGTTGGCCCAGGAAGAAGCCCGCATGCTCAATCATAATTATATAGGTACCGAACACCTCCTCCTGGGATTGATACAGGAGGGCGAGGGTGTGGCGGCCAAGGCCCTGGAGTCCATGGGCATCAGCCTGGAGGCCGTGCGCAGCCAGGTGGAGGAGATTATCGGCAGGGGCAGCTCGGCCCCTACCGGGCATATCCCCTTCACGCCCCGGGCGAAGAAGGTACTGGAGCTGTCGCTGCGCGAGGCATTGCAGCTGGGCCACAACTATATCGGCACGGAACACATCCTGCTCGGCCTCATCCGCGAGGGCGAGGGGGTGGCGGCCCAGGTGTTGACCAAGCTGGGGGCGGACCTGGACAGGGTGCGCAACCAGGTGGTGCAGCTCCTCACCGGCGCCGCCGGGACCAAGGAAGTGGCCCAGGCGGGCGAGGCGCCGGCCCAGGGCAACCTGCTCCTGGACCAGTTCGGGCGCAACCTCACACAGCTGGCCACCCAGAACAAGCTCGACCCGGTCATCGGCCGGGACAAGGAGATAGAGAGGGTCATGCAGGTCCTCTCCCGTCGCACCAAGAACAACCCCGTGCTCATCGGCGAGCCGGGGGTCGGCAAGACGGCGGTGGTCGAGGGCTTCGCCCAGAAGATAGTGAACAACGAGGTCCCGCACATACTCGGCGGCAAGCAGCTCTATACCCTGGACCTCGGCGCCCTGGTGGCCGGCTCGCGCTACCGGGGGGACTTCGAGGAGCGCCTGAAGAAGGTGGTGAAGGAGATCCGCAGTCGCGGCGACATCATCCTCTTCATCGACGAGCTGCACAACCTCGTCGGCGCCGGCGCGGCGGAGGGCGCTATCGACGCCGCCTCCATCCTCAAGCCGGCCCTAGCCCGTGGCGAGCTGCAGACCATCGGCGCCACCACCCTGGACGAGTACCGCAAGCACCTGGAGAAGGACGCGGCGCTGGAGCGGCGCTTCCAGCCCATCATGGTGGAGGAGCCGACCGTGGATCATACCATCGATATCCTCAAGGGCCTGCGGGACCGTTACGAAGCGCACCACCGCGTGGCCATCACCGACGCGGCGCTGGTGGCGGCGGCCAGGCTCGCCAGCCGCTATATCTCCGACCGTTTCCTGCCGGACAAGGCCATCGATCTCATCGACGAGGCAGCGTCCCGGCTGCGCATCCATGCCATGACCGCGCCGCCCGATTTCCGGGAAATGGAGGAGAAACTCCAGCAGGTGCGCCAGGAGAAGCAGGCGGCCATCTCGGCCCAGGAATTCGAGAAGGCAGCCGGCCTGCGGGACAGGGAGAAAGAGATCATCGGGGACATGGATAAGCTCGAGGAGGATTGGAAGATACCCCTTGGCTCCCATCAACTACAGGTCACCGACGACGATATCGCCGATATCCTCTCTTCCTGGACGGGTATCCCGGTCAGCCAGCTCACCGAGGAAGAGAGCAGCAAACTGCTGCGCATGGAGGACGCCCTGCACGAGCGCGTGGTAGGGCAGAACGAGGCTGTGATAGCGGTTTCCCGTTCCATACGCCGCACCCGGGCCGGGCTCAAGGACCCCAAGCGCCCCGGCGGCTCCTTTATCTTCCTGGGGCCCTCCGGGGTAGGCAAGACGGAGCTTGCGCGCACCCTGGCCGAGTTCCTCTTCGGCGACGAGTCGGCCCTCATCCAGATAGACATGTCCGAGTACATGGAGAAGCACGCCGTATCCCGCCTGGTGGGTTCCCCGCCCGGATACGTCGGGTACGAGGAGGGCGGCCAGCTCACCGAGGCGGTGCGCCGCAAGCCCTTCAGCGTCGTACTCCTGGACGAGATCGAGAAGGCGCACCCCGACGCCTTTAACATGCTCCTGCAGATCCTCGAGGACGGGCGTCTCACCGATTCCCAGGGGCACAAGGTGGACTTCCGCAACACCGTCGTCATCATGACCTCCAACCTGGGGGCGAGGGACATCAGCAAGGGCACCTCCCTCGGCTTCACGACCCAGAAAGAGGGGGGCATGGAATACGGCAAGATGAAGGACCGCGTGCTCTCCGAGCTGAAGAAGACCTTCCGCCCCGAGTTGCTCAACCGCATCGACGACGTCATCGTCTTCCACGAATTGAGCCACGACGAGATCAAGAAGATCGTGGATCTGCTCATGCAACGCGTGAAGGACCAGCTCGCCGAGCAGGAGATAGAGATAATCCTCTCGGACGACGCCAAGGAGGCGCTGGTCGCGGAGGGCTACGACCCGGTTTACGGCGCGAGGCCGCTGCGCCGCGCCATCCAGAAGCTCATCGAGGACCCCCTCTCGGAGAAGGTCCTGGCCAAGGAGTACCTCTCCGGCTCGACCATCCTCATCGCCACCGACGCGGAGCGCCGCATAACCTTCGAGAAGGTGGAGGCTCCGGAGAGCGGCGCCGACCTCCTCCAGACGACTTAGATTGCCCGGGAACCAGGGGTAGTTAGTGTTCCCGAGCCCGGGGGTAATGGTCTTCGCTCCGCACTCGCAGGGCGCATATCCATAGCGCGATCCACTGACGGATATACTGCTCGCGAATGTCGCTTCAGACCAACCCCCGGTTCTCGGGCAGGGCGGGTTTGTGTTCCCGAGCCCGGGGGTAATGGTCCTCGCTCCGCACTCGC
>QZKE01000102.1 GCA_003598015.1 Actinomycetota bacterium | reverse complement strand
CTCGCTCCTCACTCGCAGTGCAGCACACCCGAAGTGCCGGCCTTCTCTCGGGTTTACTGCTCGCCAATGTCGCTCCGGACCAACCCCCGGATCCCGGGCGGGCGCGCGGAATGTCATGCCGTCCCCGGGCTGGCTTATAATGGTCTAAGCTTGAGCATTGAAGGAGGCAGGATGGCGGGATTGAGACTTCTCCACACGGCCGACGTGCACCTGGGAGCGCCCTTTGGTTTCCTGGGGCGGCGCGGCAGGGAACAACGCGATCAGTTAAAGGCGACGTTCTCGCGGGTGGTCGACCTCGCCATGACCTCCCAGGTTGATGCCCTGCTCATCGCCGGCGATCTCTTCGATTCAGCGTACCCCCAGCCGGGACTGGTGGGAGAGGTGGTATATCAACTGCAACGGCTCGACTCCGAAGGCATCTGGACCCTGATCGCTCCCGGGACACACGACCGGCTGCAGCCGGGGGGCGTGTACGAGAGCGGGGATCTCTCCAGCCTGGCCCACGTGCATATCTTCCGGGACGTGGAGATGACGCCCTACTCCCTGGGTGGGCTGGACCTCGACGTATACGGAATGGCCGTAAACAGCGAGGGAAAGGACGTCCTGAAGGGATTCAGGGCTGAGGACGCCGCGCGCTGGCGCGTGGGGATGCTGCACGCCTCCTTCATGCTTCCGGGCAAGGTGGAACGGGACGAGATGCTCGTCTCGGCGGAGAGCGTGGCCGGTTCCAACCTGCATTACCTGGCGCTCGGTCACTGGCACACCCGGGGCGATTATAGCCAGGGCAACACGCCGGCGTTCTACTGCGGCTCTCCCGAGCCCCTGGATATCGGCAGGGGTGAGGAGGGAAGCGTGCTCCTGGTGGAACTGGAGGAGGGCGAGCCGGCGCGCGTGCAAGCCATCCCCGTGGGCCACCGGCGCATGTCTCGACTGGAGCTGGATGCCTCCGGGATAGGGAGCCCCGCGGAGCTCTACGCCCACTTGCGGCGTATGGCCGATCGCGACCTCGTCCTGGAAGTGCGCCTCAAGGGGATGTGGGGTGATGATTGGGCGGCCAGCGATTGGGACAGGCTGGAGGACGAACTCGCGCCCCTCTTTTTCCACTTGCGCCTGTCGATCTCACCCGCAGGTATAACCGCACAGGATGTGGAGGCTTACCCGGAGAAGACGGTCATCGGAAGCTTCATCCGTATCGCCAGGGAGGAGATGGAGCTCAGGGAAGGCGAGGACCTCCTGGTTGCCGAGGAGGCCTTCAGGCTGGGCCTGGCTCATCTCGCCGGGAGGTCGTGAGGATGAAAATAACCGAGCTCAACCTGCACAACTTCCGCCGCTTCAGGCAGGCGGACATCTCCCTGGGCGAGGGTCTAAACGTGATCAAGGGGCCCAACGAGTCGGGCAAGTCCACGCTGGTCCAGGCCATCCTCGCCGCCTTCTATTGGAAGGTGGACGCCACCCGCAGAGAGGTGCGCGACAGCGTCACCTGGGGCGAAGAAGACGGCTTTACGCTGGAGGTGGAGGGAGAGGCCGGAGGGCGGCCGTTCCACCTGGTGAAGGATTTCTCCTCCCGGCGCGCCACCCTCACCTGGGGTGAGACGGAGACCGGCGACCAGGCCGCCATCGAGGAGATGGTCAAGGAGTGGTTGGGGTTGGGCTCAGAGGTCGCCTACCGCTCCACGGCCGGGATCCGCCAGGACGAGGTCGCGGTGATCGCGGCGGGGAAGAAGGAGCTGAGCGAGAGCCTGCAGCGCACGGTCACCGGTTGCTATGGAGGGACGGGAGCCGTGGAGGCCGCGAGCACCCTCAACCGGGAGCTGACCGAACTACTGCGCGGTACGCGCAGTCCGGCCAAGAATCCGGGGCCCATCGCCCGGGCCGACGAGGAGATACGGGAATGGCAGGCGAGACGCGAGGAAATGGCGCGCGTGGTGGAGAGCCGGGTCACGGCCCGGCGCCGCCTCGAGGAGATAAAGGCCGAAACGGAGGAGCTGTCAGGCAGGCTGGAGACTATGCAGAGCCTGGCCGACGACTCCCTGGAGCGTGCCGATATCGAGGAGGATATAGAGGACTTCCACCGCCGCTACAGGCAGCTCGAGTCCGCGGCTTCCCTCATCGCCGAGGATTCCAGGTTGAAGGAGGATGAGCGGGACAGGTATGGGAGCCTGAAGCGCATCCTGGAGGGCCGGCGCGATGAGTTGGGGGACCTGGAGCTTCGCCGGGCCGGGGTATCGGAAGGCCTCGCCATCGTGCGCGGCAGACTGCAGGAGGCCAGGAGATCGCGCTACAGGAAATGGGCGCCCTACGTGCTCCTGGCGGGTGTAACCCTTATCCTGGTGGGATTGGCGGGTATCGCCCTCACCCCGTACATGCTCTTCCTCACCCTGGTGGGCATGGCGGGTGTGGCCGTCGCCCTCTTTCCCGGGGGCTACCTGGGATTCTTGAGAAAGGGGAGGGAGCACACCGCCGTCGATGAACAGGTACGAGAGCTGGAGGCGAAAGAACGGGAGATAACCGCCCAGGCGGAGAGGGTGATCGCGGAGGCCGGATGCGACTCGGTCGAGCGCTTCACGGAATTGAAGCTGGGGTACCTGGAGCTGCTGGCACGGCGCAAGGAGATCGCCGGCAAGCTGGAGGTGCTCATCCCCGATGGTGAGATCGGAGGCGTGGAGGAGGAAGCGCGCCGTCTGGCCAGCGAGGTGAGCCTGCGGGAGAGGCGCTTGAAGGAGCTGCGGGGCCGAGCCGTGGATGCGGTGCGGCTTCAGGAGATCCTGCGCGAGAAGGACGCCCTGAGCAGGCGGCTGGAAGAGCTCAAGGAGGAGCGCATCCGGCTGGAGGTCGCGGTAAGCGAGGAGGGCGCCGAGGAAGAGCTGCTCCGCGCCGATGAGGAACTCCAATACCTGAGCGAGCGCAGGGTACGGCTGCAGAGACGGGCGGACGCCCTGGAGCTGGCGCAGAGATGGTTGGAGACCGCTTCCAGCGAGACCCTGTCCTCGGCGGCACGTCTCCTGGAGGGAATGATAGGAGAGTATATCGGCCGCATCACCGACAACCGCTACTACCGGGTCCGGGTGGACGAGGGGACCTTCGAGATAATGGTGTGGTCGGGCGAGAAGGAAGGCGAGGTGGAGCCGGAGCTGCTCAGCCGCGGCACTGTGGATCAGCTTTACCTGGCCGCCCGCCTCTCCCTGGTGGAGATCATCTGCGGAGACCGCCACCCGCCGCTGTTGCTGGACGACCCTTTTGTGACCTTCGACTCCCGCCGCCTGGACCGGGCCATGGAGGTGCTCAAGGATTTCTCCCGCGGGCGCCAGGTCATCATCTTCACCTGCGGAGACAATTACGACGCCTACGCCGACCGCATGGTGTGCCTGTAGAGATATGACGGTTGCTACCTACACTCTTTGGAGAGAACCAGAGCCGGATATGCATCTGCGTGAAAGATTCGAGGATTACCGCGGACGCATCCGCTTCACTGACCTGGACCTTGCCTCCAGGTCCATGGCTCTTCTCTGGCTGGGTCTGTTCCGTGACCGGGTGATACGCAACTGCTTTCCCCGCATAGGTGCGCAGAGCCTGCTGAGCGATATCACGAAGATCATCAACTCGACCTTCCTCGAAGGCTACATCCTGGCCCGGGCGGCGTACGACCTGGGGACCGGGAGCGTGCTCTTCACCGATCCCGAGCGGCAGGCTTCGGTGGAGGCGGGCGTGGACAGGCTGCGCCTCATGTACGAGGAGGAGGAGGTGGGGACGATCCCCTTCACGGGCGAGCCGCTGGGCGTGGAGGCTCTGGCGGATGCCCTGGTGCGGGAGATCGCCTACGGTCCCGACATGATGTGGTTGGAGGAGAGAGAGCTGCTCAAGGTACACTTGATATATGCCCTGTGGGCAGGATACAAGCTGGCTCGTTTCGAGAGGAGGTTGAGCCGTGAAAGAGGTTAGAAGCCCCTCCACCCTTTTTCTTCCCAAGCCGGTGGCGCTGGTGAGCACCGCCCACTCCGGGCGCGACAACGTAATGACCGTGGCCTGGGTCAGCGTGGTGTGCATGGAGCCTCCCCAGGTCGCGGTGGCCATACGCGAGAGCCGCTTCACCTACGAGTTGCTGCAGGCCAGCGGGGAGTTCGTGGTCAACATGCCGTCCCAGGACCTCTGGCGGGCCGTGGACCTTTGCGGGGTGGTATCCGGCCGGGACCAGGACAAGTTCGCGCTCGCCGGCCTGACGCGGGAGAGGCCCAGCGAGGTGCAGGCACCGCTGGTGGCCGAGTGCCCCCTGAACATAGAGTGCCGCGTATCTGCCTCGCTGCCCCTGGGCTCGCACACCCTCTTCGTGGGACTGGTGCTGGCCGTGCACCTGGAGGGTGATTTTCTGGGAGAAAAAGGAAAGATCCTCGTGGAGGAATTCCAGCCCTACGTGCTCAACCAGCGTGACTACTGGTCGATGGGGAAGAGGCTCGGATCGTACGGATCGACGGCGGCCGAGCTCGAGGTGATACCGTGAGCCGCGCCGGGACGCTGTACCGTATGCGCTTCGCCGTCACGCACCCGGGCATCCGCTATCACCAGTGGCAGTTGAGGCGGGGCGGCGTGGAATGCGGCCCCTACGTGTGGATAGGCGCCAGGCCCGACGTGGCGCTGTGCGGGGAGTCCTCCTGCACGATAGGCGACGGCACCTTCATCCCCACCCCAGTGCAGATCAGGGGGAACGACCGGGGGCGCATCGTCGTGGGCGAGAACTGCTCCCTGGATACCTTCGCCCGGCTGTTTGCCGCCAACGATGCCACCCTGCTCCTGGAGGACGGCGTGGCCATCGGCCCTTTCAATATCATCAACGCTTTCGACGATTGCACCATCCGCAGGAACTCCATGCTCGGCCCCTACGTGAACATCAACTGCGCCGACCACGGCATGGAGTGCGGGAAGGATCCCATGCGCTTCCAGTGCGGCTGCTACGGCCCCGTGGTCATAGAGGAGGACTGCTGGATCTGCTCCCACGCCGTGATCCTCAAGGGGGTGACCGTCGGGGAAGGCGCGGTGGTGGCGGCGGGTGCGGTGGTCAATGCGGACGTACCGCCCTATGCGATTGTCGCCGGCATTCCCGCCAGGGTCGTCGGGGATCGCAGAGAAGGATCACCCTCTTGAATTAAAGACCCCTTACAAATCCTTGGGGCGCATGTCCAGGACGCGGTAGGCCTTGAGGGCCACGGTGGGATCGTAGATCTCCTCCATGGGCACGAATTCCACTTTGGCCTTCATCTCCACCGCGGTGATGAGCTTGGCCACCACGTCTTTCTCTACCCGGGTGCTGTCGAATCCCTCCATGGGCGCGACTTTGACCACCAGTTCGTCAGCGGAGTAAGGATCGGTGAGGTCTTTTTTGGTGAAGATGATCTGGTATTCCTTGACGCCGGGCGTGTTGGCGACCTCGTCCCTGAGTATCTCCGGGTTGATGAGCGTACCCTTGAGGTTGACCAGCTCAGAGGTTCGGGTGGCGTAGGTGCTGCCGACGGCGATGATGGAACGCTCCACGTTACGGCCGCAATGGGGGCAGGTCTCGTGGGTGAGGGCACCCAGGTCGCCGATGACATAGCGCAATAGCACCGTGCCGCGGCGGTTGAGGTGGGTGATGGTGAGCAGGCCGCGCTCCCCGTCCGGCAGCCGCTTGCCCGTCTCCTCGTCCACCACCTCGAAGAAGTAGAGGTTGGGAGCCGGATTGTGGCAGCCGCTGAAGTCCGTACACTCGGGCATGGCCCCCTGCATCTCGGTGAAACCGTAGGAATTGGAGATGAAGGGATCCTCGGCCCCCATATTCATGAGGCGCTGGCGCATGTCGTCACGCATGCCCTTGGGACAGGCCTCGCCCAGGGCCTGGATGTGCTTGGTGGCGGAAAAATCCCGCCCCTGCTCCTCGGCTTTCATGATCAGGCGGCGTATGAAACTGGCGATACCCAGCCATACCTCGGCCCGGCCCCTCTCGATGAGGTCCATGGCATAGTCCATGGTGCGGTGGACGGGGAACTCGGGGTAGGTCATGCCCGTGCATCCGAACATGTTCATGCTCCCCAGCCCCATGATGCCGATGTCCCTGGCACGGAAGAACCCGATATGGGGCACCGGCCCCAGGGGGAAGAGGTTGATGCCGCGGGCGTAGGGCGGGAAGCCGCCCAGCTTGATGCCGCGGAAGATCATCTGCCAGATGCCGTGGGCATCGTGGATGGTGTTCCAGAAAGCGGTGGGGACCCCGGTGGTGGAGCCGGTGGTGTAGGTGACCTCGAATACCCAGTCGTAGAGGGTGGGATTGGACGGTTTGAGCTTGAAGGATTCGGGCTCGGCCATGTAGTCCTTCTTGTAGGTCAGGGGGAGCTTCTCCAGGTCGTCGATGGTCTGGAGATCCCCCGGCTCGATACCGTTGGCGGCGAATGCGCGTTTGTAGTAGTCGTGGCCGTCCCACACCCACTCCATCTGGCGCTTGAACATCTCGTCCTGCATGGCGCGGATCTTGCCCTGAGACCAGAAGGACGGATCGTCGTCCTCAGCGTAGAGTGGCATGCTCTGGATGTAGCGCTGCGTGTTCTCGGGCGTCACCGGCACCTTATCGTAGGTGCCGTCTTCCCTGGGAATGTAGATAACGCTCATGAGTGCTTACCCCCTTGTCGGTAGAAAAACCATCGCTGCCTGACGGTAGAATGACGACAGCCGCGTAGATTCTACATTTTTTGAAAGCGTAGAAGCAATAACCTGACGCAAAATCAGTTTCCTTGTTAAGTGGATCGAAGCTCTTTTCACTCGGCGGCGGGCGCCGTGAAGTAGAAGGTCGTCCCCTCCCCCCTGCCGGATTCGGCCCATACGGCCCCGCCCCAACCCTCGACGGCCCGTTTGACGGTGGAGAGGCCGATGCCCAGGCCGGAGGACGCCTCGCCGGATTTGAGACTGACGAAGGGATCGAATATGGATTGCAGCTTCTCCGCTGGTATGCCGGTCCCGTTGTCGCGTACGTGGAAGGTGACGAGATCTCCCTCACGCCTGGCACCTATGTATATGCGCGCCGCCGTACCGGCGCCGTACTTGATGGCATTGTCCAGGAGGTTCTGCAGCACCTGCCGCAACCTGACGGCATCGACCTGGATGGCAGGAAGGTCCTCTGCGACCTCGATCTCCAGCTTTCTTTCTTCCAGGGCAGGCTTCATGCTCTGCAGCAGCTCTTCCAGCACACGCGACGACTCTACGCGGGTGGAGTCCCCGCCGGAGAGGCCGGCCCGGGCGTATGCGAGGAGAGAGGTGATCATCACGTCCATGTAGGAGAGGGAACGCGATATCTCGCCAAGCCATTCCCGGCTGTCTTCATCGAGGTTGAGCGCCTTGTAGTTCTCCAGCATACGCGCGTAACCGAAAGCGGTGGCGAGGGGAGTGCGCAGGTCGTGGGAGAGGGTATGGGCGAAAGCCTCCAGTTCGCGATTGGCGGCGAGCATGATCTCCTCCGCTGCCTTGCGTTCGGTTATGTCGCGCGCGATACCGACGGCGTGCCACCTTCCTCCGATCTGGAGGGAGGAGAAGGACGCTTCGATGGGAACGGGCTTGCCGTCTTTGCTTCGGGCGATCATCTCCTTTGTCGTTCCGATAACCGAGCCCTCGCCGCTCTCCCTGAACGAGGACATCTCATCCATGTACTGCTCGTGATAGACAGGGGCGACGACCAACTCGTGCATGTTCCGTCCCAGGGCTTCGTCGGGCGTGTAGCCAAATATCTGCTCCGCGGCGGGGTTCCAGTAGCTGACCCTACCCATATCGTCGGCGACGATTATCGCGTCATGTGCCGTACTCGCTATGGCGCGGAACCTCTCCTCGCTCTCGCGCAGCGCTTCCTCCATCCTCCAGCGCTCGGTGACGTCGCGGAAAATGCCCCTGGTATATGCGGGCTTTCCCGCCTCCATGTAACAGCTCGCTCTCCCCTCCACCCGGATCTCCCTGCCGTCCTTACAGATAAACCTGGCCTCGATGCCGGTGGCCCTCTCCCCCGCAAACACCTTGCCTATAGCCTCCCGGCAGTGGTCCAGATCGTCGGGGTGGATAACATCCTCGAGACGCAGGTCCGTGACGGTCTTTTCTTCGTAGCCCAGCGCCTCCCGCCAGGCGCGGTTTACATAGTTGTAGCGGCCATCCGGAGAGACGCTCTGGATGAGGTCGCTGGCATTCTCGATGAGGTCGCGGTAGCGTTCCTCCGAGGCCATCAAGGCCTCTTCGAACCTGACGCGCTCCACCATGCGTCCCAGCCTATCGGCCACCGCTGCGATAAGTCTCTTCTCCTCGCGCAGGAAGGGCCCCACGTCCGCGGCGGGCCTCTCCTCGAGGTAGAACACCTCCAGGGTCCCGGCCTTGTCCCCGCTCACCACGATGTCGCTGCCCAGGGACCAGGAGCCGGGCTCGAAATCGAAACTGCGATATTCTTTATCATCCAGGCGGATGCGCGCGCATGCCGCTTCGGGATATTGCCAGGCGGGGGGCAGAACCTTGACAACCTCCTCCAGGATACCTTCCAGGGTTATGCCGGGCGTCTCGATGATGCTGGCGATGGCATAGAGGCAGTCGAGTTCCTTCAACCTTTCCCGCAGGGCCAGGTTGAGGTCGGCCAGCTCCACCGCTTTTACCTCATGCCGGCCCCCTGCGGCGTTCCCAGCCGCCCCTTGCGGATGCCCTTCCCGGCTTCGCGGCGGGACCCCATCCGCGCTGGTATTCTTTTCCATTCGCGTAACCTTTCGAAGATAGGGTCGCTGCCGGCAGAGCCTCCACGGGCCTGCCCCGCCAGCCAACCTTGTGTCTGAGCCGTCCCGGTCAGTATTGTGGAAGGTTTTCGTCTGCGTGCCCGAGGAACATCCTTGCTCGGCACCCTCTGCCCTCGTTCACTATCTATTTCGGAGAGAACCTCATGGCACTGAATATGTAAGGCCGATTTCCAGCCCATCGATCACAGGGAACGGATGAAACCCTCCAGCAGGCGGCCGGTGTTCTCTATGTAGGCCGGGTTGATCTTGTCGTAGCTGTCCTGGACGGTGTGGTACCAGGGGTCGTCCTTGTACTCCAGCCATACCGCCGGGATGCCGGCGTTCTCGAAGGGCTCGTGGTCGGAGTAGGAGCCGCTGACCAGGTAGGGGAGGGATATCCCCGCGCCCTGGGCATAGGCCATGAGCCGGTTGCAGAGGTCCCTGGGCCCCACCCCCATGGTGCGGGCATAGAGCTGGCTCCCCACCCCCACCATGTCGATGATGATTGCGCCATACATGCTGTCCCTCGCCTGTTGTGAAAGGTTATTGACGTAGTAGCGGGAACCGAAATGGTGCAGGTCGGTGTCGTCCACCAGCCTTTCCTCGCCCCCGAAGCAGACGAATTCGATGGGGAAGTCTACGTCCCTCTCCGCGAAACAGCGGGCCAGTTCCAGAGTAACTACCGTTCCCGAACCGTTGTCGTTCGCACCCGGGCTCCCGGTCCCGATTTTTGTGTCGTAATGTGCGCCGATCAGCAGCGATTTTCCCAGGGACGATCCTGCCTGCTCGCTGTCTTGCGGCGGGGCCGGCGCCGGTTGACTGGCGATGACGTTGTGGGTGAAAGACCCGTTGGGCAGGGGCACATTCTGGATCCTGACGTAATAGCCGTAGCTCTCGAAAACACTCTTGAGGTAGTTAGCGGCCGCAAGCTCGCCCTCCGTTCCCTCAATGCGCTGCCCCATGTTTACGCTGAGGTTCCAGAGGTTATCCATGGCGTTGGCGACCTCAAAGCTGTCGCTTGGATAATACAGGGGTCGCTCTACCGCGATGGATTTGTCCGATTCTATCTCGAAAGAAGTATCATGTCCCGTTCCTATCTTCGCGCGGATATCCACCGTAAGGCGGGAACGAGCGGGAATGGTGTAATCGAGCGTGGATGATGCGGTCTGAGTGGAATCGATGTCAACCTCCACAGCCGCATCTTCGTTTCCGGGATTTATAAGGCAAAGGTACTCATAGAACCCCGGCCTTGTAGTCCCCTCGGCCAGGTACCAGTGGGTGCCCGCCGCCTCCACCCCCTTTGAGACGTGGCCGCCGCGGCATACGCCCTTGTAATTGAAGTACATGGGGCGCTCGGCCAGGAAGGGTTCGGTGGAGGAGAGCTCCATGGAGACGTTCTTGTCCGGTCCCACCAGTTGGTTGATGTTCAGGGTGTGGCGCCTGTCGGGGTCGAGATGGACCTGGAAGGACTGTTCCGCCCCGCCCTGGAAGAGGCAGTTCAGCGTGACGTCGGTACCGTTATTACCGCCACTTTCTCTGGGTGTATACAGTGTCAGCCATTCCTCGAAGCCGGCGCCGGTATAGCCCTCGGCGAAGAGGTAGTTCTTGCGGGGCTGGCTCAGGCCGCTGGAGGCATGTCCCCCCGGCCACATGTCGTGATAGTCGAAGTACACAACCCGCTCGGCGCATATCGGTGCATCCGCCTTCACTTTCGCACCCACGTCCCGTCCTTCTCCTACCGCTGTGTTGACGAAAACGGTGCGGCGGGAGCCTGGGGGCAGAACCAGGTCCACCGAGGTCACACCGCCGTCCTCGAGGATGAGGAAGACAGTGGCAGCTGCCTGCCCATTTCCGGGGTTGGCCAGCAGTATCCAGGTCTCGAAGCCTTCTCGTGTACACCCCTCCGCGAAGTACCATGTTTCAGAGGGGGATGTCGCGCCGCTGGTCACCGTGCACCCCTTCCTGGCGCCGCGGTAGGTGAAGTACATGGGCCTCTCGGCGACGATGGGCAGTGTGGACTCCAGGTGGAGTGAGACCTCTCTGTCTGGCCCGGCATAGGCGTTGATGTCCAGGGTGATGCGCGAAAGCGGCGGGAGTTCGAGTTCAACCAGCTGCGAGGGCCCGTTGTTGTATAGAAGGTCGAGATCCAGTTGCGACCAGGCCTCCTGGGGATTGAAGATACACAGGTATTCCCGAAAGCCCTCCCCCGTGTACCCTTCCGCGAAGTACCAGTTGGTCGAGGCCTCTGCGCTTGCCTCTCCGCAGGTTCCGTCCCCTGCACATGCCCATTGGGCACCGTATGGGGATAACGTTCCGAACAATACAACTACAGCAGCCAGGAGTATCGCCGGCGTGAGGGCGCGTCTCATCAGCCGGCCTTCACCTCCCGCAGCGGCAGCTCCAGGGTGCTGTCATCCCCGCCGTAAACCACCTTCACGCCCGCTCCCATCACGGGGAGCACGAAGGGGATGTTGGTGCCGCTGAAGGTGAGGCGGAAGGAATGACCCGCCTCGAGCAGATGATCCACGGCCACCAGGTCCATGCAGACCGCCGTCCCCAGGCCCGGCACCAGGTCCTCCAGGGTGACGGTCCCGTAGGTGATGAGCCGGGGCAGTCCTCCCCCCGGGGGGACATCGTAGAGAAGGGTGTTTATCTGGGCCCTGCCGTGCAGGGGCACGATGTTCACCTGCAGCCTGGGGATGCCCACCAGCTCGAAAGCCTTCTTGGCGGGGGAAGTGGTGAAGGAGAAGTAACCCTCTCCCGCCTCGCGTTTCGGCCCCGGGACGGGGATGCCGAAGGCCTGGGGGCGCACCACGGAAGGACCCGAGGTTGCCGGGTTGAGCAGGCTCGGCTTGAGCGTCAGCTCCCCCTTCTCCTCCTTGGGGCGGGAACTCATCTTGAAGCAGCCGTTCTCCCTGCCCAGGTAGACCACGTGGGTCCTGACGTCCGGGGGCGGCCAGGCCTCTTCCGGCTCCACCCGGCGCTTCCAGGGCTTGTAGAGACGGACGGCGGGCTCGGAGAGGATGCCGTTCTCCTCCCCCTTGAGCCAGTAGTCGAACCAGCGGCGCGTGAGGTCCCAGATATCCTTCCCCGCCCAGCGCGGCCCTAATCCCGGATCGAGTCCGTGCAGGCCGTTGGCGATATAGAGCATCTTGGGGGCGTCCAGCTTCTCGTAGAACTCCATCATCTGGTTTGGTTCGAAGAGGTCGTCGTTCCAGGAGCCGACGATGAGCATGGGCTTGTCGATCTTCTCTACGTCGTAGAGGCAGGAGCGGCGTCTCATCTCGTCCTCGTAGGACTGCAGGTCGCCGCGCTTGAACAACAGGGTGGACATCCAGCGGTAGAGGACATTCCTCACGTTCAGTTTCGTGGCCCAGGAAGCGAAGACGAGCAG
Source organism: Actinomycetota bacterium (assembly GCA_003598015.1). Taxonomy (GTDB): domain Bacteria; phylum Actinomycetota; class Geothermincolia; order Geothermincolales; family RBG-13-55-18; genus SURF-21. Next base: position 7,002 of record QZKE01000102.1, on the reverse strand, counting down.
GCCCAACCCCCAGAATATCTTCAGGGAACCCCGCGGCAGCAGGCTCTCCTTGAGCTCCGTCCAGCCGGCCATGGGGACCACCGTCTTCACCCGCGGGTCGCGCGTGGAGATGAGGAACGAATGACCTCCGCCGTAGGAGATGCCGGTGACGCCCAGCGCTCCCTCCTTGATGGGGATGCCGCTCTTCTCCAGGAGCCAGTCGATGGCGTCCTCGAGATCGCAGAGCTCGTGGTCGGGGTCCGCGCACTGCACCTCCCCCTTGGAGGAACCCCATCCCCGGCAGTCGTAGGTGAGTACCACGTAACCCGCCGAGGTGAAATAGGGGGCGTAGAGATGGCACTGCCAGCGCGACAGCGCCCAGGAGTGGATCATGATCACCGCGGGGAAGGGGCCCTCTCCCCCGGGCACGTATACGGCCGCCGACAGCCGGGTGCCGTCCCTGGCGATGAGCTTGAACTGCTCTATGCGGAACCCTTTACGCTCCCCCTCCATCTCCGCCGCCTTGGCCGCAAGGCGGGGGAGGAGGGGAAGCGACAGCAGGGATGATGCCAGGATGACTTTCCCGGCTTTCCTGGAATTCTTCTTCTCGAGCTTCATCCTCGCCATCCCGACTACCCCCTCTTCGAGTCTACCGGCCTATACGTTGCGAATAAGAAATCCTCGAATGTACGGATATGATACCAAAATCGAGGTCTGTACGCCGGGAAGAACGGAGTCAGCAGTTCAGAAATGAACTGGGTCTTGCAGGGCAGTGATATATTTGTATGCAGACGGGGGCGAGATGGTCACGCGGATGGATGCAGATCAGCCTGGGGGATAGCGCTCAGGGATCGGAGTGCGTAGATGCTGGAACAGTTCTCCCGTTTCGGGAAGGAGCTCTTCATAACCGAGGGTGTACTACTTCAAGACCATACCCTTCATCGGGGCCGGCCTGACCGTGGGCTCGGACGAGGTAGCCGAGAAGCTGCCGCCACTGTTGCAGAACTACAAGGCGGCCATGGTCAGGGGACACGGCAGCTTTGCCGTTGGCCAGATGCTGGAAGAGCCGTTTCGGTGGACGTCCAGTCTGGAGGCGTCGTGCAAGACGCTCTGTCTGCACCGCCTGCTCTCTCCTCGAGATGGAGGGGAGGAGGAAGGGAAATGGTAATGCGCTCCTCGCTGGCGGCCCGCCCCTCACCCGCCTCGCTCCTTACGGAGAGGATGAGCAGGGCGGCAAAAGAGGCCAGGCTCGCTCCCGCCGCCAGGAGCCAGAAGGGCCCGGCGCTCTCGGCTAGGGAGGCAAAAGCAAGCCCGGTTACGAACAGTAACGGTCTCAATCCTTTCATGTCCTTACCTGCCTGTTTTTCCATGCCGTTCGTTACGGGAGTAATGCTAGCACCGGCCAGTGACAGAACGGGCCGCATCGCGGCGGCGCCCGGGGCACCTGGAGCGAGGGGTGGGGCATGAACAAGGCGGAGAGGCTCATCGATCTCATAGCCATGCTGCTGGAGGCGCAGCGGCCGGTGACCCTGGAGCGCATCCGCAATTCCATCCCGGGATACGACCAGGCGACCATGGCCTCCTTCAAGCGCATGTTCGAGCGGGATAAGAGCGAGCTGCGCGAGATGGGCATTCCCATCCTGGTGGAGCAGCTGGACCCCCTCGAGGATGTGCAGGGATACCGCATACCCAAGGAGGATTACTACCTTCCGGAGATCACTTTCACCCCCGAGGAGAAAGTCGCCCTGCTGCTGGTCAACCGCCTCTCCTCCGAGGAGGTGACGCCGCTTTCCAGGGAGGCGGCCGCCGCCCTGCGCAAGCTCAGTCCCGACCTGGGGGATGGCAGCCGCCTCGGGCAGACCGGCTCCCTGCACTGGAGGTTCGCGCCCCAGCGCGAGCCGGTGGAGGGCTTGACCCTTCTCCTGGAGGCGGCAGTGGGCCAGCGCAGCGTGCGTTTCGTCTATCACTCCCTCGGCAAGGGGAAGGCCCGCGAGCGCGAGATCGATCCCTACGGACTCTACTTCGAGCGGGGCGCGTGGTACGTGGTGGGCTACTGCCACCTGCGTAAGGAGATACGTTCCTTCCGCGTCTCCCGCATCGCATCCGCGGTGGAGCTGGCCAATCCCCGTGAGAGCGGGCCCGATTTCAGCCGCCCGCCCGATTTCAAGCTGGAGGACTACTCACGCATCCTGCCCTGGGAGTTCGAGGAGGGAGCGGAATACGAAGCCCGCGTGCTCTTCTCGCCCCGTATAGCCTGGCAGGTGGAGAGAGACCTGGGGGACGTCTATCGCTTCGAAACCGCCGCGGACGGGGGCGGGATACTCCACGTTACCGTGCGCAACGAGGATGCCTTCCTCGACTGGGTCCTTCCTTTCGCCGAGGACGCCGAGGTGCTCTCGCCGCGCGAATTGCGGGAGAAGGTCAGGGAGAGGCTGCTGCGCACGCTGGATAAACTGGGAGGTGAGGGTGGTGCCTGATGCGGAGGGCAGGATCCAGAGGCTGCTGTCCCTCATACCCTACGTGCTGAAAAACCAGGGGGTGACCGTCACCGAACTATGCAATGTCTTCGGGGTTTCCCGCGCCCAGCTCATGAGCGACCTGGACCTCATCTTCATATGCGGCCAACCGGATTATACCCCTGCCGACCTCATCGAGGTGGAGATAGACGGGGACCGCGTGTTCATCCGCATGGCCGATTATTTCGCCCGCCCCATGCGCTTCACTGCGGCGGAGCTATCCGGCCTCTACCTGGCCTGCAGGGCGGTAGTCGAGCTCTCCGGCCCGCCCGCCTCCTCAGCCCTCACCTCCGCCATGGAAAAGATCGCCGGCGCGCTGGAGGGTGGCACCCTGAGCGAGGACGATATCTCGAAAAGCGTGGATATCCACCCGCCCACTCCCGAGCACGGGATCACGGCCGAGCTCTCGTCGGCCTGTGCGCAGCACCGCGTGGTGGAGATGGAATACTATACCTATGGCAGGGACGACATCGCGCGCCGCCGCGTACATCCCCTCTCCCTGGAGTTCGGGATGGGCCACTGGTACCTGCGGGCCTGGGATGAGCGCAGCGGCGATATGAGGGTTTTCCGCGTCGACCGCATAAAGGACCTGTCCGTGACCGCGGAGGAGTTCGAGCCGCCCGAAGAGGAGGACGAGGAGTCACCGCCGGGTCCCTATGGCGTTACCGCTTCCGGAGGGATCGAGGTGCGCCTGCGCTTCTCACCCGCCCTTGCCCGCTGGGCTAAGGAGCAACCGATCTTCTCGCAGACCAAGGAGGAGAGAGGGCGACTGGTATGTACCCTGCGCACAGACAACCTGACCTGGTTGGAGCGGGAGTTGTTCAAATACGGCACGGAAGTCGATATACTCGCTCCGCCGGAGCTGAAGGAACGGATGCGCGTACGCACACGGAGCCTGCTGTCCATTTATCAATAGGATATGCTCGTTAATTGGTTAACTGCTGGGGTCAGCCCCGGACATGGGACACTGAGTATCGGAACAACGAAGAATGCATTGTTTTGCCTGTTCTTTCTCCGAGAAGTGTGGGTGCAGAGATAGGTAACGTGCGGGGCTCGCCCAGGGCTTCAGCTCCGGGGGTGTCGTGAAAGGTATGCCTGGCGGAAGCGATCGAGGCTCATGCTTTCCAGGTCGTTCTTTATCTCTTTCTGGCGGCGGCGGGCTTGCTCCAGTTCCTTATAGCGCTCGCCATAGACGAGGCGCTGCACGCGAAAGTCCCACACCTCCACGAGGAAGCCTTCTCCGAAGGAGGCGTCTACGAATCCTTTGGTGATGCGGACCTTGTAAGCGGTATTGGCGGCATCGCCGCCGTTTCCCCGCATCAATGTCTCACGCCTGTGCAACGAACCCCCCCGCCTAGTCTTGTTCCAGGGCCGCAAGCACTATTCTAACACCACTTCATATATCTATTGAACGATATATGGTTATATGTATGCTGTTGTGCTTCCATTGCTCATGGCGATACTCATGTGCGGGGTGAAAAGGCCGCCGCTACGGAGCGCACCGGGCGCGGTGAGGTCTCTGTTCCGCTTTTCCGGAAATTTCCTCCACCCTTGCTCTCACGCCAGGCTGCTTGTCTGATTCACAGCCAAGCGATCCAACCCCACTTCAGACTTCAGACTTCAGACTAGTATTGCCTTGATATTATAATGGTCTGGACTTTGATCTCTTCCACGGGGAGGAAATATGGTGCGCAGGATTATAACCGTCCTGCTGGCCGTCGCGGTCCTGGCGGCGCTGGCGGGGTGTGGAGACGGCGGGGAGATGAGCCTATCCGACTACCGCAAGACCATCTCCGAACTGCATGACAGCGTGGCCTGGGACATGGGCGATACCGTAGAAGAACTGAACGACCTCGATTTCAAGGACTTCTACGATCTGCCGGACCTGCGCATGGTCTTCCTGGGCGCCGAGGAGATATTCGCAGCCGCGTGGGACATCGCCGATCCCATATATCCACCTCCGCAGGCGGAGATGCTCCACGTCGACCTCCTGGATTTCTATGCCGAAGGGGCGGAGAGCATGCGGGATGTACAGAACGCGCTGGGTTTTTTCGAGGTCGTCCTGCCCATGCTGCGCGATGTCGAGAACCTGGCCCTGCCCGACCTCCCCGAAAACGCCGGGGTCCCCGAGATAAAGGCGGCGGCCGCGGAGGACCGCAGGACCATGGAGGGCTACATGAGGGAGCTGGAAGGTATAGATCCGCCCGATGATCTCCAGCCGTATCGCGAGAAGTTGGAGGGATTCTTCCGCTCCATCGATGAGGCGGTGGCCGCTGTTGACCAGTCCGTTACCCCGGAGAATTTCGACTCCTTCGCGCAGTTCCGGCAGTGGTTCGCCACCGCCCTCGTCGAGTCCGAGTCGCTGTGGGGAGAGGCCATGTCCTACCTGGACGGCATGAGCGACATTATCGATCATTATATAGAGATGGGAAAGGAGCTCGCCGCACGTATCCAGGTACTGTGAGCGCCGCAGGGTGAGGCGGCCGGCGCAGTGCGTGGAGGCGGTGGCACAAGCAGGAGGTAGAGTTTGAACGGCAACCATATCGATGCAGTAGACGCACTTTTCAACCCGCGCCGCATGGCCATCGTAGGGGCCTCGGCAAATCTGGGCAAATGGGGAAACATCATCCCCAACAACATCCTGCGTGACGGCTACAAGGGCGAGCTGTACCTGGTCAACCCGCGGGGCGGGGAGATCCAGGGTATCTCTTTCCACCCCAGCCTGGCTGCAATCGGGAAGGAGATCGACCTGGCCATGATCACCATCCCGGCGGAGGTCGTGGAGGAAGTCATCCCGGACCTCGCCCGGGCGGGCGTCAAGGTGGCCATCGTCATCTCCGGTGGGTTCAGCGAATCCTCGCCCGAGGGGCGGGAGATGGAGGAGAGCCTGGTGAAGAAGGCCCACGACCACGGCATCAGGCTGGTGGGCCCGAACACCATGGGTATAACCTCGGCGCAGTGGAGCCTCACGGCCCTCATGCCGCCGGTGAGGCCGCGCCCGGGCCACGTGGCCTTCGCGGCCCAGAGCGGCAACCTGGGGACGCAGATGCTGGGTTGGGGTTCCTACCGAGGCATCGGGTTCTCCCGCTTCGTATGCATAGGAAACCAGTGCGATCTGGACTTCGCCGACTACCTCGAGTATTTCGCCCGGGACGAGCAGACCAGGGCCATCCTCCTGTACGTCGAGGGCTTCAAGCGCCCCCGGCGCATCCTTGAGCTGGCGGAGGAGATAAGCACGGGCAAGCCCATCGTCATCTACAAGGCGGGCGGGACGGGTGCGGGAAGCCGCGCCGCGGCCTCACACAGCGCGGCCATGGCCGGTACGAGGGAGATATACCAGGGTATGATGCGCCAGGGGGGCATGATCCAGGCGGAGACCACCGAGGAGATGCTGGATTTCTCTGATGCCCTGGTGAAGATGCCCATCCCGCGCGGTCACCGCACGGCTATCCTCTCCTGGGGAGGCGGATGGGCGGTGGTGGCGGCCGACCTGTGCGAGCGCGCCGGCCTGGACGTCGTCCCCCTCCCCCCCGGGGTCAAGGAGGAACTGGCTTCCCTGCTGCCCTCCTACTGGAGCAAGGGAAACCCCGTGGACATGGTGGGCATCCTCGACCTGGACGCGCATACACGCTGCCTCGAGGTACTTGCGGGCTGCCCGGAGTACGACGCCATCGTCTCCCTGGGCACCATCAACGCCGCCGGTGCCTTCCAGCTGCGGGAGCAAGCGAAGGAAAGCGGGGGGGCGGATGATAAGCTCGACGAAGCCCGGCATCACTACGTGAAGGACAGGAGCACCCGCTTCGCGCAGAGGGTAGTCGAGCTCATGGAGGACCTCGGCAAACCCATCGTTACCGTGGGCATGCCCCAGAGGGACTCGGACAGTCCCGAGGCTTCCGAGTTCCCCTGGGACAGGATCAGCATCTACACCAATCCCGAGCGGGCGGCGCGGGTGGCGGCCATGCTGGTGGAGAGGGGAGAATACCTGCGCTCCCGGGGGGTGTGATGGGAATACTTCCGGCTATCCTGTTGGGGGCGGTCCAGGGGATAACGGAATTCTGGCCCATATCCAGTTCCGCCCACCTCGCCCTGCTCATCCATATCTTCGGCTGGGGCGAACCCGACCTGTCCTTCCTGGTGGCCCTCCACGTGGGGACCTGGCTCGCCGTGGTCTGGTTTTACCGCAAGCGGCTGGGGGCGATAATCGCGGCTTGCTGGAGGGAGGTGACCGGGAAGCAGAAACGAGACCCCGATGCCAGGCTGGGCTGGCTGCTGCTCCTGGCCACCATCCCCGGGGTTATCATCGGTGCCGTCTTCGCCGAGTCGTCGGAGATGATGGAGGGTATGCCGCTGCTCATGACCGTTACGCTCGCCCTGTTCGGGTTGGTGCTGTGGGCCGCCGACGCCTGGGGTCCCCAGGTGAAGGACTGGCGTACAGCGGGCTGGCGGGAAGCCATGGCGGTGGGCGTGGGCATTGGCTTTCTGTTCCCGGGCGATGGTGATCCAGCAG
>QZKE01000070.1 GCA_003598015.1 Actinomycetota bacterium | reverse complement strand
GGGAAGCCGCGACAACAGCACGAGTATTATCTCCAGGACCAGGTAGGCGGCGAAGGCGGCATAGTGATCGGGCGGCGTGGTGACGCAGATGATGATGAGCGTTATGAAGCCCACCAGCTTGGCCCGGGGGTCAAGCTGGTGGATAGGGCTTTGCAGGTGACTGTACTCATCCAGAAATGCGTGCTTCATCTCTCACTCTATGGCGGTACCTCGGGAGGTCAACGCCTCTGTCTCGCCACCTTTCTTCTTGAGCACCAGGGCCAGGCCCCAGGCGATGAGGAAGATGCCCACCGTGCCGATGAGGCCCGCCAGCGCCGTGGCGAGCTTGGTGGGTTCATCGACCGCCTCGCCCGTCTCCTCGTCCACGGCTTCTGCGGTCAATCCAGGCACCGCGTAATCGGGTATGGGGGAACTCTCCCATACCGGCTCCGTCTCCTCCGCCGCCTCCAGGAAGCCTTTGTCCTCCGCTACCTTCTCCAGTCCATCGGGCGAGGAGGAAGCCCAGGGTGAGATGATAAGGGCGAGTGCCACGGCCACCGCCAGTCCGGCCAGGGTGAAGATGAGGATGCTCTTCTTGCGCGCCTCCATCACTGGCTCACCTCCGCTTCCTCGAAACGGGGTATGGGGGCCTGGTAGTCGTAGGTCCTTACCAGGTCCGGACGTACCGCGAGCACGACCCCCACCACCAGGACGGTTATTATCGCTTCCCCGACCCCGATGATGGCGTGGACCCCCAACATGGCGGGTAAGGCTACGCTCAGCGGGGAGGTGCCGGATACCGCCAGCTCGACCGCGCAGGCGCCCGATGCCAGCATCACCGAGAGCCAGGCTACCACGCCGGTAGCGGCAAGGAACGCCGTCCTGTTCTTGGGCAGCAAAGCTTTGAGCCCGTAGAAGATATAGTAGGACAGGATGGTCCCGATGACCGCCATGTTGAAGACATTCGCCCCCAGTGCCGTGATCCCGCCGTCGGCGAAACCCAGGCACTGTACCAACAGGACCAGGCCGATTACCAGGCTGCCCAACCATGGACCCAGCAGTACCGCTACGAGTACGCCTCCCAGGAAGTGTCCGCTCGTGCCTCCCGCCACGGGGAAGTTGAGCATCTGGGCGGCGAAGACGAAGGCGGCGCAGAGTGCCAGCATGGGGACGGACTTTTCGTCCAATTCGTCCCGGGCTTTATACAGCCCGTAGCCTATCGCTCCCGCCGCTACCACTCCCGTAGCTACGCTTACGCCGGTGTTCAAGAAGCCGTCGGGGATGTGCATGCTATCTACCTCCCGATATCATCGCGTAAGGGAAAAGCAAGGCCACGGTTCCCGGCGGCTTCACACCGACCCGAGCCTCCGTGGCTCCCTTACGCCCGCTACATCCTCGGCCTTCGTGACCGCATGTCTATTTTTCCCTCTGCCCTGCAAAAAAAACGCCACGGTTCCCGGCGGCTTCGCGCCGCCCGAGCCTCCGTGGCTCATTACTGCTATCTGTGAATCACCCCGGCCTTCTTGGCCGGAACCGCTATAGATAAATATATAAACCCGACCCCGTCCGCGTCAATGATTTCGGAAAACCGGCCAATTGGAGGCAGGGGAATCCGGTCTCGAAGCCATGCCGGGGAGAAATCCGAAACAGGCATTCAGGCTTTCGGTGGGGGTGATCTCTCCCATGAAGGACGACGGGATGCAACATGCCTGTAACGGTAGAACGGGTTGAACAACAGCAGCGCATTCAGATCCAGCTGCGTCGGCTGCAAATCTTCTATGGAGCGGTGCAAAGTAAATAATAAATCGACGTGGCGGTACCTTGACATCGACCGCGTATATGGGGAGCGCAAGCATATGAACCTGGTTCTCAAGCTTGCCTTTCGATTCGCCGACTCATCCGTTAGGGACAGTTCCGGTACGTGGGGTCTCGGGTAGAAAGATGGAGTTGGGCTGGTCTTTTCGGTGATGTTGTGGGTTATCGATCCACTGCAGGTTTGATAGGTGGCGGTGAGGCACGAAGACGGGAGTAGGCTGCGGGTGGGACGGACTCCACCGCGCCGGAAGCGATGCCAGCCGAGCGAGGATAGGTTATGCGAGAGGATGAGGAGCTGCGGGAGAACCGCGAACGCTTAGAGGAACTGGTGGAGGAGCGCACCAGGGCCCTCCGGGAGAGCGAACTCAGCCTGCGCCGCATCACCGACAATATGGTGGATATGGTGGGGCAGTCGGACGTCGAGGGCATCTTCACCTACATCAGCCCCTCCTGCGAGAGGATCCTGGGGTACAAACCCGAGGAGATGGTGGGCCGTTCCGTTTTCGAGTTCATCCACCCGGACGACGTGCAGGGGGTTGTGGAGGCCTTCGCGGCGGCGAGGGAGACGCTCCGGCCCGACGCAGTAGAGTACCGCTACCGCCATGCCGATGGGCATTACGTCTGGCTGGAGACCATCGGGAACCCCTTATTCGACGAGGCGGGCGAGCTCATCGGGGGTATCTTCACCACCCGGGATGTCACCGGGCGCAGGAGCGCGGAGGAGGCGCTGCGGGAGAGCGAGGAGCGCTTCCGGCAGATAGCCGAGAACGCCGTGGAGTGGATCTGGGAGGTGGATCCTGACGGCCTGTATACTTTTTCCAGCCCCGGAAGCGAGAAACTGCTCGGTTACAGGCCCGAGGAGATCGTCGGCAAGAAGCACTTCTACGATTTCTTTGCGCCGGACATGAGGGAGGAACTGAGAGCGGCGGCCTTGGCGGCCTTCGCCGCGAGGGCGTCCTTCGGGGGTTTCTTGAATCCGAATCTTCATAAGAACGGATCCATCGTCATCCTGGAGACCAACGGTTCACCCATCATCGACACGAAGGGCGAGTTTGCGGGATATCGGGGCGCCGACATCGACGTCACCGGGCGCGAGCGGGCGGAACGGGAGCTGCGCTACAGGCTCGAACTGGAGGAACTCGTCTCCACAATCTCCACGCATTTCGTCAAGCTGCCGCCCGCCGAGATCGACGACGCCGTATACAGGGCCCTGCAGGACGTAGGGGCCTTTGCCGGCGTGGACCGCAGCTACGTCTTCCGCTTTTCCGCCGACGGCGCCACCATGGACAACACCCACGAGTGGTGCGCGGAGGGGATAGAGCCGCAGATTGACAGCCTGCAGGGGCTGCCTGTTGATATCTTCCCCTGGTGGGTGGGCAGGCTCAGGGTTTTCGAAACTATCTATATTCCCCGCATCGCCGACTTGTCCCCCGAGGCCGGCGCCGAGAAAGAGATCCTTCAAGCCCAAGGTATCCAGTCGCTCGTCGTCGTCCCCCTGGTCTACGGCAACTCGCTTTACGGGTTCATGGGCTTCGACTCGGTGCGGGAGGAAAAAAGATGGGCCGAGGAAGATATCGCCTTGCTCAAGACGGTGGGTGAGATCCTGGTGAACGCGCTCGAGCGGAAGCGGGCGGAGGAGGAGCTGATACGCATGTCCAACGCGGTGAGGATGTCCTCCGACAGCATCGTCGTCACGGATATGGGGGGGCGGATCGTCGACGTGAACGATGCGACCTTGAGGATGTACGGCGCGAGAAACAAAGAGGACTTGCTGGGCAGGAGCTCTTTCGATCTCATCGCCCCCGAAGACCGGGAAGATGCCTTGCTGGGCATGATGGAGACCGCGCGGACCGGGTACCTGAAGAACCGGGAGGTTCGCATCCTCACCGCGAGCGGCAGCAGAATGCCCGTGGAGATAAACGTATCGATTATGAAGGAAGAAGAGGGAAACCCCACCGGTTTCGTTGCCGTGACAAGGGACATCACCGAGCGCAAGCTGATGCGGGAGAAACTGGAGAAGATCAATCGCCTTTTTCTGAGCCTGGGTCCCGACCTCATGGAGAACATCGAGAGGGCGATGCAGGCGACGAAGGATGTACTGGGGGGAGAGATGGTGGTTTACTCCAGGCTGGACAAAGGAAAGCTCTCGATCCTCTCCACCGCTTCCGGAGAGGAAGCCTTCAGGGTAACCGACATATCCGAGGATCACGTTTCCAGCGCACTGCTTTCAGGCGACCTGCATACGCCGCTGGTGCTCGATAACCTGGGTGAGACGCGCTTTGCGCGTACCTGCCCGGAGATCGCCAGATACGGCTTTATCTCTTTTCTCGGATATCCCGTGGAGAGAGAGGGACAGGTCATAGGATGCCTCGGCCTTTACGACTCCGTAAAGAGGGAATACTCCAACGATGACCTCGATACGCTAGGCGTACTGGCCCGCGCCATCTCCATCGAGGAGGAACGGCTGGCGCACGAAGAGGATTTAAAGGATTTCCTGGACATCGCTTCCCACGAACTCAGGCACCCCATCACCCTGATGAAAGGCTACGCCATAACCTTGAGGGATATGTGGGGTAGGCTGAATGATGATGTAAGGGAGGAGATGCTGAACGGCATCGACCGGGGAGCCGACCGCATGGACGGACTGCTGCGCGAGCTACTCGAAGTATCCCGCATCGAAAGGGGGCGCTTCGAACTGGACAGGCGCGAGGTTCCCATCGTGCCGATCATCGAACGTGCGGTGTACGAGATGTCTCAGAAAGGCCTGGAGAACCGGGTTAACCTCACTATGTTCGAGGATGTAGGCATACGGAGGGTGGATCCCGAAAGGTTGATCGAGCTTCTCATCATCCTCCTGGATAATGCCAACAAGTATTCTCCCCCCGGTTCCGAGATCGATATCGAGGCAGGTATGAGCGATGAGGGATTGACGATAGCCGTAACGGATAGGGGCCAAGGCATCCCGCAGAGAGACCGGGAGAGGATCTTCGAACGTTTCTACCAGGTGGAGGACGCCCTGCACCACTCCAAGCCCGGGATGGGTATAGGCCTCTACATCGCCAGGGAGATCGTGGAGGCCCACGGCGGAAGGATATGGCATGAGCACCGCGAGGACGGCGGCTCTATCTTCCGCTTCACCATCCCCTGATAACCCGGTTAATGACTTGGAACCAGAATGATCGCAACCACACCTGTTAGTCCTGACAGCATCCCTGGCCGGCATGGTACCAGCGGAGCTCCGGGTGTTGAAATGGAAGGACATCGGGGGGCAATATATATTCGTGAGGCATTAAGATAAGGAAAGGGGAGCACGGGGTGCCGAAGATGCCCGCCTCTCCTCTGCGCCTTCCCTTGTCGCCATAACTGCCGGGAAGACATGGAAAGATTGCGGAAAGGAAGGAAAAGAATATAATAGGCCGGATGGCCGCTTGCAACCTGTATCATGAGAACAAGCAAACAAAAAGGAAAGTTGCATATTAACGCAGCTAGATGATTACGGGCCCCTGTAGCTCAGTGGATAGAGCAAAGGATTCCTAATCCTTGTGCGCGAGTTCGATTCTCGCCAGGGGCTCCATATATAAGAGCAGGTCAGGGTTCTTTTCATCTGACCTGTTTTCCATTGGATCTACTACGGGAAGGCTCCATGACCACATATGACCACAAGATTTGCCCGATTTAAATGAAACGAGGGAAGATGAAACTGGTTTCAAGGGCTCGCCATATTGACGATGTATAGGTGACTGTATATAATGACACGTGCCATTATAATAAGGCACGTGCCTTTATATTAAGGCATAAGGAGAATAGAAGAAGTATAAGGACAAAGCAATGAGATTTCATGAAACACTGGAAGACATACTGGGCAGCAAGGTCAAGATAAGGATACTGCGCCTGTTCTACCGCACCAGGGGATCATATACAGGTAGGGAAATAGCGAAGCTGGTTGAATTTTCTCAAGATGCAACGCAAAGAGCATTAAATGACCTAACAAGACATGGCCTGCTGAGGCGAGATTACGTGGGGACCTCCTACAACTATTATCTCAACGAAGATCACATGCTCATCGACAAGGTGGTCAACAAGGCCTTCTTCGCCGAGCAAAACTCCATACGGGAGATTGCGAGGATATTCAAGGAACAGCTAGGAGAGGTATTCCAAAAAGCGGTCGTATTCGGAAGCGTTGCCAAGAAGAAAGAGAGGCCAGACAGCGACTTCGACATCCTAGTAGTCGTAAGGGACGGTATCGAAATGGATGCCATCGAAGATCGGGTTAACGAGGCCGCAAATCTGGCAACTGCCGCTTCTGGAAATCCGGTCATGCCCATAGTGATCCAAACCGGAGAATACGAGAAGAAGAAGAAGATGGCGAAGAACAAGCAGGGCATCTGGAAGGAGATTTTCGACAGGAACAAGTCCATAACCTATACGAAAGAGGATATAGAGGCCTATGGTGCGGAAGACCAATAGAAAATCCGTGGAGAGATCTGATTCTCGAAACCTGCTGAAGAAAGCCTTAGAGGCCAGGGATACCATGCATTCGGAGCTGGAGAAAGGAAATTTCAACTCCGCCGCATCGAGCGCGGTCAAGTGCGCCATCAACGCGTGTAACGCTTTGACCGTAGCCGTATCGGGAGAGATATCCTCGGGGAAGAAGCATGAAGACGCCGCCTTCCTGCTGGTGGAAAAGGTCAAAGGTAAAGATGTAAGGGAAGCGGAAAACATATTCAGGCGCATAGTAGGCAAGAAGACGGATATAGATTATAGCGTCAAGTTGGCAAGAAGGGGCGACGCCGAGAGCCTGGTAAGATACGCGGATGAGTTTCTAGAGTGGGTAGAGAGCAGGATGCCTCCGGAATATAAATAACCAATTCCTATGACCACATATGACCACACGACTTGCCCGGCTCACGTCTCGCCGGCCTATTTGGGGTGGGTTCGCCTGTGTTGATGACCGTGAGGGGCGGCGTGCGCCCTGCGGGGCACAGCGCGAAGGGAATTATGCAGAGGAAGCATCCTGGTCTATACAAGCTAATATAGAGTCAGGTCCGGCTGCCCAACTGGTGCAGGTACTCGGCTATGCCGTAGCCTACCTTATTCCTGTAATGGTACTCGGTCAACGCCTCGTTGACCTGAGTCCAATGGCCCTCGGACTCAAGCTGCAGGGGAGCGACGGTCATGACATCGCCGGTTATCTCAATGGTCTTACCCCCTGAGTCCTCCATCTGGAACCTCAACCATTTCTGGGTGATGCCGTCGTCCTCGAATTCCGTCTCCAGAGCCGCCCTCCTCAAGGCGTAGTTACTTCCGTCCCTGGAGATATAACCGTTGAGGATGTCCACGCTGGCTATGGCCACCCGGCTCAGGTTGAAAGAGAGTTCGTCGCCGAACTGGCAGCTCAACCAGGTCCACAGGCGGGGGGCGGCCCAGTCCCGCAATCCCCAGGAATGGTCCCTGTGGCCGCTGCCGTCAAACGGTATTATTTCGTCTTCGATCTTGATCGTCCCCGTTATGCGACCGGCCTGCTCGTAGTGCTCGCTGGAGACCTTGGCTACCTGGCGCAGGTCCTCAAGGCGGGTTCCCGCCTGTACGATCATCTCGGCTAGGGCCCGCGGATGGGCGTCTTTAAAGTCGAAACAGGGCGCCATGCTCTCGAAGGTCAGGTCTACCTCCACCTTCTTGAGCTCGAGGTCGTCGGGGCTGAGCTCGGGGATCTTCATGGAATCGTCTATATCGGCCATATCTCCCTGGAACAGGATGCGCCACTTCTTTAATGGCTCCAGGCGGCGGTATTCAAGGGATTCCAGCCTGAGCTCGTCCCCCTGGATCGCGGTCCTGCCGCCGCTGCGGTAGGCCAGGATACGGCTGCCGCCGGCGTAGATCATCAGGGCCCCGATGTCGTTTTCCTGGTTGGGCAGGATCCCTATCCTGGTCCACCCGCCCAGCTTACTGCTGGGGTCGGTAAAATTGAAGTAGAAGCTCTCGTTCCAATTGAAATCCCTGGAGGCCGGGGGATGGAGGAACTCTGCGCCATACCCGAGGGGACCCCCCACCTTTTTCACCTTCTTCGCAAAGGTAAGGGCCGCGCTTAGAATCCCCGCCTTCGCCTTTTCTCCGAACCCCAGTTCCTGGAATCTTAACCCTTGCACGTAAAACCTCCTCCTCTCTGTCCAACCTATACCTGCTGCCCCTCGGAGGGATGCAGATAGACCTTTCCCTGGGTACCGTCCACGGTTATGACCTGGCCCGTCTTGATCATCCTGGAGGCTACACCGACGTTCACTACGCCGGGTATCCCGAATTCCCGGGCCACGACAGAGCCGTGGGACAAGGGACCGCCGACATCGACCACTATAGCCTTAGCGGTCACGAAGAGCGGGGCCCAGGCGGCGTCGGTCACCGGGGCCACCAGTATCTCTCCCTTTTCTATCTTTGCGTCGCGGCGTGGGTTGGTTATAACCCGTGCCCTGCCGGTGACCTTCCCGGGGCTCACGGCGATGCCGCTTAAAACCTCGATGTCCTCTTTTAACTCCAGTTCCTGCGGGGAAAGGGGCTTGGGGCGGCCCCGGCTGTACTCGGGGAGCACCACCGTCTGGTTGCGCTCGTATTCGCGCCTGCGCCTGGCCACCAGTTCCTCCACCGGGATGTCCTTACCTTCCCCTGTGGCCAGGGCTTTTATCTCCGAGCTGGTCAGGAAGAAAATATCCTCTGGATCCTTGATTATCCGGTCGGCGGCGAAGCGGTGGCTCAGGATATGGTAGACCCTCTTGAACTGGGTGATGCCTTTTATCAGGATCGCCTTCATGAACTCGCGCATTGCGATGTACTTCTGTGCCTGCTTGAGGGTAAAACGGAGCAGCAGGCGCTGCGAGCCCTTCAAGCCGTCGATTGCCTCGCA
This sequence comes from Actinomycetota bacterium, assembly GCA_003598015.1. Taxonomy (GTDB): domain Bacteria; phylum Actinomycetota; class Geothermincolia; order Geothermincolales; family RBG-13-55-18; genus SURF-21. The sequence continues at coordinate 11,318 of QZKE01000070.1, read as the reverse complement.
CACGGCTTCCTCCCGCTCCCTCTTCTGCCTGAGGGAAAGATCGTGGGGGTTCGAGCCAGGATCGGCGTCCAGGTAGTTCTTGATCATGGCGAAGACGTAGCCCGGGTCGTCCTCCCAGTTAGGCAGCATGATTTCCGCCTCGAAGACACCGCGGTATCCGAACTCATCCAGGAAGGATCGGAAAGACTCGAGGAATTTACGGGCCTCAGCCGACCGGCTCCCCTCCAGGAGGTCGAGTATGGCGGAGGGTTCATTGCCCTCGAAGATCCCGCTGAGCTCCGGGGAGTCCTTGACCAGGCGCGAGAGGTCCCAGATAAGGGCGCTGGGCCTGGCGCTCTCCAGGTCCTGAAGCCCGGTGACCAGGCGGGAGGCCAGGATTCCATGCATGTCGCCGAGCAATCGCTCGGTTATCTTGCACAAGGAATCATAGAACGTAAAGGCGAACTGAGAGGCGGTTATGTGCAACACCATAGCATGATCGCCGTAGCCCTTGCCGTCTTCCATCCATGCGAAGATGCGGTCGTAGGGCATATTCTCCAGGTTCATCCATTTCTCGCGGGAGATCCTCTCATCGAAGATCCGGGCGATAGCCTTGGCCTTCCAGGGCGTGACCATCGCCTTGTAGATCATGCGGGCGAAGATCCCGGGGAGGGCGATAATGTTCCTCATGGTGGGACGCCACAGTTTTTCTTCTCCCTCCTCGGAGGCCGCACGCTCGAACTCCTTGGCGTTTCCGCCCGGTACTTTTGATACCATGGCCTTGAACACGGATAGGTTGAGGTGAGCGCGGCCGTAGAAGAGTCCCAGGAAGGTGAGCTCGCTCTTGGGGTCGATGCCCTTCATCAGCCCGAAGTCGGTGTTGGTCTTAAGGAAGCCATAATCGAGGGAGTTGATGTCGGACATGGTGAGGGGGGTCAGGACGCCCGGCAGCACCTCGCTGATGTTGGACAGGGTGTAGTAGTCGTAGTCGGGATCAACCGTGGAGTCGAACTCGGACACCCACTCCTCGGCGGCCTCCTCACCTGCCCGCTCCACGTCGCCCAGGGCGGTTATCCTCCTCGACTGGAGTATATATAGCTTATCGTCATGGAAGGCCCACTCGATGTCCTGGGGATGGCCGTAGCGTTTCTCTATCTCCCGCGCCATGCCCACCAGCTCCGATACCTGCTCTGCGGAGAGCGAGGCCCGGCTTCGTTCATCCTCCGGGAGGGGTACCTTGAGGTTCCCCGATCCCTGCCGGGCGTTCAACACGATCTTGAACTCCTTATCCCCGATCTCCTCCTCCAGTACCTTGCCCGAGTCCTTGTCCACCACCAGGTGATCGCATTCGAGCTCGCCCGAGACCACCCCCTCGCCCAGCCCGAAGCAGGCGTTTATCACCATCTGGTCCGGGCGGTTGTTGGAGGGGTTGACCGTGAATATCACCCCGGCTGAATCCGAGTCGACCATGAGCTGGACCAGGGGGGCCACGAAGACGTCGAAGTGGCCTATACCCCGGGCATGCCGGTTGACCACCGCCGGGTAGCTGAAGGCCGAGGCCCAACACTCCCTGACCTTGTTTATCACCTCTTCCTCCCTCCGCAGGTTATGGTAGGTGTCCATCTGGCCCGGGAAGGAGGTCGAGGCCAGGTCTTTGGTCCCTACGGAGGAACGCACCGCCACCAGCGCCTCCCCGCCCGTTTCTTCCATGAGCTCCTGGTAGGCGGTGGTGATTTCCCTCGCGATGGGTCCGGGTATGGGGGTGGAGACGATCAGCTCCCCGATACCGGCGACGGCGGATTCCACAGCCGCTGCATCGCCGAAATCGGTGCTCTCGAGGATGGCAACCATGCGGTCCCTGAGGCCGGGTGTCTCGAGCAGGATGTCGTAGGCGCGCACCAGGACGCAGAACCCGGGCGGGACGGGAAACCCGGCCCGCATGAGGTGGCCGAGGTTGGCTCCCTTGCCCCCAGCTTGCCCCAGGTCATCCAGGCCTATCTCGGTGATAAAAGCAGTGAAGTGTCCCAACGCCGGCCCCCCTTGCAACGACAGCCATCCCTGATGCGGTTCTTATTATACCCGGTATTTCACGTATCCACCTCCTGATGCCTCTGCTATCTCTATGGACCTGTTGCTGCTGCCGGCGGGGGAGAGGGGAGCCCTCCAGGGGCGACATACCCCCAGGTGCAGACGGGATGAGGCCGAAGTTTCGTGACCACGATATGACCACGCAATAGGATGCATCGAGGAATTGAAGGAAACGAGAATATATACGAGGAAGCAGATGAAAACATTTCCTGATGCGGAATTAAGCACAGCATGCGACAAATAGAGAGAAACAGCTACACCAGCAAATATGCCGCTGGGAAATATTCCTAATCCTTGTGTCGCCAGTTCGATTCTGGCCAGGGGCTCCATCTATTTATGCAGTTCAGAGAGCATCTTCTCTGGCCTGTTACTTATTTTATCTGCTGCGGAGAAGCCCGTGACCACAATATGACCAAGACTATAAATTCTTTAAAGAGCTGAGTGATTTCAAAGGACTCCCCATCTCTCCGAGATATTCAAAGGCCAGCGCGGGGTTGACTTGCAGATATAGAAAAATATAAAATACGTCATGTAATATCGTAAATTACGATAATGAAGGTCATAAATGTATATCCAGAGAGAGCTCGGCGAGACGATCGAGAAGGCCCTGCGCGATATGCCGGTGGTGGTCGTCACCGGAATGCGCCAGGTGGGTAAGAGCACCATGCTGTTGTCGGATCCCCGGTTGAGTGGCCGTCACTATCTGAACCTCGATGATTACGCGGTGATGAGATCGCTGCAGGAAAATCCGGATGCGGTATTGGGCGGGCTTGAAGAGGTGACAATTGATGAGGCACAGAGGGTGGGGGGACTGTTCATGGCCATCAAGAGGGCCGTGGACGATGATCGCAAGCCGGGGAGGTTCCTGCTATCGGGTTCGGCTAATCCGGCTCTCCTAAAGGGCGTGTCGGAAAGCCTTGCCGGGAGGGCTATTTACTTCGGACTGCCCCCGATGAGCAGGAGGGAAATCCACCAGGAAACCCGGATGGCACCTTTTCTGATCGACTTCCTGCGCGGTCCCGGACTTCCAAAAAGAAAATCCGTCTCTAAGCTGGAGGATGGAGAGGTCTTGACGGGCGGCCTGCCACCGGTCGCACTTGGTGAGGTGAGTGAACCCAAGACCTGGTTTACGGGATACGAGCAGACATACCTAGAGAGAGACCTGCGAGACATAGCTGCGGTTGAGAATATCCTGGGGTTCAGGGACCTCCTGAAGCTGGCGGCACTGCGAACCGCCCAGATACTCAATATCGCGAGCCTGGCGCGTGATGCGAGCCTGGATGCCAAGACCGCCGCCCGCTACCTGGGATGGATGGAGGCAACCTATATAATCCGGAGGGTCCAGCCGTTTCTGAGGAACAAGGCCAGCCGGATCAAGAAATCCCCCAAGCTGTATATCACCGACTCCGGCCTCGCGTGCCATCTGACCGATTGCGGTGATCTGTCTGACGATCCCTTGCGGGGGGCGCTATACGAGACCTACGTTTTTCAGAACATCGCCTCGGTTGTGGAAAACCACATCCCCCCCGGACGTATATACTACTGGCAGACCCAGGCGGGGCGAGAGGTCGATTTCGTTATCGAGATCGGTCGGGATATCGTGGCTGTCGAGGTCAAGTCGGGAGAGAACTGGACGAAGAGAGACCTCAAAGGTCTTTCGGATTTCCTTTCCGCAACGCCGCGGTGCAAAGCCGCCGTGATCGCCTACAACGGTAAAGAGGCGATAAAGCTGGGAGACAAGATGTGGGCGATACCGCTGGGGACCCTCATTTCATAAGGGGGGTCGGGTCTCGAAAATCGAGTAATATGCCATAATATGGTTATCATTAAGCCGCTAGACCACTTCACAGTGAGCCTGATCGCCAGGACTAGAGAGATGGGTTGAACGGAAAAAGAAGGCAGGAAACTCGATTTTCGAGACCCGACCCCGTCTTTAGTTTTTTCCACCTCACCTTCGGCATTATGGTTATTGTCATTCACCATGCAACGTATAGAGGCGGAGAGAGGCCTGGCATAGTCATATAAAACATCTGAGCCTGATGCTTACAGGTCCTCCATTACCATGTTGGCGGCCTTTTCGCCGGTTGCATACGCGCCTTCCGTGCATGCTATGAGGAACAGGTACTCTCCGGCCAGGTACAGCCCCTTCACGTCTCTGGTATGGTTTTTTAAAAAATCGTGGATGGCGGGAAACTGCCCGGGAGACTCCAGGTTGATCGCCCTGTCCCACCGTATGCACTCGGTGAAATAAGGCTCAGCGGGGAACTCCGGCCAGAATTTCCGCACCTCCCCGATGACGCGCCTGCGCCGCTCGTCGTCCGAGAGCTGGCCGAGCTCCTCGTCATACCACCCGGCCGTAAAGCAATACATCAGCCCGGCACCCTCCGGCGCCGTCTTCATGGCTCCGCCGGCCGTCTCGATAATGGCGGTCAGGATGGACCTCTCGCTGCCCGGGATGATGGTCGCCAAGAACTTCTCGGGGGTGATCTTCTTCTCCAGGGCAAAGATATAGCTATAGGTAGAGCTGTATTCGCATGTCTCGAGGGGCTTGCGCATGGTATCGGGCAGGTCCGGGATGAGCTGCCGCGCCAGCACGGCATCGGTGGCGCAGATCACCTGGTCGGCTTCGATAAACCCTTCCCCGGTCTCGACGCCCTTGACCTGCTTGCCCTCGATGACCACCTCCGTGACCGGCGTGGACAAGCGGACGTTTTCCTTCACCTTCTCGTATAGCCCCTCGTTGATGGAGCCCAAGCCGTCTTCCATGACGCATACTCCGCTCATGAAGAACGCCAGCGCGATGAGGTGTGAGATGGTGACCTCTTCTGGCCGCGCCAGCACCATGGTGCCCAGAAACGGCGCGATGAGATAATCCAGGATCTCGGGACCGCCGCGGGTGAGGGCGAATTGGGCGGAGCTGACATTCCCCAGCTCCAGGAGCGGATCTAAATCCTCTGTAACGGGGTTGATCCTGCGTAAGTATTTCCGTAACGCCAGCCCCAGTTTCACGGCCTGGGGGTAGGCCTTGAGGGGCCATCCTCTGAACCTGAGCATCTCGGGGATGTTCTTAAGCATCTCCAGGGGGGTGCCCTTGAGGAGGAAGTAGTTTCTACCATCGCGCCAGAAGGCCACCCTAACGGTGCTTAATTCGTGCGCCTGATTCCACAGCCCCAGCTCTCTGACGAACTTCTGGGTCGTTGCCCACTGCATCTCGGTAAAACCGGCGCCGATGGGGAGAAGGAACCCGTCCCTTTTCATGTTCCAGCAGCGTCCTCCCGGCCGATCGCTGGCCTCCAGGGCCACGACGTCGACCCCGGCCTTCTTCAGCGTATAGGTCGCCGACAATCCGGCACAACCTGCTCCGACCACGACGACTTGCTTTTCCCCCATGAGCTTCCTCCATGAACAGTATTTTCTGACTTGAGGGATAGATCCTTTTTACTCTCTTTTAGTTATGATCTCATCGTGCCGATCGTTTCAAAGTGTTTTACCACATGCCATGCCGGACCCCTGGCCCGTTCCGCCGCAAACCAAAGCTGCTCCCTGGCCATACCGGCGACGCCTGGCATCGCCTAGAACAGTGCGTCGGCCACGTCCTTCATCCCCAATGATTCAAGGCGCTGGCGGCTGGGGCGGCCCTTATCGTCTATGTCACGGAGCCGGTAGTACTCTTCGATCATCTCCTCGAAGGGCACCGTGCGGCGCTCTATCTCCTCCGGCTTTCCTGCTGCGAGCGCCCTCTGCTTGCCCCAAAGGCCGGGCATGAACCTCATGGCCCTCATAACCTTGTTCATGTTGGGGAAGAGGACGTTGTTGGCGAATTTGCGGTTCATGTCCATGATCTTTTCGTTGCGCATCTTGCCCATCGGGCCCATCGACATGTAGGTGGGGTAGATCATGCTGGTCAGACTGGAGGTGGTGCCCTCGATGTGGGGCTCGAGTATCCGGCGCGGCACCCGGTCATGGTCCCGGGTCGCACCGCAGAGGTTACCGATGGCCCGCTTTATGTACCAGATGCGGTGGCCCGTATCGACGAGCTCGCCCGCGCTGCAGGAGAAGCCCGTAACCGGGTTGAGCATCTCGACCATCTCGGGTATACCACCCGTGATCACCCAGATGTAGATGCATATAACGGCCGAGTTGGCGATCACCCCTTTCACCTGTGATCCTATGGTCTGCGCCGCTTTTCCCTTTGCCCGGTAGGGCCAGGACCTCGCCAGCCCCAGGTCCTTATGGCTGCTGACCCCCATATCCGTGTAGAGGTTGGCGTCGGCGCAGTGGCATGCTCCCCTTATCGAGGTGGCGTAGGTCAGGGCCATGCCCCAGAGGGCACGGGGGTCGTGCATGGGGCACTCCATGCCCTTGACGTGGACGGCGAACTCCTCGCCACCATATTTAGCGGACATGGCCCGGGTGCCCTCCGCCAGGTCGTCCCCGAAACCATCGCGACGGGCGGTCTTCTCTATCAGCTCGATGAGGATATCCGGCCGGTTCCATCCCAGCTCGATGCCGCCGGTATCGGCCTTGCCGATGAGGCCCTCCTCGAAGGCCTCGGTGGCGTAGGCGATGGTGCTGCCGGCCGATATGACATCCATGCCGTAACGGTTGCAGAGCTCGTTCGCCTTGTGGTTGGCGTCGCGGTCGTCCATCCTCTGCAGGGTACCGAGGGCCGCGGCGGCCTCGTACTCGCTTCCCGGCCCCTCCGCCAGGGCGAAGGGTCCCGCCTTGACCTCGACTATCCTCTTGCAGCCGACCGGGCAACCGTAGCAGGAATGGGTCTTGGTCAGGATAGACTCCGCGACGGCGGTGCCGCCCAGCTTGTCCGGACCGGCCTCCCAGTAGGCCTCGCGCCAGTTCTTGGTGGGAACGTCGCCTATGGCCATGCCGTATTCCATGTGCACGTTGGAACCGAAGGACGAGAGTCCCTCCGCGACCAGGTTGAACTTGATGGTCTCGTTCATCTTCTTGCGGGTCTCCTTGAGGCCCTCCTCGTCGGCGATAGGAGGTTTTTTCTTACCCCTGGCCACAACCGCCTTGAGCTTCTTGGAGCCCATCACGGCTCCCATGCCGCCCCTGCCGGAGGTGGAGCCCTTGTCGTTCATCACGTTGGCGTATTTGACCAGGTTCTCTCCGGCTTGCCCTATGCATATCACCTGGGCCCGCTTGTCCCCGAGCTCCTCCTTGAGGGTGTCCTCGGTCTCGTAGGTGTCCTTGCCCCAGAGGTGGGAGGCATCGCGTATCTCCGCCCCATCGTCCGTGACTACAAGGTATACCGGTTTATCCGAGGCCCCACTCACGATGATGCCGTCGTAGCCGGTGCCTTTGAGCTGGGGGGCGAAGTGGCCGCCCATGCATGACTCACCCCAGATGCCAGTCAGGGGCGACCGCGCGCATATCTCCAGCCTGGAGGCCCCGGGCAGGTTTACCCCCGACAGGGGGCCGAGCATGATCATAAGGGGGTTTGCGGGGGACAGGGGGTCCTCCTCCCAACCTCTGCGTTCGAAGAAGATCCTCGCGGCCAGGCCGCTTCCACCCAGGTAATCCCGGTAGATCTTCTCGTCCAGCTCCAGGACCTCGGTGGTACCAGCCCCCAGGTCCACCTCCAGTATCTTGCCCCAGTTTCCCCCCATCATGGTTAACGGCCCTCCTTCTGGCTCAGCAGCCCTCGGAATTCGTTTATCCTGCCGGTCTCGGCGGCGGAAAAAAGGTCCCGCATGCGGCCATCTGCTCGTACATCTTTCCCCCTCTCGCCGGTACCAGGTTATAAACTAGCTTGACATGGCATAACTAGTGGTAATATTATAACTCCCAGTATTTCTCCTGTACAGGCTGACTGTAGAAGGGGGCAGGGTGATATGAAAACCCGGATTTCTCATACAGAACCCCTAAGGAAGTATAGTTTTCTAGCTGAAATGCTGAAATATGCATCGGGGCAGCGACAGCAGCGATACAAGAGGGAAAAAAGGCTGGCACGGTTAAAGGGCAACGTAAAAAGTGCCCAGGTTCAGAAACTCATCGCTGTAAAGCATATGTTGTGTACTAACATAATCGATCAAACGGAGCACAATACCGTCCCCTCTTCATAGCATCCAACGAAGAAAGCAACACATCCATAGTACGCGGACGACCTGAATTTAACTCCGGCAAGTTTGAGTGGGTCGAGCGGGGAGGCATTGTTCTGATGGGGGGGATTGTGGCCCTGTGAAAACCACCTTAGGGGATGCAGCTATTCCAGTGGGCTAATAGGGGGGCATCAATATGCACATGATGTATCTCTATGCGCATGATGAGATGTGGCAGATGCGGCGTAATAGATACAAGGAAGGGATCTTATGAGTCAAAGCCTGGGATTTTTATCGAGATCAGGAGAGGCCGGGATATTAGTAAAACAGAAAATTGATGAAAACATTGGAAGCTATACTCTACCGGGAAAGGGGGAACGATGAGCGTTCAAGCTATTTCATTACGTCGGTCTTTTCAACCAGGGTTTAGCATAGTCAAGCCGACTTCCGTAAAGGAGATACAGCAGACGCTACGCTATGCCAACAGGCACCGGATTCCCGTTATGACCAGGAGTTCATCAGTTGATCCTTATAGATATCCCGCTTCCAAGCAGGGGCTCATATTGATCGATCTTTCAGAAATGAGAACCATTCATAATGTCGATACAAGGAACAGGGCGGTAAGATTTGAGCCAGGGGTAGGGTGGGCACAGCTCCAGGACGAATTAAGAAAAAATGGGCTCAAGGCTTCAAACCCCTTGTTGCCCCACATAAGAAAATCGGCTCTCAGCAGTTTCTTGCAGAAGGAGCCGATGCTTATCCCTAAGTTCGAGTATGGAGAGCCAATACTTACCATGGAGATGGTTCTCCCAAGTGGAGATGTTTTTCGCACAGGCTCTGCTTCAGGTCCTGCCAGCTTGAAAAAAACCAAGGCCGATCTGACAGGCCCGGATGGTCCAGGCGTAATGCACTTATGCAGATTGTTTCAAGGGGCTCAGGGAACCCTGGGGATTGTTACGTGGATCAATGTAAAGGCGGAAACCCTTCCAACAACGCAGAAGTTGTTTTCCATACCCTGTAATACCTTGCAAGAGGTTGTAAGCACTATATGTCGTATCCAGAGTCGCATGATCGGCGATGAGTGCTTTGCACTGAACAACCATCATCTGGCGAGTATCCTTTGTGAGAATTGGCAGGATGATTTTGCAGGACTCAAAAAGGACCTGTCGCCCTGGACCATAATACTCTGCATGGCAGCTGGGCCCCGGTTGCCCGAAAAAAAGATGGAATACCAACAGGAGGCGCTTGCGGAGATCGTGAAGGAATCGGGAATAACGTTGAATGAAGACCTGGCGGGCCGGGGTCCGCAACTCATTGAACTGTTCCAGGGTCCTTGGACTAAAGACCCTTACTGGAAGCATGGACTGCTGGGTGACTCCCTGGACATCTTCTTTATAACGACTCGAAACAAGGTCTCTCAATGCGAATCGTCATTTCACAGGTTGCTGGAGGAGCATGGCTATGCTGCCGAAGATGTTGGCAAGTACATACAGCCCTTGGAGTATGGCAGGGTTTTCCACATGGAATTCAGCATCCCGGTCAGGCCTGATTCCCGTCAGGATGGAAAGCTGAAGTCTCTCTCCAGAAAAGCGGTCGCGGAGATCTCCAAGCAGGGTGGGTTCTTTTCGAGGCCGCAGGGCATATGGGCGGAAGAAGTTTTCAATCTATGTCCCTCGAATGCCACTGCTCAAATGACGATGAAGAAGGTCCTTGATAAAAACAACATAATGAAAACGGAGGAGAGCTCATGTCTTTAACAGAATTTGAGTGGGATACTGTCAATTGCGCACGGTGTTCCCTTTGCAAATGGGTAGACCCCTGGGAGCTTACGAGCGAGAGATTCGCAAAAGTCTGCCCTGCAGTTGCCCGGTATCTTTTTGATGCCTACTCCTGCCAGGGGAAAATGGACGTAGCATTGGGATTGATGCGCGGTGAGCTGGAGTTTACCGAAAGTCTTTTAGATATTGTCTATAAATGCAACCTCTGCGGAGCCTGCGACATCATGTGTAAACGAAGCAGAGAGTTGGAGCCCCTCCTTATGTTCAAGGCACTGCGGGCGAAGTGCATAGAGGATGGCCAGATCATCCCCGAGCACATGTTCCTGATCGACTCCCTCAAGAGAGAGGATAACGTATTCGGGGAGCCGAAGTCGAAAAGGGGCGCCTGGGCCGAAGGGCTGGAGCTGAAGGATATAAACAAGAAAAAGGCCGAGGTGCTCTTCCACGTGGGTTGCCGCTACTCCTACGACGCGGACCTCTTGGATATACTGCGGGGCGTGGTGGATATCCTCCAGGCGTCCGGAGTCGATTTCGGGATCGCCGGCAGTGAGGAAGCCTGCTGTGGGGGGCGCGCCTACGAACTGGGCTACCAGGGGGAGGCGGGGAACTTCGCGGAGGACGTCCAGGGCAGGGTGAAAGCCTCCGGCGCCACGACCCTGGTGACCGCATGCTCGGACTGCTACGCGGCGTTCAAATACACCTACCCCTTGTTGGGCAAAGAACTACCTGCGGAAGTCCTACATATAACTGAATATTTGGAGCGCCTTTTGAAAGAGGGGCGACTCAACCTCACTCAGGATCTGGGCCTGAAGGTGACGTATCATGATCCTTGTCATTTGGGAAGGCTCAGCGAACCATATATCCCCTGGGAAGGAAGCAGAGGGGCTTATGGGAGGCATACCCCTCCTAAGGAATTCCGGCGAGGGACCTTTGGGTGTTATGACACTCCTCGCAACGTGATCCGCCAGGTTCCTGGTGTTGAGCTGGCAGAGATGGAACGCATTCGGGAATACTCCTGGTGCTGCGGATCTGGTGGTGGGGTATGGGAGGCATACCCTGAGTTTGCCTCCTGGACGGCTGCGGAAAGGATAGAGGAAGCTCTTTCTACCGGAGCCGAAGCCCTGGTCACTGCCTGCCCGTGGTGTGAGAGGGCGTTTAAGGATTCGGTAGTGGAATCTGGTGCACCTATTAAGATCCTTGATCTCACGGAGTTGGTTCTGTTGGCAGCCGGAGACGGCAAGAAGAAATCCAAGGAATGATTCAGGAGGTGATCATGGGATTATCAGAAAATGCGCTGCAGGCTCTTACCGAGGTATTAGGGGAAGAATATATAAGCACCGATCCGGCCGTGTTGCGTGCATATGCAAGAAATTTCACGTCTGCTCTAGGAATTCGTCCCCCAGCGTGTGTG
>QZKE01000094.1 GCA_003598015.1 Actinomycetota bacterium | reverse complement strand
GGAGACGTAGGAGGTCCCCCGCGTGGAGCCGAAGGCGGAGCCGCCGACGGTCACCTCGCTGCCCACCTCGCCCGAGCCGGGGGCGATGCCGTCTATGTGCGGGACGGGGGGGATGGCGTCGAGTGACGCGTACGCGTCGATGCGCCCGTAACCGAAATATTCGTCCCAGCCCGGGGCGCCCAGGTCGTGGGCGTAGGTCTGCATATACGAGGCCACTTCACCGGGTGTGAACGTGGGCCTGTAGGAGCGCAGCAGCGCGGCCACGCCGGAGGCCATGGGCGCGGCCATGGAGGTGCCGTTGAGGTTGGCGTAGTTCAGGCCATACCCGTAGCTGTTCAGTCCCACCTCGTAGGTGGGCATGGTGGAATGGATGGCGACCCCGGGGGCGGACAGGTCCACGCTGGAGTTGTGGGTGGAGAAGGACGCTATCACGTCGCTTCTGTCGGTGGCCCCCACGGCGATGACGTTGTCGTAGCCGGCCGGGTACTGCATGGTGCCGTCGCCGCTGTTGCCCGCGGAGGCCACCACCACCACCCCGGCGGCGTGGGCGTAGTCCACGGCGTCCCGCATGGAGGCGGAATATGACGTGCCGCCCAGGCTGAGGTTTATGACCTGCGCCCCGTTGTCCGCGGCGTAACGGATGCCCGCGGTGATGTCGGAGTTGTACCCCCTGCCGGTGCTGTCCATCACCTTGAGGGGCATGATCTCGGCCCCGAAGGATACCCCCACCCCGCCCTGGCCGTTCCCCTCCTCGGCGCCAGCGATGCCGGAGACGTGGGTGCCGTGCCCGTTGTCGTCGCGGGGGTTGGCGTTGGCGTTGGTGCGGAAGTAGAGGTCGTCGTTCTCGTAGCCCAGGTCCACCCAGGCCGTACCATCCCAGCGCGATTCCTGACCATCCTGATAGGGGTCGAACTGGTCGGTGTCGGGATCGCTGGTGCCCCAGTTGTCGTAGAGGTAATAGTAGTCGGAAGCGCTGGCGGCGGTCTCCAGCACAAGGTAATACGTCTCTCCGGACGTCAGGGTCACTGCGGTTGAAAGGGATTTGTATATCTCAGCCGCTAGCGGCCCTACTTCCGCGGCATTTATGGTGAACGAGGCCAGTACGGCGCCGTCCCGGTCCGAACGCAGGGAGACCGTGATGTTCCCCGGCGGCGGGGCCATGCCATCATCCACTTTCTGCAGGGCGAATCCGACATGGGTAAGCCTCTGCCCGGTCCCCTTGATGGACTGAGCGCGCTTGCTGTTGGCGGAGCCGGAGCCAAAGTAGCGCGCCGTCGTATAGTAGGTCTCGTCCCCGTAGTCGTAATAGTAGTACCGGCTCTGGGTGATGCCGGCCCAGTTGTATCCCGCGGCGTCGTCGACGTAACCGTTGCCGTCGTCGTCCAGCCCGTTGCCGGGGACCTCATCGCCGTTGTCCCATATCTTTCCATCCAGGTCGGGGTGGAGGAAATCGATGCCGGAATCGATCACCGCCACCGTCACCGGGGTGGTATCGCCGCGTTCGATGTCCCAGGCCTCCTGGGCCCCGATGTCATCGCCGGGGGTCCCCCCGTTCTGGCCGGTGTTGTTCAATCCCCATTGCTGGGGATAGGAGGGGTCCGCCGGAGCGTAATCCGCACGGTACACATAGTTGGGCTCGGCGTAGACGACGCCCGCGAGCGACTGCAGCAGGCGCACGGCGTCCTCCACCTGCACGCCGGCCGCGAGATCGAGCTGCGCGAGCAGCTCCCCGCCCTCCTCGAACACCTCGCGGGCGGCGCTCTCCAGGCCCAGGACGTCGAGGAATCCCACGATACGCTCCGCCGCGGCGGGGTCGGCGAACTTCACCAGCACCTCGCCGGGCGCATACGCAAGGGGTGCGGCGGGCACGGCGACGGTCTCGCCGTCAGCCCCGTCACCGGCGGCCTGCGCCCACGCCGGGGAGGCGCTCATCGCGCTGCCCACGGCCACGAGGGCAAACAGGCTGGAGATGAGGGCGACGGCGAACGGGAGGGTCGCAGGCTTGCCGCAGCCGGTTTTTGTCAGCATCTTCAAAAGCCTTCTCATGATTCAAACACCTGCTTCAAGGGTAGCCCCAACCGGCGCCCAAATCAAATCAAGTTCTTCTCCTCGATCTCGTCGATACCCTTCGCTTCGGAGGCCAGACGTCATACCATATTTGTCAGGTCAAACATTTGGGAGATCACCTCTTTCTTCCTTGCTTGGTAGCTTTTGTCAGGATGATAGGGTGGTCTCTCAACCTTCTTCAGCCAAAAGCGCCTACCGAAACGTTACAGCATCCTTCTCCGAGAAGCGCGGTGAATAATATGGTGAAGTTGAGGGTCGGGCCTGGTTGTGGGCAGGCCTGAGCGGGCCGGTGATCTGGATGACGAGGAAGTTCGGTTCCCCCCTGATATCGCCGCATATTGATACAGACCAACAAACTCAGGCCCAAACCCAGGCCTGACCCTCAAATCAAGGCCCTGCCTATTGGGCGGTGAAGGAGATGTCGTCGAACCATACGCTGCCGCCTGTCTGACCCGCGTAGTCGCCCTCCATCCCCACCTGTATGGTCGCGTAGCCGCTCCCCGCGGGTGCGGCGGCCTTGAGCTGCATCGCCGACCAGGCGCGGTTCAAGGCGAAATCCCCCGTGCCGGGCGCTTCCACCCAGGTAGTGGAGATGGGCTGCTTGGAGCTGTCGTACCAGGTTATCCCGATCACCGGGTTCGCGCCTTTGAGCATCCTGGCCCTGGCGAAGGCGCCGAGCAGGTACTGCCGCCCCGCCGTCACCGCGAAGGTATTGGACTTCCACACCGCCCTGGCCCCCACGCTGGAGAAGCTGGCGTCCTTGATCCTCAACGCCCTGGCGCCTCCGTGCACCTCCAGGTCGTCCCAGAGCATGTAGGCGTTGCCGCCCCCCTGCACCTCTCCGCTCCAGTACGCGGGAAAACCGCCGCCGGCGTCCGTTTCGGCCCCCGCGTTGGGGGCGAGGTTGGGGGGCAGCGTCGCGGGGGCCGTGACGGTCAGGGTATGGCCGCCACGCACCGCCAGGCCGGGCAGCACCAGGGACGTGCCGTCCACGCTGTAATGCGTTCCCGGGGTCAGGGTCGCGCCGTCGAGACGCACGACGTATCCGGAGGTGGCGCTCCAGGCGCCCACGAGCTCCAGGGTCGCCGCCCCCGTGTTGTCGGTTATGGGAAAGACGTTGGGTGATGTGTCGTCGTCAAGGGTGAAGGTGATGGTCTTCCCCGCGGCGTTGCTCAAGCCCATCCATCCCAGGTCCAGCGTGAGCCGGGTGAGGTTGCGGGCATGGACGGCGGCGGAGTTAGACACGGCGTCCACCTTCACCCTGGCCATACCCGGCTCGTTGCGCCCCGGGTTGGGTATCTCCAGGCGCAGCCACCAGGCCCCGTTGTTCGCGTCGTCGTAGGTCTTGAAGGCGACCTCGCTGGGGCGGCGGCTCAGGGTCTTGCCATAGAAGAAATTGGCGGTCGTGGCGTAGGGCTCCAGGAAACCGTGGCCGATATTGGGGTCGGTTATGTAGTCGCAGTAGTACCTGCCCGGCGAAGACCAGGATTGCAGGAGGTCGGCAACGGCCTTGCCGTTGGCGTAGGTGGAGGTCGCCGGGCTGTAGGGCGCCGGCGCAGCCGTCTGTCCCCACATGAACCACCACGGCGCCCACCAGCATATCTGCACCGGGTCCAGGGAGTTGGGCACGTTATAGTCGGGGGTGCCATGCACGATGCGCCAGTAATTGTTCACGCCGTTCTCCAGTATGTAACGGGCGCTGTTGCCGTTGAGCACGCTCAGCCTCTCCGGGTAGGAGGGGCCGGCCTCGCCTCCCGCCAGGACCCTCATGTATTCGGTGAGCCTGCCGTCGTTGATATTGGCATAGGGGGGGCCTGGATTGGGGGGGTAGTAGGTCTTGAACCAGTTGTAATCGTAGAAGATGTCCGTGAAACCGTCGGCCGGCCGCAGCGCCGCGCAGAGGTCCGGGTGGTGCAGGCCCAGGGAGAAAGTGCCCGAGCCTCCCTGGGAGTGCCCCGCCACGTAGATACGCGCGGGGTCGATGCGATACCTCTCCATGAGCCCCAGGACGCAGTCGAGCACGTCGCGCTCGCCGTACTCGTACTCGTTCTGTATGCGCACGTCGTCGAACTCGTGCACGCCGCCGAAGCTGCACAGGCTGACCCCGCCGGGCCCGAGGGGCGTTCCGGGGACGTCCCAGCCGTAGCCGTAGGGGGTAGCCTCGTAGCCGGGTTGCATGTTGACGATCTTCTCGTTCACGTAGACCTCGAGGTAGTCCTCGTAGCACGACACCTTCAGGTTTATCCAGTTGTCCAGGGGGTTGAGCGGCTGCCAGTCGTACGCCATGGTGGCTATCCCCTGCCACTCCCCGTTCACGTACTTGTAGAAACGGACGTACTTCTTGTTGTCCAATCCCCGGTAGAGGTCGATGTGATAGCAGTCGCCGTTGTCCGCGCGATGGATGTTGACCCCGAAGGCGCTGGTCGTTCCCTGGGGGGTGAGGTCGCGGATCTTGACGCGCACGGCGTAGTCCTCGCCCTGCGAGCCCTGGCGCACCGCTTCCTTCCAGTTCGGCATGCGGTCCGTTTGTACGTAGCGCCCGTCCGTCACCGCCCAGGTGCCGTTTATCGCCTGCCAGGAGCCGGCGCCTCCCGCGAAGTCGTCGTATATCTCAGGTTCGTAGTAAGGGGGCTGGTTTTTCTCGATGCCGTCCACGAAGAGGCTGTGCAGGTTTCTACCCCAGGGCGCGATGAGGATCCACCCTTTTTCGTTGGCGAGCCTCTTGAGCTCGTTCGAGAAGGGGTTGTTGGGATCGTTGTCTACGAGGGGGGTGGCGTAGAGGGCATGGAGCTCGACCCAGACCGGATAGGCGACGGCAGGATTGTAGCCGTTGGGGAGATAGACGCTGCACGGTATCCCGAGGCCGTCCGCCGAGGACGGGAAATCCCATCTGCATACCACCCCGGCCACCGGTTCCTGGTATATGGGTTGCGGGTCGCACCCCGCCAGCAGCAACAGGGTCATTGCGAGGATAACCAGGGGAACGATAACCTTTCCGGTCCTGCGTCGCCAATCGCGCTTCACTTCAAGACCTCCGATCTTAGCCGAACCGCCTTACGGCTGCTGGAGATCACGTGATCGAACCGGAGAGGCACCATCAGGCGTGCCGTGAGATCCCCCCATCAAGCTATCCCCCAGCATGCATCCACCGCGTTGCGATTAGCTTTCCATAATATGGAAATACCTATCCGCTCGCCCCGTTTACCCGCTGGCTAACACATTAGCACAAAACCTACATAAATACCAACTTTGTATGGTGGGTTTAGACGTGCCCCTTCCCGGCCATGCCGACGTGCTGGACCCCGCCCCGCAACCGTGGTGCGATCGCCCCCGCGCCCATGATAAAGTGGGCTTTTACCGCATACATGGGACGCGGCGTGCTTGTTCCCGGAACCGGATCAAGCACGCATGGCGGCGCAGGTCCTGCCGCGATCGTCACGGTGAAACCGGCAGGGCGGGAGCGGGGATTTACGCGAACGGGGAACCAGCCCCGGCCGCGCAGCTCAGGGCGCGAAACCGCATACGTCATGCCCTCCCTTTATCCCGTGATAGTCGAAATACATGGGGCGTTCGGCGACGATCTGCGGGCCGCTGGTGACCGTCAACTCCGCCGCCAGCTGGTAGTCGCGCCCCGCGTCGTCGTTGACGAATACCGTCACCCTGCTGCCGGCGGGGATCTCCAGCCACCTGGAGGGCAGAGCCCCCGCTTCCTGCGTATGGTAGTCTATCCGCACCACGGCACTGTCGCTGCCGGGGTTCTGCAGGCATAACCACTCGTCGAAGCCTTCCCCCGTATAGCCTTCGGCGAAAAGCCACCGTGATGCCGCGGCGGGGGCGCCGATGACGCAATGTCCGCCCTGCCAGTGACCGGCGCCCGCTCCCGTGTAGTCGAAGTAGAGGGGGCGTTCGGCGAGGAACGCGGAGGCGGAGGAGAGCTCGACCGCGACGTCCTTCTCCCGTCCCACCTCGTCGGGGACGAAGAGGGTTACCCTGGTCCTCCCCTCCAGCCGGTAGCTCTTCGCCACGGCGTTCCCCTGCCCCGGCCCGAAGCTGTACGTGGCCTGTACGTCCAGGGGCGAGTCGAGGGGGTTCTGTATGGTGAGCCACTGCTCGAAGCCGGCCCGGGTCGTCCCCTCCGCGAAGAGGAAGCGGGTGGAGAGGGCGGTGGCGCCCATGACGCAGTGGCCGCCCTGCCAGCCGTGGTCTCCCCTGCCCCGGTAATCGAAGTACATGGGGCGCTCGACCACCACCGCCCGGCTCGCCACCACCACGCATGACGCCTGGAGGTCCCGGCCCAGGATATCGTTCACCTTGAAGGAGGCGCGGGAATGCGGGCCGACGCTGAATCCCCCTACCTCTCTCTCCCCCCCTTCCTGGGTCTGGAAACGGAAGGTAAGGTCGGCGGACGTGTCGCCGGGATTGAGCACGCACAGCCATTCCTCGAAGCCCTCCCCGGTGTAGCCCTCGGCGAAATAGAAGGAGGTGGAGGGCTCCCGCGCTCCCATGACGTCGTGACCTCCCTCCCATCCGGTACCGTAGCGGAAGTACATGGGCCGCTCCGCCACGATGTCCCGGTCCGAGGTGACCACCATGGACACCTCCCTGCCGGGACCCACCATGGCGTTGACGTCAAGCGTGGTGCGGGAGCCGGCGGGGATGGCCACGCCGACGGCACTGCTGCTCCCGTCCGGGAAGATAAAAACCACCTCCGCCGCGGCGTCTTCCGCCTCCATGTTCCCCAGGCACAGGTACTCCTGGAAACCATCTCCGGTGTAGCCCTCCGCGAAATAGAAGGTGTGGCTCTCCACAGGGGGCGAGCCGGTCTCCAGTTCGACGATGAGCGGGGTCTTGCCCACGGCGAGGCCACCGACGGTTATCCGGTCCTGGGCATCGCGCGTGACGCCGGCGGCCGGGCTCCGGGCGCCGCTCGCGGGATCTACGATACTTACCACCTGGTAGGCGGCGTCGCCGATGTTGATGGTGAGGGTGTCCGCGCTGTCGTCGCTCTTCCAGGCCGCCAGGGTGAGCTTGCCGCCGGGATGGCGGAAGCAGTGGGCCTCCAGGGTGGACTGATCGCCGCAGGTGAAAGTTACGGTGTCCTCGCTGGTGAACGTGGCAGGGCCGAAGAACGCGGTGAAGGTGGAGAAGGAGCCGTAGGAAGCCTTGGGGGCGAAACCGTACTCCAGCAGGCCGTAGCGATCCAATTCGTTGAGCATGGTGTCCCTGAGGTTGAACCAGACGACCCGCTCCACGTCGGTGGTGGCGTAGTTGATGAGGGTGCGCAGCATGTAGGCGGCCTGGGTGTCTTCATCAACCCCCGGCGGGGTCTGGGCGCAGGTGGTCCAGCCCACCTCCGTTATCCATATCTCCAGGTCCTTTGAGGTGTGCTGGGCAACCAGCCAGTGCACGAACTGCACCAGGAAACGACAGAGCGACTCCTTGGGCCTGAGCAGGTCCTCCTCCGGCTGCCCCTCCACCCCGATGGTCTCCGCGTAGGGGTGGTAGGCGACGGCGTCGACGTGGTCCGCCGCCCCCAGGGAGAGGCACTCGTCCAGGTAGGTCGAGCCCAGTCCGGCCACCCCTCCCATGACGACGGTGGCGTCCGGGTCGGCGGCGCGGATCTCGGGCGAGGCCGCCGCGAGCAGGTTTACGTATGCGGCGGCATCGGGCGCGGGCTGCCAGAAGCCGTCGATGTTCTCCTCGTTCCAGATCTCCCAGGCCGCGACCCTCCCCGCGTAGCGCGAGGCTACGGTGTTGACATAGGTTTTCCAGGCGTCGATGTCGGTGGGCGGGTAGTTCCATGCGTTGCCCCCGTTGGCCCATCCCGGCGAGGTGCCCAGGATGCCCAGGACCTCCACGCCGCGCGCCTCCGCCTGCGCGACCACGGCATCCGTTCCGGCGAAGTCCCAGGACCCCTGCGACCTCTCCAGGTCGTACCAGGCGAAGTCGCAGCGCAGCCAGGCGGCACCCGCATCCCGCATGGCCGCGAACTCGCCGTCCATGGTCTGGGAGCCGTAGAGCTTGATGTGGCTGGATGCCACCCCGAACCTTTCGGCGATGGGCCCGTCCGCGGCCGCGGCGAAGGGCGGCCCTGCCTGTAGCGCCGCAGGCAATCCCATACCCACCAGGAGGCAGGCGAGCGCGAGGATAACGGCGGCGGTTATGTATGCAGACCTGCGCACGGAACCCCCCTTGGACGGACTACTCTCCCTTTGTGCCAGGGCTTACAGTAAGTATCGGCCCCGGCGTTATGCGCGTGAAACGCCGATGCCCGCCGCATGTGCCCGCTTCTCGACGCATCCCCCGATGTCACCGTTACGGATCTCGCGCCGCTCTCTCGTACCCGCGTCACTGCTGCGGGCTCTTCACCCGGCCGTAATAGGAGTCCGCGAGATAGAGCGGCTGCAGCGGGCAGTGCCCGGTCACGCGGTCCTTGGTGGCCAGAACGGTGGTCAACACCGTGGTGGTGGCGAAGAAGATGGTGTCGTGGCCCACGCACAGGCCCAGTAGTATGTTCAACTCGCTGCCTTCTTTTTCCAGGGCCATGGCCTGGGCGGCGGGGTTGCACGCCCCCTCGTAGGTGCCGGGGTTTATCTTCTCGCCGTCCTCCACGCCGAACTCCTCCTTGGCTATGCCCCCGAGTTTGCAGCACACCGAGACCACCTCGAAGCCGTTCCCCTCGAGTACGTCGGCGAGCACGCCCGCCTCCTTGCGCAGCCCTACGCAGAAGGCGATGCCCAATCTCCGCAGGCCGAGCCTGCGGGCGAAGTCGACGATCTCCTCAACGCGGGTCTTCTTACAATAGCCGGCTCCCTCCACCACCGTGGACACCCTGGCGACTTCCTCGAGATCGCCGCCGGTCACTTTCCTGCTGACCTCCCTGATCTCCTCCTCGTACCTGAGGGAGGGGCAGAAAGCGGGGGCGTGCTCGAAGACGTTCAGGTAGCAGAGGGGAGCGGCGCAGTCGGAACATCTGGCCGGTTTCATCCCGTTACTCCTTTCCGGAAACCCTGTTCGGTTCGCGGCCGTTATCCCTATCATACCAACAGGGGTGGAAGGGGAACGGTTGCGGCCTGCCGCGGCCTGGTCTCGATCCTCACGCGTCGATCTCCTTCAGGGCATGTTGGAGCCGCGGCCGCAAGCGATGTGATCGCCGCCGCCGGCAGGCGCCGCGATCGCTCAACATCGCCGCCTTCCACCTTGCTTGCATCGATGGTAACATTACGTCACGGCCGTAGAATATCGAAGGGTGGGAAGAGACCATGTCCGTTTACCCTCGCATCGGTGGAAGACTTCTCAGGCCGTCCATGGGAATGATGCAGGTGGGCTCGAGCCTCTTCCACCTGCACGGCAAGGTGGGGGGGCTGCTGCCGCTGGAGCGCGTATTGTGCACCGCCTTCCACAAGGAGCCGGACCGCGTCCCCGTAACCCACTTCCTTATCGGCGCTGCGCGCAGGCTCACGGGCATATCCTACGAGCAGTTCTCGCGCGACCCCGAGATGGCGGCGGATGCCTATATCGCGGCCAACGAGATAATCGGGGGGGACGTCCTGTATACGGTCATCGACCTCTCGGTGGAGGCGGCTGACTTCGGGCAGAAGATGGTCTACCCACCTTACAGCACCGCGCACCCCGATTACCACGCTCCCCGCATCGCCAGCGTCGAGGATTACGAGAGGCTGGAGGTCTTCGACCCGCGCAAGTCGCCGCGCATGAGCATGGGCATAGAGCTGGGCAGGATACTGTCCAAGAAAGCCGGCATACGCTACCCGGTCATGGGATTCATCTTCGGGCCCCTGGGGGTGCTGGCCATGATGCGCGGAGCGCAGAGGCTCTTCGTGGACTGCCTCCGGCACCCGCAGAAGGTCAAGACCGCCCTGGAGGTCATAACCGAGGTGTTGGTGGACTATGCCCGCGCCCAGTGCGATACCGGCGTGGACTCGGTGATGCTGGATACCCTCTTCGGCTCGCAGTCCGGCATCTCGCGCGAGCTCTGGGTGGAGATGGAAGGGGTCTATGCCCGGCGCATCGCGGACGAGATCAGGCGCAATGGCGCCCTGGTATCCCTGCACAACTGCGGCACCGGACCCTACCTGGACCTGCAGCTCGAGTACATGCAGCCCCTGCTGGTCACCCTGGCGGACATACCCGACGATTGCGAGAGCCTGCAGGAGATGAAGAGCAAATACGGGAAGCGGACCGCGCTTGCCGGGCTCGTGACCACACAGGACATCCTGATGGAATCCCCCCAGCGCGTCATGGAGATAGCGCGGGAACAGATCCGCATCCTGGCCCCGGGCGGCGGCTATGTCCTGGCCCCGGTATGCGAGTACCCACCCAACGCCGATCTCGCGAGCGCACGGGCGATCGTGCGTGCGGCTGAAGTGTACGGCAAGTATCCGATCGAGTGAGGACGTGAATTATGAGCGCGGAAAGCCGGATCATGGATGATATCGCCGCCGCGGTGACGCGGGGCATGGACGAGGAAGCCGTATCCCTGTGCGCGAAGGCCATCGGCGAGGGGACAGGCGCGCGCGAGATCATCAGGGAGGGACTCAGCCGGGGCATGCACGAGGCGGGCGAGCTCTACGAGAGGCACGAGTATTTCCTGCCCGAGCTCCTCCTGGCCTCGGAGGCCATGCACGCCGGTATCGAGGCCGTCGTCCCCTCCCTGCAGCCGGCGCAAGACACCGGCGGCGGAGAGACCGTCGTGCTGGGCGTGGTCGAGGGTGACGTGCACGAGATCGGCAAGAACCTGGTGGCGGTGATGCTGGAGGCCGAGGGATACCGTATCGTCGATCTGGGTTACGACGTCGCGCCCGAGCGGTTCATCGACGGGTTACGGGCCAACGGGGCGCGTGTCCTGGCGCTGTCCACCATGATGACCACCACCATCCCCAACATGCGCAGGACGGTGGAACTGGCCCGGGAACTCGAGCCCCGACCGCTCATCGTCGTGGGGGGAGCACCCCTTTCCGGGAGCGTGGCCACGGATATGGGCGCCGATGGTTACGGGGAGAATTCCGCCAGGGCGCCCGGCCTCATCCGCTCCCTCCTGGGATAGTCTGACCCGGGGATGTCCCAGCAACCCCCGGCCGGGGAGGATTACTTTCAGCGCTGCATGCGGCCGCGGCCAGGGACCTGCCCAATTCGTATGCTTTCAAGCGATCCCGCTCTCTCAGGCCGCGGACATTGATCAGGCCGGCATAGAGCGTCCCCGCTACCCTGGCGTTGAAGATGCCGCGCGCCAGAGAGGCCATCTCCCGGGTGGAGCCGTTGCACAGTACCCGCGACCAGGCAGGCACGACCCCCGTGGTGGTGATCACCGCCGCCTGTCTTTCCCTGTCCGCGATGCGCGACTCCGGACAGCCCTTCACCCAGAGTATCCTCCTGGTAGCCTTGCCGAGCGTGAAGCAACACCTCTCCTCGAATATCTTCATGTAGGCATTAGCGTGTCCGCCGCTCATGGGACAGGCGAGGATAAATGCGTCGGCATCGGCGATCTTCGGCAGGATCTCCGCCATATCGTCCTTCTGGGTGCAGGTCGCGATGCGGGAATCCACGTCCTCGCGGCATCTCAGACAGAACCTGCATGGCTTGATGTCCTTTTCGGCCAGCCTGATGGTCTCCACATCCGCGCCACCCGCCTCCGCCCCCCTGACAGCCTCCTCGGTCAGCGTGGCCAGTGCCCCGCTTCTCTTGGGATTGCCGGTTATCGCCAGGACCTTCATCTCTACACTCCTCCCGCGCTTACTGCAGCTCTTTTCTTAGACCCGAACACATAAGAGATGACCTCTTTGGGGCAGTTGTCCACACACATGCCGCAGAGTATGCATTCGCTGTTCTCCATCTGCCCCGCTTTGACCATGGCGTTGACCTCCAGGCTCATGGGGCATACCTTGGTGCACTTTTTGCAGTCTATGCATTTCTCCTCATCAACCGCCAGCCGCAGGGACGGCCACCTGAATACGTTCCCCGCCTTGCGCCCCATGACCACAAAAGGCGCCATCCAGCAACCGTAATGGCAGAAGGCGCGCCTGCCGAAGGCCATGGCCAGGATGAAGATGACCAGGAGCACGATGGCCAGGACGAACAGGCTCTGGATCCCGGCGATGGATATGCCGTAGTAGGTCTGGTATAAGGGGTCCACTCCGTTGAAGCCGCCCGTCCTGATGGCCGCGGCGGCGATGGCGCCCAACCAGGGCACCCAGATGAAGTACTTGATCCAATCCAGCCTCCCCCCCTTGGCCCTCTTGTCCCGGAGCTTGAAGCAGAGCTCCTGCATACCGCCCGCGGGACATACCCAGCCGCAGAAGGCCCGCCCCAGGACCAGCGAGAAGAGGAACATGAGCGCGAAGGCGATGAAGCTCCCGACGATGATCCCCTCCGAGGCTCCCTGGATGATGAGGATGGGGGAGAGATAGTAGAAGGTCACCGGGAAGAGCACAAAAGATGCGATGATCAGGGCTTTCCTTACTCGCTGCCTCCTGCGGACCCGCGTGTCCTTTTTGTTCCCCATCACTTAGTCCCCTTTCCTCTCGGGCAGGGACGCATACATGAGGTGCGCCGCCCAGACATCCCACCCGGGTCGAGAAGTCGTGGGCGGGCTTGTCCCACTCGCCCGGGAAGTCCTTCACCCGCATGCTATTGACCGTGGCCCAGGGCTTTCTTCACCAGCTCTATGATGTGATAGTTCTCCAGCCCGGCGGCGTCGGCACGCTTGCGCAGGTTGAGCACGCACAAGGGGCACAGGTAGGCCATGGACTGGGCGCCGTGTTCCACCGCGTCATCGATGTTGCGCTTCTTTATCGCGTTCGCCTTTTCACGGTCCCTGGGTACCATGGGAGAGCCGCAGCAGAGAGCGTACCTGCGGTCGTATTCCCTCTCCACCCTCTCCACCCCGATGAGGCGGAAGAGTTCGTCGAGCTGCTCGTCCTTCCATGGCGTGTAGCGAGAGGCGCAGGGCTGCTGATAGGCTACCTTCATCCCCAGCGGAGTCACCTCGCCCCCGTGTTCCTTCACGTAATCCAGCAGGTACTCGATGATATGTACGGGACGGAAGGGGATCTCTACGCCGTAATCCTTGACCATGGCCGCGAGCAGCGCGTAGCAGTCGTCGTGGTAGAAGACGATCTCCGTAGCGCCGGTTGCCGAGAGGTTGTCCACCACGCGCTGTGCGCCCTCGCGCACCGGGGTCTCGTAGCCCAGGTGCACCCAACCCATGTTGCAGAAATAGTCCCCCCCTTTGAGCACGGTCATCCCCGCGAAAAGCGGTCCGTCGAAGAGGCCGGGCACGAAATCCCCCACGCTGCACAGGGAGAGGGCCGGCTTGTCCGCATCCCCCTCTATCACCTGGCTGGGAGCGTCGGGCAGGTTACGAAACACCTCCGTGTTCTGCTCCGGGATGTTGAGGACGCCCGTTTCCTCCTGGCGTTTCAGGATGAGGTCGAAGGGATTGGCCCCCTTGTCGCAGAACTGGTTGCAGGCCACGCATGTCACGCACTGGCCGACTATCTCGGGGGTCTCCCCCTCCATAAGCTTTCTCCACTGCTCTATCGACTGCTCGCGGTCGTAGTCCACGTAGGGGCACAGGAACACGCAGTCGCCGCACAGGTCGCATCTCTCCTCGATGAACATGTTTCCCTCCTTTGCCTTACGAGCCCATGCCCGTAATCTATCACATCGGCAGGCAGGTCTGCATCGCGGGGCAGGTGAGAGGCCTGGCCGTGTGCTGCACGTGGCGGACGCCGTTCCCCACCTCCCGCATCTCCTGCGCAGTACCCGCGGAAATACTGCCTGGAAGCAGGGCTTGCATCATCCATCGCGGGCCTGCCGTCATGACGGTAGCCACCCACATTTTTCGGAGAAGAACCTGCTATAATAATCTCGCTCACGGCATGCATCTTCCGGGTCTGGAGGTGTCTCCATGTGCGAATTCTGCGCGAAACACGGCCAGGGTAATCGCTGGTATCTCAACCCCGACAACTTCTCTGACGAGATGATGGAAGACCCCCAGCGCGTGAAGACCCTGGAGAAGGTGGCGGGGTGGGGCATCGAGTACTACATCGACTTCACTTCCAGGGTCACCAGGCTCATCAATTGGCCGGTCATCGGCAAGGCGGTGAAGGCCATGGTCAACCGCATGGCCCCGGGCGAGCACGGAGGGCAGGTGGTCTCCCTCGAGGACTCCATGCAGCTCCTGGAATATGCCAAGGATTTTGTGCTGCTTCCCTGCGAATGCCGCAAGCTGGTGGGACACCGCGACGACATGGTCTGCCTCAATTTCGGTCCGGTGAAGGAGATCCAGAGGCGTTTTCTCCCTGAGGGACCCATGGAGGAGATAAGCCTGGAGGAGGCCAGGGACATGGTGCAGCGCAGCGATGAGCGCGGCCATTTCCACCAGGTGCTCTACGCCAAGGTGCCCTTCCCCATCTGCATCTGCAATTGCGATGCCCGCTACTGCACTTCCCTCAAGCAACGCTGGGCCAACAACGTGGAGGCGGCCATATTCAAAGGCCATGAGGTGTGCGCCGTGGACACGGAAGCGTGCCGTTTCTGCGCGGAGCCCCTGTGCATGTCCCGCTGCAGCTTCGGCGCGCTCCATTACGACCCCGAGGCGGGCCGTATCCACGTACACGCGGGTGCCTGCTTCGGCTGCGGCCTGTGCAGGACGGCCTGCCCGCGCGGCGCCCTCTCCCTGGTCACGCGCGAGAGCGTGCCCGCGGCCGCGGGGAGGTGGTGAGGATGGCCGCATACGGCATAAAGGTCGGGGCCTGCAATGCCGGGGCATGCGGCTTCCGATGCCAGGAGGTCTGTCCCCAGGGTGTATTCCTCGCGGTGCCGAAGGAGAGAAACCGCGCCAGGCATGCGGCCGATCCCCATTACCGCATCGTGCCCCGCTTCGCCTATTTCTGCGACGGCTGTGGGGAATGCCTGCCCGTCTGCGCGCAGAACGCCATCCGTATCACCTCGCGCAAGACCGGGGGGGGATAGCCCTCCCCGCTACGCGCGCCTGACAAGGCCAGGGCCCGAGGGAAAGGAGCGGAGATGAAGGAGTACAGGATCAAGCCCCTGCTCACCGGCTGGTTTAACATGAATTGGGGGCTGATCATGAGCCCCCTCGCTTCCGGTTACTTCGCCGACCTGCCCGTATTCATGTTCCTTATCGAGGGGGAAGGCGGCGAGCAGATCGTAGTGGACGGCAGCTACCAGCACGATCACGTTCCCAAGTTCATCTTCGGTCCCCACCGTACTCCCGACCTGGAAGTGCCTGAGGTGCTCAAGGCATACGGCGTGGATCCACTGTCGATAGAGAAGGTGCTGGTGACCCACCTCCACCACGACCATACCGGCTACCTGCACCTGTTCGAGAACGCCGACCTGTACGTGCAGGAGGAGGAGGTGCTCAACTCCTATTTTCCCATGGGCTACCAGGCGGTGGGTTGCGCACCGGAGGAATGGGTGGACCTTCTGCCCAGGTTCAGGCTGATCAACGGGGACTTTAACGTGCAGGAAGGCATCGATCTCGTCTTCGCCCCCGGCCACACCGCGGGACACCAGGCGGTGGCGGTAAACACCTCGCGCGGCAAGGCGATAATCCTGGGTGACGCGGCGTACATGTACGCGGGGCTGGCCAAGCGTTTTCCCAAGCAGTTCATGGAGATGATAGGCAGAGGTGGAGTGGCCGGCAAAGAGATCGATCTCTCCGACCCGGAGGTACAGGAGACCCTGAGCCGGGTCTTCAGCGCCAGGTACGGGGGTTACTTCGGGCCCTCCATCCTCAACCCGGGAGAGATCATGCGCACCCTGGCCAAACTGGACGCCATGGCCGACGTGATCATCCCCGGCCACGACCCCGAACTGGTGAGGATGAAGGTGATACCGGACGATTACGACCTGGAATAGAAACAGGGAGTGAGAAAAGGCGTGGGAATGGAGACGCATATGCGCAAAGCTGTCTGGATGCTGATGTGCGAGGGTATAAACGAGATAACACGTATATACTTCGAGATTTAGGCGATTTTGATTTGCATAATCGTATATGAAATCTATATATTGTTCATGCCGGTAGATTCATGCCGGTGGCATTGCATGGCAGGGCGAATCGACTAGTCAGAGGAGGGATCACGCATGGCATTGACCTATGGGACCGATGAGTGGAACCAGGCTTACGACGCGCTGGTGAAGGAGAGGCTGGAGAGCCAGTCCAAGCCCTTTGTCATGGGCACCCCGGAATGGGTGGCGCAGTATGAGGAGCTGATCCAGAACGACGCGGAGTACAAGGAAGCGGCCAAGGACTGGGAGGGCTCGGTGGTCATCAAGATCCTGGCCAAGCCGGATATCGGGCTGGATAAGGACCTGTACATGTTCATGGACCTGTGGCATGGCGACTGCCGCTTCGTGAAGATCGTTCCCGCCGATGTTGGGGAGTCCGCCGACTACGTCATCACCGGCGAGTACGAGCGCTGGCGCTCGGTAATGGCAAAAGAGCTGGACACCATCAAGGGGATGATGCAGGGCAAGCTCAAGCTCAAGGGAGACCTTCCCACCATCGTACGCGCCGTCAAGGCGTCCGCCCGCCTGGTGGATCTCTCCGCCTCCACGGAGTGCAAGTTCCCCGACGAGCTCGACGCGGCGGGCATTGAAGAGCTGCGTGCCCTTCTCAAGAGGGCAGAGGACGAGCTCGGGATCTAAGCACGCGGCGTAAGGTTTTCTGAACCGGGTTCCCGGGTTTTCGAGCCCGGGAACCTATTGCCAGGATAATACGCCGGCACCCATTTGATGCTGGCGCCGTTTTCGTCGTCGTATCCCGGGTCTGCATAACCCCGGGCTGTAACCGGAGGTGGTATTGATGGCTTATGACGAGGACCTTTCCTTCATCTACAAGAACCCTACGAGGATAGTGTTCGGGATTAACTCATTAAGAGACCTGGGCCCCGAGGTGGATGAGCTGAAGTGCTCCAAGGCGTTCGTAGTATCGGATAAGGGCGTTGCGGCGGCCGGTCTGGTGGAAAAGGTGGAGCAGGCTCTGGGCAAGAGATGGGTGGGCACTTTCGATGATTGCCCGCAGGACTCAGGCCTTCACATCGTGAACCAAGCCGCGGATCTGGCCAGAGAAAAAGGGGCGGATATCCTGGTAAGTCTGGGGGGAGGAAGCGTTATCGATACGGCCAAAGGTATGGCCATCCTCCTGAAAGAAGGAGGGAAGATCGAGGACCATTACGGATTGCAGTTGTTCACCCGCGCACAGACCCCCCATGTGGCGATCCCCACAACTGCCGGGACGGGGAGCGAGGTGACCTGGGCTCTGGTCGTGAAGGACTGGGATAAGAACCAGAAGATCCTTTTAGGTGACGACCACATCATACCCAACACGGCGATCCTCGACCCTGCGCTGACCCAGGGCCTGCCACCCATGATCACCGCCTTCACCGGCATGGACGCCTTGACCCATGCCATCGAGGCCATCCACGCCCTGCAGGCGGAGCCCATCGCCGACACTATGGCCTTCGGGGCTATCCGGATGATTGTAGAATATTTACCCAAGTGCGTGGAAAACGGTGACGACCTCTTCGCCCGAGGTCAGCAGCAGATCGCTGCGACCATTGCCGGGGCTGCTTTCGGCAACGCCCAGATCGGTCTTGTTCACGCCACAGCCCATTCCGCAGGTGCATTGTACAAGGTACCGCACGGGCTCGCCAACAGCATCCTCCTGCCTTACTGCATGGAATACAACATGGATGAATGCGCCGACCGCTACGCCTTTGTCGCTGATGCAATGGGGGTCAAGGAGAAGGGGATGAGCGACGAGGAGGCTTCTCAGGCGGCAATCGATGCCATCTTCGAATTAACGAAGAATATCGGCCTGCCCCAGAAACTGGAGGAGGCCGGCGTCGAGGAATCTGGCCTGGAGGCGATCGCAGAGTTGTCCCTATCCGATGGGTCAATCGTCTACAATCCCAAGATGATATTCGAAACTGACCAGGTGATGGAGGTTTTAAAAAAAGCGTTCTAAGCAGCTGGATCGCATCGCAATCAGGAACGCATCAACAGTTATAAGGAGGTACCCACATGGTGGATGTGAAGCTGGCGCCCGGGGCCGATGAGGTGGCCATGGCGGTCATGTTGTCGGATATGCTCAGGGCCAACCTGGAGAAGCCCGAAAAGCTCAAGGACTTCAACAAGCTCAAGGCACGGGTGTATATCAACGCGAAGGACGCCGAGACCGAGATGACCATGCTCTTCGACAAAGGCAGCCTCACCGTGTACGGCGGCAAGGAGGGGAATCCCGATATCTCCATCATCACCGACGCGGCCACGCTGCTCGACCTGGCCAATATCAACATCAAGATGGGCATGCCTTATTACTTCGACGAGACCGGTATGGCGGTGGTGAAGAAACTGCTCAAGCGAGAGCTGCAGATCAAGGGGATGTTCGCACATTACTTCGCCCTGAACCGTCTCACCAAGATCATGTCGCTCAACTGAGATCTGCCTTTCGCGGTATTATATTGAAGTGGGAGGAAACGAAGAAAGGGGGCCGCTGCTCGACGTGCTTGAGGGAATGCCGGAGGCGTCGGGCGATGACCGCGGTGCGTCTTGTAGCTCCCGTTTCCTACTCCTCTCTTAAGGCTTCAGACCATGTCCGGGTCCGTTGCGACGCCATCTCAAACGAGATCGCCACGTCGCTTCGCTCCTCGCGACAAGCTTCAGACTGAAAGATGGGGTGATGACTATGGCTTACGGCAACATGGGTAAGGCGCTGGAGGTGGATCTGGCATCCGGGACGACCTCGGAGTTCGAGATCGACGAAGCCACCTACCGCGATTTCATCGGGGGTACCGGCCTGGCGGCCAAGCTGCTTTTCGATCGCGGCGACCTGGACGCCGGCCCCCTGGACCCCGCCAACCTGCTCGTCTTCGCCACCGGGCCGCTTACCGGCATCGGTTTCTCCGGGTCCAGCCGCCTCTCCGTGGGCGCGCGCTCTCCCCAGACCGGGATATGGGGGCAGGCCTCCTGCGGCGGCAACTTCGGGCCCGAGCTCAAGCGCTGCGGCTACGATGCGGTGATCTTCAAGGGCAGGGCGGAGGAACCGGTCTTTCTGCTCCTGGGCAACGATTCCGCGGACCTCTTACCCGCGGACGACCTGTGGGGTATGGACACCTACGAGACCACCGATGTCTTGAAGGAGAGGTACGGCAAGGGGGGCAAGGTCCTGGCCATCGGGCCGGCCTCCGAGAACCTCATCCCCTTCGGGGCTATAGTCAACGACTACGGACATATCTTCGGACGCTCCGGCATGGGCACGGTGATGGGCTCCAAGAACCTCAAGGCCATCGTGGCTCAGGGGGACAAGAAGCCGGAGTACAAGGATCCCGAGAAGGTAAAGGCCATGCAGGAGGCCCACCGCGAGGAGATCAAGGACAACATCTTCTGCGGCGCCCTCTCCGCCTTCGGCACCGGCGCCAACCTGGAGGCCAAGATGTACGAGGGAGACGTCCCCACCCGCAACTGGGGGCAGGGCCTGTGGGAGGAAGGGGCGGAGAAACTCTCGGGCATCGCCTTAGCCGACGGGTTTGTCGTCGACCATGCCTCCTGCCGGGGCTGCGCCGTGCGCTGCAAGCCGGTGGTGGAGGTGAAGGACGGGCCTTACGCCATGCCCCCGGGACCCGGTCCGGAATACGAGACCCAGGCGTCCTTCGGGACCATGCTCCTCAACCCCGACCTGGGGGCGGTGTGCAAGATAAACGACTTCTGCAACCGTACGGGCATGGACACCATCACCCTGGGAGCCACCTTCGCCTGGGCCATGGACTGCTACGAGCAGGGCATCCTCAAGCCCGAGGACTACGACGGCATCAAGCTGGAGTGGGGGGATATCGCCACGGTTATAGAGCTCCTGCCCAGCATCGTCGCCAAGGATGGCAAGCTGGCAAAACTGCTCGCCAAGGGCTCCCGCGCCGCAGCAGAGGAGGTAGGGAACGGAGCCGACGCCTTCCTCTCCGATTCCAAGGGCCTGGAGGCGGCCATGCACGACCCGCGCTGCAACTGGGGCGACGGACTGGCCTATGCCGTCTCCATCCGCGGCGCCTGCCACGTCTCCAACATGACCTTCCTGCTGGAGTGGGGAGCCATCGAGTACCCCGAGATCGGGCTGGACAAGAACTACCAGAACCAGTCCGCGGAGTTCAAGGCGGAGGCGGCGGCCCTTACGGCGGACATCGGGTGCATCTTCAACTCCGCCTGCTGGTGCGAGTTCCCGGGCACCGCCTATACCGTCACGCAATGGGCCGAGCTCTTCAGCGCGGTGGCCGGCTACGATTGGGACGTGGAGAAGATGATGGAGGCGGGTGCCCGTGTATGGTTCCTGCAGCGTTGCCTGGGCCACATCTGGGGCGCCACCGGCGCGGACGACCGCATCGGCCAGCGCATCATGACCCCGGTGGATGACGGCGGTATCGCCGGGTCTGTTCCCGACATGGACACCATGCTCGAGGAGTTCTACGCATTCCGGGAGATGACGCCCGACGGCATGCCCACCCGCGCCACGCTCGACAAATACGGCCTGGGCGATGTGGCGGACAAGTTGAACCTGTAAGAAACGTACTATCGAAGGGCAGGCGGGTTTCGCCTGCCCTTCCTGAGCCCGCCCCCGTAAGTCTTGCGTGGCTGCGAGGCGCGCGGAAAACGTCATTGCGAGGCGGTGTCCTTGCCGCCGAAGCAAACCGATCCACACGGCGCGTCATCCGCATCGGTTCTGCGTGGCTGCGAGGCGCGCGGAAGACGTCATTGCGAGGCGGCGTCCTTGCCGCCGAAGCAAACCAATCCACACGGCGCGTCATCCGCATCGGTTCTGCGTGGCTGCGAGGCGCGCGGAAAACG
>QZKE01000084.1 GCA_003598015.1 Actinomycetota bacterium | reverse complement strand
CGCAGCGCCCCTGTAAAATGTCATTGCGAGTCGCCGTCTCCGGCGCCGAAGCAAACCGAACGCGCCCGCGGCGCCACGGGTGCACGCGTGGATGTCATCACGTGCCCACGTCCAGGCTCGAACCCTGTGCTGAAACGTATACCGCGCACGTTCCTGTCCACCGGGGCTGACTTCTCGGGTAAGAACCGGTTCTCTTGATGCGAAGGTCAGATCCCCCTGGATTCTATGAAGACTTGACCCCAGGCAAGGTGAAACGGAAGATGGAGCCGCCGCCCGCGCGCGGCTCATACCATATACGTCCCCCGTGAGCCTCCACGACCTGCCTGGCCAGGAAAAGGCCCAACCCCAGCCCTGGCTTGGAGTGGTACTGCGCCTCCTCCACCTGGAAGAAACGCTCGAATATCCTGTCTCCGTGCTCTACGGGTACGCCTGTCCCGCGGTCCAGGACCGAGATCGTGACCTCTCGTCCCGCGCCCTCTACGCGAACCTCTACATCCGATCCCTCCGGAGAATACTTCACCGCGTTATCCATGAGCACAACCAGCACATCGTGGATCCTCTCCGGGTCCGCCTCGCATTCCCCGGCTCCTCTCGATACCTCGGTGAAGAAGCCCCACCCCGGGGCCTTGACCCGCATCTCGCGCACGACCTGCTCCACCAGGGGCGCTATCTCCACGCGCCGCGTGGAGACGTGGAAACGCTCCCTCTCCACCAGGGAGGCGTTGACGAGCCCCATGACCATGCTGCTGATCCTTTCGGCGGACAATATTATGGCATCGACGATCTCCTGCCGAGTGAGCTCGTCCATTTCCGGGCCGTGGGACTCGAGCGTTTCGGTATAACCGGCCAGTAACGCTACCGGGTGGCGTAATTCGTGGGAGGCTACATCCACGAAATCCCGCAGGCTCTCGTTAAAGGCATGCCGCTCCTCCTCGATGCCTATCGCCCTGGCCAGCATGGCCATGGTATCCATCTCCATGCGTGAATATGCCCTGTCTTCCTTGTCGAACAGGGTAAAGCAACCGACTACCTCGCCCTGTACCTCGATAGGATAGAAGAGGAAGGAGCTGAAGCAATGTTCACATACGTCGGAATCTTTATCGAAGACGTGGTTTGCGATTTCCTTCCTGGTGACCGGCCCCGCGCCGCCTCTGGACATGAGATGGTAGCAGAGATAGCCTCCTGCCTTTTCCATACGCTGGAAGCCCTCGTCGGCATGGTGGGAGGAGAAGATATGGAAGTCTCCTTTGTCCAGCCTGCCGTACCTGGCCATATTCGCCTCCAGGATGTCCTTGCCGGTCATCACGAAACGTCGGATGTTCTCCAGGGGATCGGTACCGAGGCTGAGAAAGCATTCATTGAGCTTCCGCAGCCTCTCCTCCGCCCGCTTGCGGTCGGTGATGTCCCTGGCGTTGACCACTATACCGTGGACCACGGGATCTTCGAGCATGTTGGTGGCCACCGCTTCCTGCCAGTGCCAGGATCCGTCTTTGTGCTGCCAGCGGTACTCGACCATGTCCGTGTAACCGGGCTGCAGCAGCCCGCGTGTAAATGCCTCCATCACCCCGGGGAGGTCTTCGGGGTGGAAGAACTTGAAAGCATCCTCGCCCAGCCGCTCCTCCTGGGTGAATCCGGAGAGCTTTTCCAGGGAGGGACTCAGATAGTCCATCCTCCCTTCCCTGTTGAGCACGGCGATGATATCGTAGGCGTTCTCGATCAGGGCCCGGAAATATCTCTCGCTGTGGCGGAGCCGCTCCGTGGCCCCCTCGAGTTCTCGAGTTCGCTCTTCCACCAGGTCCTCGAGGTTGCCGCGATAGCTCTCGAGTTCCTCCTCCGCCTGCTTGTGCCTGCTGATATCGGTCATCAGGCCGGCCAGGCCGGCCAGTTCGCCGTTTCTGAACAGTGGACGGCTGGATGTCCTGACATGCACTATGGTGCCATCCTTATCGAGAACGCGGAATTCGTGGGGTTCAAGGTCGCCGCCGAGTGTACGCTCGAATTCCTCGAGGAGTCCCTGCAAGTCGTCGGGGTGTACGAAGTGCGCGAAAGGCCGGCCGATTATATCGTCGGCGGTGTAATGGCTCATGCGTTCGATGGTCGGGCTGATATAGGTGAAGCGGCCCAGGAGATCGAGGGTGAACACCACGTCGTTTAGGTTCTCGATGAGGTCGCGGTATCTCTGCTGCGATTCCCGCAGATCCTCTTCGGTCTGCTTGCGCCGGGTAATATCGCGGCAGAAGGTGATGTAGCAGGTCCGTTCACCCGAACGGGCCGCGGAGATCGAAACCTCTACCGGGAATTCCCTCCCGTCTTTGCTCAGCGCCAGGAACTCCCTCACGGTGCCCAGCATGCCGTCCATGCCCGCGGCGGCGCGGGCGGCGAAGGCTTCGCTGGAATAATCGCGAAACCGTTCGGGGACCAGTATTTCGTGCAGGGGCCTGCCCAGCACCTCTTCCGCGCTCCGCCCGAAAAGTCGCTCTCCCGCCCGGTTCATGTAGATGACAATCCCCTGCGCGTCCAGGGCTATGATGGCGTCGTTCGCGGTATCCGTCATGGAGCGGAACAGGTCTTCGCCACGGCTCAGCTCCTCCACGAGCCGGCGGTAGCGGTTCTCCGACGCCTCCAGCTCGGCCTTGCGCCGGCGCAGCTCCGCCAGCTCTCCCCGCAGCTCTCTCGTACCCCTGCTCTCTCTCCCGCCCATGCCGGATCCTCCGAAGCATAGATCGCAACGACGGCGGTTGATGGAAGAAGCCGGGACTGGCATATTCGGCAGGTGCTGCGGTGAAGGCGGCGTACGGCAGGCTGCCCGGCCTCCCATCCAGATAAAACCAGAACCATTCCACGTATATTATTCCCAGTCGCGGCCGAAATTAAAGCTCGCATATGTTTGTGTCGCGCGGAGATGATCGTGCGGCACGCCGCTACTGTCCGTTACGCGCCTTCTCCTTGCGGTGCACGCGGCCGAGCCAGATGTTGACGGGTATGAGCGTGAGATAGAAATACTGCGAGACGGGGATATTTACGAAGGCAATGGCGATGGACAGGCAGAAAATGAGCGACATGCTCAGGTAGATACGCAGGAGATGCTTTCTGACGGCAGGGGCCACGGAGTCCAATACCAGGTCATGGCAGTAGCTTGCGTACCACCAGAGAAAACTCAGGGATAGGGCCACGGCGGCCATGTTGATGTCGTAGAACACCACGGCGACCACGCTGCCGTTGTATTCGCTCATGAGGTCGGTGGAGAAGGGGAGGATGACGACGAACACGAGCAGGACGATATTTATCCACAGCAGGCCGGGCGTGGAGCGCCGCAGCAAGGCGAACATGCTGTGATGGCCTATCCAGAAAGCGCCTACGATGAAAAAGCTGATGAAGAAACCGAGAAACTCGGGCCACATGTCCACCAGCTGCTGCCCCAGTTGCTCCGTATCGAAGACCTTGGGGATGGCGATGGTCAATATGAGCAGGGTGATAGCCACCGCGAAGACGGCATCGCTGAAGCCGTTGACTCGCTCCAGTCCGAGCGTCTCTCTACCATTCCCGTCGCTTGCTCCGCCTTCGAGCCCTTCCACCGCTGTCCTTCCGCGATCTCAGGCGTGCGCGATGCCGCGCCGCTCTGCCCATAATTTCGCCATGGACGTTCTATCCCCTTGCTGAGGATGCATGCGCCGCGCCGATAATCGCCTGTATCGCGGCCGGTGAATACCGGGGATGCCCGCTTGATCGTGATGGTCATGCGGCCTGGACAGTGCCGCGGAGACCCCCCTGTGATAGATTAGTAATGTCCTGCTGGTATGGAAGGCGGGGGTTGGTCGTGAAGAAAATGCTCATCTGTTCCTGGAACGTCAACGGTATCCGCGCGGCGTACTCGAGGGGCCACTTCGACTGGTTCGAGGAGAGCCGGCCCGATATCCTGTGCCTGCAGGAGACGAAAGCCAGCGAGGAACAACTGCCCGGCGGGCTGAGGGAGATAGAGGGATACCACGCGTATTTCTCGGCCGCGGAGCGCAAGGGTTACAGCGGCGTCGCTCTGTACACCAGGCCGCAACCGCGGAGCGTCGCTGACGGCTTCGGGACCCCGCGCTTCGATCATGAGGGGAGGATCCTCATCGCCGATTACGGCAGCTTCGTCCTTTTCGATATCTATTTTCCCAACGGCAAACAGTCCAGGGAACGGCTCCGCTTCAAGTTGGATTTCTGCGATGCTTTCCTGGACTATGCGGATGCGTTGAGAAAAAAGGGCAGAGGCATTGTCGCGTGCGGCGACTTCAACACGGCCCACGAGGAGATAGATCTCGCGCGCCCCAAGGAAAACAGCAAGGTCTCGGGGTTCCTGCCCGAGGAACGGGCCTGGCTGGATAAGTTCGTGGACCACGGCTACGTGGACACCTTTCGGATGTTCAATCGGGAGCCGGATCAATATACCTGGTGGGACTTGAAGACCAGGGCTCGCGAGAGGAACGTAGGGTGGAGGATAGATTATTTCTTCGTGAGCGAGGACCTGCGGGACAGCGTGAAGTCCTCGTATATGCTTACGGAGGTGATGGGCTCGGACCACTGTCCTATATGTATTGAACTGGCGGTCGAGTGAAAAGAGGAGGTCAGCGTGTTCTCGGATATCGACGACATCACCATCAACTACGAGGAGGAAGGGGTCCAGGTTGTGGATGAACTGGACAAGGCGGTCCTGTCCAGGGGAGCATGGGTGACCATCATATTCCGCTACCGCCAGTGGGAGCAGTCCAAGGAGGACTACGGCCCGGACCGTTTCACCATCCGACGCTACCGCAAGATAAACGACGAGTACAGGCAGCAGGCGAAGTTCAATATCTCCAGCGCTGACCAGGCCAGGAAGATCGTGGAGGCCTTGAACGGCTGGATCGGCGAGGCGGGATCCTGAGAGTCGCCGGCGAGCCAGATTGCAGACCCATTGTGTAGTCGACGGCTTGATAAAGCATGGCGGGATAATATAAGAATACAGAGAAATATACAAAAGACTGCTTGCGTGTCCGCGTGGGGAAGGAGAGATGAAATGGGTGCTGGTCTTGCTTCCATGCTGCTGGAGCTGGATGAACAGGGGGTGCTTGCCGAGGTGCGCGCGGCCCTCGAGCGCGGCGACGATCCCATCTCCCTGGTAGAGGGCTTGAGGGAGGGGATGTCCCAGGTGGGACAGCGCTTCGAGGACAAGGAGTACTTCCTTTCCGAGCTGATCATGTCGGCGGAGATATTCAAGGAGGCTATCGCGGAGATCGAGCCTCACCTGGCGAAGGGGGAGGGGCAGCCCAAGGGGATCATCGTGGTGGGCACGGTCAAGGGCGATATCCACGACATCGGCAAGAACATCGTCGCCACCCTGCTGCGCTGCGAGGGATACGATGTACATGACCTCGGCGTGGACGTGCCGCCCGAGGCATTCACGGCAAAGCTCAAGGAGTCAGGCGCGAGCCTCGTCGCCCTCTCCGGCCTTCTCACCCTGGCCTTCGACTCCATGAAGGAGACGGTGGAGAGTATCGCCGAGGCTGGGCTGCGAGGCAAGGTCAAGGTGATCATCGGCGGGGGGCCGGTAAACGATAAAGTGGCGGAGTATTCCGGTGCCGATGCCTTCGGGACCGACGCCGCCCAGGCAGTGAAGCTGGCCAACGGTTATCTGGGAGGTTGAGTCCGCGGCGCTGCCGGTGCCGGCTGCCATCGCCGGGAAAAGCAGGGATCGAAGCTTCGGGGGGGAAGCATGAGAGCCTGTGACTATGATGTAATCGTTGTGGGGGGAGGCCCCGCGGGGGCGGCGGCGGCCAGGGCGGCGGCCGGGGGCGGGCTGCGCACCCTTATCGTCGAGCGCAAGGAGATGCCGCGCCTCAAGCCCTGCGCAGGCTACATCTTCAGGGAAGCCCGGGAGTTCCTGGACCAGCATTACCCGCCTATTCCCGATACGGTGATGTCCGAACCCCGTTACGTGAAAGAGATCCGGCTCTATGTCGACAGCCGCCTGCGCATCGACGTGAAGGAAGAAGCGCTGAGCGTCTGGCGGGACCGCTTCGACGCGTGGTTATGCGAGGGTTCGGGGGCCGAGATATGGAACAGGGCCGAGTTGCGCGATTTCTCGGAGTGGAGAGACCGCGTGGATATCGTCTGCCGCCGCGGGGACAAGGAGATCGAGCTGAGCACCCGGGTCCTGATAGCCGCCGACGGCGGGCTTTCCAGGGTCGCCGGCAAGATCGATCCCACCTTCATAGACGGCGCACCGTATATCTGCACCCGGCATGAGTATCACCGCGCCGACTGCGACCTGGAACCCGGTATATTCCATGTCTTCCTCGACGCGGAATACGGCGTCTATCCCGCTGTTTACTTCAAGGATGACCTCATGGTCATTGACACCTCGGTGCCCAGGGGGAGAAAGATCGCCCCGACCCGCGGCTCGTTCCAGGCCATGCTCGCCAGGGACTTCTCGTTCCGCTCCCGCCACGAGGTCTCCGCGCACGGATGCAGGGTCGCCTTCACCGCCGCGGTCAACCGCTTCTGCTCCGGGACGGACCGCGTCCTGGTGGCGGGTGAGGCTGCCGGTTTCATGAACGCCCTGGGGGAGGGGATATCCTCGGCCCTGGCTACCGGCAGGCTTGCCGGGCTTGCGGCGGTCGCGAGCGGTGGCTCACCGCCGGGACTCATCTACCGGCACAGCCTGGTGCCCGAGAGGGACAGGACGGCACGTGAGTGGTCGCTGCTTTCCCTGCTCTCGGGCGGAGCGCGCCCCGAACTCAACCGGGCCCTGTCCCGGCTTACCCTCCTGGACAGGGCGCGTTTCTTGAGGGCGGTCCTGGCATGGCGGCGGGGTGGGGGAGTGGCCCCCGGCATAAACAGGGATTACATCGAGGTTGCGCTGCGCAGGCTGCTCCACGGCAGCTACGACTTCCGCTCCTAGGCAGTTTTACGTCCACTACACGCGCTTTGTTGATATCCCACCGCGTTGAGCCTTGTACAGAATTTGCTCATGGTACAACGCAGAGTAGAGACTATAGAAACCCCGATCCGGAATCTAAGTGTTTTCGTAGTTGTTGGCAGTTAAAGGAAGAAGCGGTCAGGGTGTATCAGCCCGCCGGGGGTAGCATGACCACGCTAGGGCATCGCCTGTATATAAAACCCCTGCCCGGGATCCGGGGGTTGGTCCGAAGCGACATGGGCGAGCAGTATATGCGCTAGAAGGATTGGCCTCGGACATGCTGCACTGCGAGTGAGGAGCGAGGACCATTACCCCCGGGCCCGGGCCGGATAAGCACCCACCAGCCCGGGGATCTACCAGGTCGGTCGCAGCGAGTGCGTGCAAGTAAAGATGGGGTTACTTCCTCCTATCCCGCGTATTGCGCGCCGAGCGAGACCGTTACCCCAAGGCTCGGGCCGGACGAACAACCGGATGCGGTTAAAGAAGCGGAGCGAGACCTTTATCTGAAGGCTCCGGGCGTACAAAGGATCGACGGAGCGAAACCGTTACCCCTCGAGCCGGGCCAACTCCTCCACCCAGGCGAGGATTTCCGGGTAGACCTCCTCGTAGACACGCTTGCCCATCACCAGGTCGGTGTGGCCGTAATCCTGGTAGTTCTTGAAGCGCTTGGGATCGCTGGCCACTTGCTCGTAGCCGTACTCGCGCACGTTGTCAGCGCCGACGAAATCCACCGTTCCCGTTATGAAAAAAATGGGGGCGGTGATGGTGTGCATATCCACGGTGTAGTTGCATTCCCCGTTGTAATCCTTGAGATCGGGATCGGCGGCCAGCGCCACTATCTGGGCGGCCATGCTCGTAGTGACGTTGTCCGCGGCCGACTTGAGCAGGCTGTATCCCACGTCCGCGTCCACGTTATCGGGGTTGTAGAGAAACATGGCGATAGGGCCGCGCTTGGCCAGCACCCTCCCCAGGCGCGGGAAGCGGGTTACGAGATCCCGCAACCTGCTCATGGCTATGCGTGGATTAATACGGCCCAGCGATGCGAGGTAGCGCATGATGAATGGTGTCGCTGCCGCGTAGAAGGGCAACCTCTCCAGCTTGGCGATCCAATCCCCTCCCCCGCAATGCAGGCCGGGAGGGCTGCCTATGGTAACCGCTCCCAGGAGCGACGTGTTGCGTTCGCGGGCCAGCTCGGGATCGGTGGAGACGCGGAACCCCCCATCATCCCCCACCAGCTTCGCCCCCAGCAGGTACATGTAGAGGACAATCCCACCCATGCTGTGCCCTATCCAGATGGGCTTACGCCCCGTGGCCTCGCTGACGCCCTTCACGAGGGCCGGAGCGTCCAGGGCGGCGAGGTGGTCGACGGAATGGCGCCAGTCCCCTGTGTCGCAGCGGTAGGGCTCCTTCCCGCACCCACGGAAACTGGATATCCAGACGTCGTAGCCCTGTTCGGCGAGGTAGAGGGCCAGGTTGTGTTCCCGGTGGGGGAGATCGAACTCCAGCCCGTTGCCGAAGAATCCATGGGCGAAGAGGATGGGCTGGGCTCCCTCGTTTACATATCTCTTGAGCTTGAGGGCGATACCGTCCTCGGTGGTGAAGGACTCGACCCTGTTTTCCCTGGAGTCGAGGAGCGGGAGATCCTCCCGCGGCAGTGGTGAGCCGCGAAGCCGCCACAGGGCCAGTGCGCCCAGCGAAGAGGCGGCGAGGACGGAACATTTCACGAGTCTTCCCGACCTGGACATGTTTTACCCCCTAGCTAGTCTTGCCGGTACCTGGAGCGATTCTAACATACATCCCCACACAAAACGTACGGATTATATACCCACATACGCCAGCCTGCATCGCGTAAGTATGCCTTTCTCGCGAGAAAGGCATATTGCGAGGAGCAGAGCGACGCGGCAACCTCGATTGAATGGACGGCTGCTACAGGAAGTGGTGGTCTAAATGCGGAAAATCGTGTTGCGAGGAGCAGAGCGACGCGGCAACCTCGATTAAGCCTCACGATACGACAGAAAGGCCTGGCGACAGGGCGACGCGACGGTGCCAGTCGCCAGTCGCGGCGAAGCCGGGCCTGGCCTGGCACGTGTACGTAGGAAAAGGAGCCTATCGCGTAAGCCAGGTTTTTCGCGCAGCGGAAAATCATGTTGCGAGGAGCAAAGCGACGCGGCAACCTCGATTAAGCCTCACGATACGACAGAAAGGCCTGGCGACAGGGCGGCGCGACGGTGCGGTGCTTCTGAGGCCCGGAGTCTTGGGGTAATGGTCTCGCTCGGCGCGCAATAGGCGGGATAGGAGGAAAAACCTCAACTCGACTTGCGCGCACTCGCTGCGACCAACCCCATAGTCCTCCGGGCAAGGGTTTCTATGCGGGATATGCCCGGCGGGAATCTGATCTCCCCGTGGCAGGATGCATACGACATGTCTGCTTCGCCGACTTTGCCGAGCCTGGCCTGGCATGCGTACGGTGCGGGAGGAGCCAGATTGACACCAGGAAGGTTTCGTTATATCTTATACCTACTGAACGTTAAGTAAACACGATTCCGGCGATTGTCTGGCCACGCCAACGATGAAACGCACGACTCCATCAAGAGTAGCCCTTGCGCGCGGATAACGGAGTTGTCCTCAAGCTCGAAGGAGGAAGGGACCATGGCCGCAAGCCTGTTTTTCACCGAGGAACACAACATGCTCAGGCAGAGCGTGCGCGAGTTCGTCCAGAAGGAGCTGGTACCCCATGCCGAGGGGTGGGAGGAAGAGGGTTATTTCCCGGATTGGGTGTTCAAGCGCCTGGGAGAGCTGGGGTATCTCGGATTGCATTTTCCCGAGGAGTACGGCGGCGGTGGAGGCGACTATTTCACCAACATCGTGCTCATGGAGGAGTTGGCCAACTGCGGCTCCTTCGGGGTGAATACGGGGGTGGCGGTGCAGTTGGGGATGGCCACACCGCCCATACTGAAATTCGGTACGGAGGAGCAGAAGCAGCGCTACCTGGTCCCGGCCATCCAGGGCGAGAGGATATCCTGCCTGGGCATAACCGAGCCCGAAGCGGGTTCTGACGTCTCCAATATAAAGACCTTCGCGGAGAAGTCGGGCGATGGCTGGAAGATCAATGGCAACAAGATCTTCATCACCAACGGATGGCGCGCCGATTTCATGACTCTCCTGGCCCGCACGGACAAGGAGCAGAAGGGTTACAAGGGCATGAGCATCTTCCTCGTGGACACAAACACGCCCGGTTTCGTGAAATCGCGCAAGCTGGACAAGGTGGGCCAGAAGTCCTCCGATACCGCGGAGATCTTTTTCGAGGATATGGTCATCCCCGAAGATGCCATGCTTGGCGAGGAAGGCCGTGGCTTCTACAACATCATGTGGGAACTGCAGGGAGAGCGCCTCATCGTGGCGGTTGCGGTCATCGCCATCGCGGAGGTGACCCTGCAGCAGGCCGTCGAATACGGCAAGGAGAGGGTGCAGTTCGGCAAACCCATCATCAAGAACCAGGCCATCGCCCACCGTGTGGCCGACCTGGCGACGGAGCTCGAGGCGGTCAAGGCCCTCACCTACCTCACCGCGTGGAGATACGATCATGGCGAGTATCCGGTGAAGGAGATCTCCATGGCCAAGCTCATGAGCACTCAGGTGGCGTTCAGGGTGACGGACGAGGCCATGCAGATCATGGGCGGCTACGGTTACATGATGGAATACCCGGTGCAGAAGGCCTGGCGTGACATGCGTATAGCACGTATCGGAGGTGGTACGGACGAGATCATGCGGGAGATAATCGCCACCACCATGGGCCTCTATTGAGGGATGGAGAGAGACGATGAACAAATCACGTTGGGACGAGATCATCGCGGTTTCGGCGCGCCTCTTCCGGGAAAAGGGATACCGGGCCACCACCATGGACGACATCGCTTGCGAGCTCAACGTGACCAAGCCCGCCCTCTACTACTACATCAAGACCAAGCACGACCTCCTCTACGCCATCTGCAAATCCGCTATAGAGCGGCTCATGGAGGGCATGAAGAGCATCATGGCGGAGCAGGACGATATCGAGGAGCAGTTGCGCCGGCTCATCTCCTGGCACGTGAACATGTTCAGCGAACGCGGCGACGTCATCACCGTGTACCTGGCGGAGGAGAGCGAGCTTCCCGAGGAGGAGAGGGGTTTCATCCGCTCCCAGAGCCGCGATTACGAGGCTTTGTACAGGCAACTCCTGGAGCGGGGTATAGAGGAAGGCCGGTTCAGGGACCTGGACGTTCCCATGGTGGTGCGCGCTATCTCCGGGATGTGCAACTGGCTCTTCGCCTGGTACAGGCAGGATGGGGCCTCGACGGCGGATGAGATCGCGGAGATATTCTTCGACCTGATGATGAAGGGATGCATCAGTAGATAGGAAGCGGAGGGGGAGGATGATATCGGTCCATATCCGGGCGGGCGTGGCGGAGCCCCAAAGATCCTGACGACC
This sequence comes from Actinomycetota bacterium, assembly GCA_003598015.1. GTDB lineage: Bacteria > Actinomycetota > Geothermincolia > Geothermincolales > RBG-13-55-18 > SURF-21. Next base: position 10,351 of record QZKE01000084.1, on the reverse strand, counting down.
CGATGATGAAGGGATGCGTCAGCATACAGGAGGCGGAAGGGGAGGATGATGAAGATGGATGACTGGAGAGAAAAGCAGGAGCTGCTGGTGATGGACGGCCGCATAAAGGTACCCTACCGCTGGTTCGCCGGTGAGGTAGGGACCCGTTACCTGGAATCCCTGCGCGACCAGGGCGTATTCCTGGGCACGCGCTGCCCGCAGTGCGGCATCGTCTACCACATCCCGAGACGGAACTGCCCCGACTGCTTCGAGGAATGCTCGGAGTGGGTCGAACTGGGGCGCGAGGGGACCCTGGAGTCCTACACCGTGGTGAGGAAACATCACCCACAGCTCTCGGTCCTGCCCCTGCCCTACGGGTACGGGATCATCAAGCTGGATGGTGCCGATACGGGCTTCCTGCATCTGATCGGCGAGTTCGACGAGGAGGACCTGGCGGTGGGGGCGCGCGTGGAGGCGGTCTTTTCGGATGCGAGAGAGGGAAACATCCTCGATGTGAAATACTTCCGTCCGACTGGGGGGGTGGAGTAGATGGACGCGGTGGCCATCGTCGGCGTAGGGATGACGCAGATAAAAAGGGAGCGGAAGGCGGACGGCTATCCGGACCTCGTCTACGAGGCCTCGCGCGCGGCGCTGGACGACGCGGGTATGTCCATCGACCAGGTGGATAACGTCATCACCGTGTCCAACGACTTTTTCGACGGACGCACCATCTCCTCCATGGCTATCCAGGACGCCTGCGGTTCCTACGACAAGAACGTGTCGACCGTGGAGGGGGACGGGACCTTCGGTGCGTTCTACGGCCTCATGCGCATCCTCTCGGGCAGCTACGGCACCACCCTGGTGTGTGCCCATCACAAGGGCTCGGAGAGCCAGATGCCCCTGATCACCAATGCCATGTTCGATCCCATCTACGCGAGGTTCCTGGGAATCGACGCCGTCACCTCCTCCGCCTTGCAGGCCAGGGCGTATATGGAAAAATATGGGGTAACGGAGGAACAGTGTGCCATGGTCTCGGTGAAGAATCACGGCAACGCGCTGAAAAACCCCGTAGCCCAACTCCCCCTGGAACTCACGGTGGAGGAGGTCATGTCGTCACCCTACATCTCGGATCCCATCAAGCTCCTGGACTGCTGCCCCATATCCGACGGCGCTTCCGCCGTCATCCTGGCCTCCGGGGACAGGGCGGAGAAGATAACGGAGAAAGCGGTATGGGTCAAGGGGGTGGCGCACTGCAGTTCCGCCTACCACCTGGGAGACCGCAATCTCTATTGCGTGTGCGCCCTTAATGAGGCGGCGAAGAAGGCCTACTCCATGGCGGGAATTAGCGAACCTGCGCAGGACATCGACCTGGTGGAGCTCTACGACGCCTTCACCTACATGGAGCCGCTGTGGTTGGAGGGGCTGGGCTTCTGCGAACGTGGAGAGGGCGGAAACCTAACCGCGTCCGGGAAAACGGCCACCGGCGGCGAGCTGCCTGTGAACGCATCGGGCGGTTGCCTCTCCGGGAACCCCGTGCTGGTAGCGGGGCTGAACCGCATCATCGAGTGCGCCCTGCAGGTCAGGGGAGACGCCGGCGAGCACCAGGTCCCCGGCGTGAAGACGGCGCTGGCCCACGGCATCAACGGGCCCTGCGGCCAGGCGCATTGCGTATGGATCCTGGGAGGTGAGAAGTGATGGGCAAGCGAGTGGCCATAACCGGGGTGGGCATGACCCACCAGCGCTCAGCGCGCCCCGACGTCAACGGGCGGGAGCTGATCAACGAAGCGGTGCGCATGGCCTTAGGCGACGCCGGGATGACGCGCTCCGATATCGATGCCGTGGTCATCGGCAACATGGACCACTTCGAGGGCATCAACTACGTGGACACCTGGTCGGTGGACGGCAGCGGCGGTCTCATGAAGCCGATCATGAAACTTACCACCGGCGGTACCACGGGAACCACCGTGGCCATGGGCGCCTATTATCACGTGGCCTCGGGGTTGTTCGACCGGGTGCTGGCCATCGGTTGGGAGAAGAACTCCGAGTCCGATACCACCGGCGCCATCATCACCGCCTTCGACCCCTTCTGGGACCGCCCCATTTTCGCTGGCGCGGTAGCCGGACTGGCCATGGAGGCCACCGCCTACATGCATGCCACCGACGCCACCGAGGAGGACGCGGCCTACGTGGCGGTGCGCGAGCGCAAGCATGCACTCAACAACCCCTATGCCCACCTGCATATCAACATGACCATCGCGGACGTCATGGGCTCCCCCTACCTGTCCTGGCCGGTGAAGATGGGGGACATGTGCCCGCGCACGGATGGAGCCTGCGCCCTGGTCTTCGCCTCCGAGGACGTGGTGGATGATTTTCCCCAGAGACCGGTCTGGATCCAGGGTGTGGCAGACCGCCATCTCTGGGCTTACACCAGCGACCCCTACCTGGACTTCAAGACCGGCGAAGCCTGGTTCCCGGCGATGCAGAAATCCTCACAGGACGTCTACAGGAGAGTGGGCATCACCGATCCCCTGGAGCAGTTCGACGTTGCCGAACTCTACCTGCCGTACTCCTTCGCCGGTTTGCGTTACATGGAGTCCCTGGGATTCTGCGAGAAGGGCGGGGCGCCCGAGCTCACCCGGGCCGGCGCCTTCGACATGGGCGGCAAGTGCCCGGTGAATCCCTCGGGAGGGGTTATGTCCTCCAATGCCATCGGGGCCACCGGCCTTATCAGGGTGGCCGAATGCGCGTGGCAGATCCAGGGTCGGGCGGGCGAGCGCCAGGTCCCCGACGTCAAGCTGGCCTTGGCTACAGGGTTCGGGGGATGCTTCTGGTCCGACGTGCTCGTCCTGGGCAAAGACAAGCCGGAAAAGGCCAGGGGGTGAAAGATATGAGCGAGGAGAAAAAAGACCTTATCACGCTGGAGAGCGGCGAGATGGCGCAGCCCTTCCGCTGGACGGCCGGGGCATACGGCTCCAAGTTCCTCACCGAGCTCAGGGACAACAAGAAGTTCGTGGGGGTGAAGTGCCCCAAGTGCGGCAAGGTCTACGTGCCCCCACGCCGGGTATGCGGACCATGCTACGTGGAGTTGACGGAGCTCGTGCCGGTATCCGGCGAAGGGGAAGTGGTCACCTATACCGTGGTCAGTTTCGGTTTCGTGGATCCGGCCACCGGAACGCAGAAGCCGGTGCCGTACGGCTACGCCGCCATAATGCTGGACGGGTCGGATACCGTGCTGCTGCATTTCATCGACGAGACCGACCCCGAGAAGATAACGATCGGGGCGCGTGTGAAGGCGGTATTCGAGGAGGAGAGAACCGGCAGTCTTCTTGACATCAAACACTTCGAACTGATCCGGGGATAGAAAGCCATTGAGCGCGTTGCAAATGCGTGAGGAAATGCTGCGCAAGAACGCCATTGCGGGCTCGGGCGATTGCGTGAGGAAATGCTGCGCAAGAACGCCATTGCGGGCTCGGGCGATTGCGTGAGGAAATGCTGCGCAAGAACGTCATTGCGAGCGGAGGGAGCGAAGCGAACGGAGCGCAGCAATCCTATGCACGAGGTGTGTAACGGTAAACGGATGGGAAGACGTAAAGCATGGTAGCAGGTGGTTCGCCGGACTTAACGGTTGCGGACAGGAGGTCGCGGGAGGTAGAGATTGCTTCGTCACTTCGTTCCTCGCAATGACGTTATAAGGTGCCTCGACTTGCGGGGAATTGGCGAGAAACTGAGCTGCCTCGACATGCGGGGAATTGACGGGAAACTGAGGTGCCTCGACTTGCGGGGAATTGGCGGAAAACTGAGCTGCCTCGACTTGCGGGGAATTGGCGGGAAACTGAGCTGCCTCGACTTGCGGGGAATTGGCGGGAAACTGAGCTGCCTCGACTTGCGGGGAATTGGCGGGTAATAACGAGGAGGTAGAATATGGAATCCGATGCCTTCAGGGTAGAGATCGAGGAGGGGGTAGCCCGCTGCAGTATGGAAGGGCCGATGATGAACGCCATGGGCGAGACGCTCCTCTACCCCATGATGGAAGGACTGAGGTCCGTCCTCGACAACGACGAGGTGAGGGTGATCGTCATACGGGGAGAGGGCGGTAACTTCTCGGTTGGGGCTGATCTGACCATCATGGGCGAGAAGATGGACCCCATGATCATGCGCGACAACATGCGCGCCATGGGCTCTTTAATCTACGCGCTGCACGAAGGACCCAAGCCGGTAATAGCCGAGATTGACGGTTGGGCGGTGGGGGGAGGGTTCGGGCTGGCCATGTCCTCCGACATCACCTACGCGACGGAGCGTGCCCGCTTCTACCTCAGCTTCGTGAAGCTGTCCATCGTGCCCGACTTCGGCTCGGCCTATTTCCTCGCCCACCGGGTGGGTTTGGCCCAGGCTAAGGAACTCGCCCTCACCGGCAGAGTGGTCGAGCCTGAGGAAGCCCTGCGCATAGGGCTCATCAACCGTATCATCCCCCACGAGGAGATAGCAGGAGAGGTAATGAAGCTTGCCCGCAAGATGGCGGGTCGCTCACCCAACATCCTCGCCATGACCAAGCGCATGCTCAACACCAGCCACCAGGTGGACCTGCAGACCCTCCTGGATCTCGAGGCGCACGTGCAGTCCCTGGCCGTGCTGGCGCCGGAGCATCGCAGGGACGTGGAGGAGTTCTTCGCCAAACGCACCGGACCTAAGGAATAGGTGCGAGAGGATGCATCGCGTAAGCGACAGCGGCACCCGAAGGGTGACGCGGCGGTGTCCCAGCGCCTGGACATTTCCGAATGTCCAGGCCTGGCACGCGTACGTTGCGGAGGAGAGATAGAGGTGACATGATTTGCTGAAAACGCGCATAACCGAACTTTTCGGCATCGAGTACCCCATCATCGGCGGGTGCATGCAGTGGATAACCGGACCGGAGTTCACGGCTGTGGTGAGCAACGCCGGCGCCCTGGGCATCATGTCGTCGGCCATGTTCCCCACCCTGGAGGAATTCCGGACAGCGCTGCGCAAGCTAAAGGGACTTACGGACAAGCCCTTCGCGATCAATCTCAACCTCTTCCCGGCCCTGCGCCCCATCGACAACGACCTCTACGTGGACGTCATCCTGGAGGAGGGCGGGGTGGGGATCGTAGAGACCAGCGGTTCCCGGCCACCGGCGGAAATTCTCGCCAGACTCAAGGAAAGCGGGATCGTGCTCATGCATAAATGCACCACCGTGCACCACGCCGCCATCGCCGAGGAAATGGGCTACGACGCGGTCACCGTCTTCGGGAGCGAGGGAGGAGGCCATATCGGGGACTCCGGTCTGACCTTCCTGTCCATGGTCCCACGCGCGGCGGACATGCTGCGTATACCGGTGATAGCCGCCGGTGGTATCGCGGACGGCAGGGGACTGGCGGCGGCGCTGGCCCTGGGAGCCCAGGGAGCGCTCATCGGCACCCGGCTGCTCCTCTCCGAGGAATGCCCCATCCACGCAGGCATCAAGCGAGGCATGCTGGCGGCGTGCGAGGAGGACACCGTAACCGTGCTGGGCACGGTCCACAATACCTTGAGGGTATGGAAGAACCTGGCGGCAGAGAAGACGGTGGAGCTCGAGAAGGAGGGTGCCGCTTTCGAGGAAATCATCAAAGTAGTGGCGGGCTCCTTGACCAGGAACATGTTCGAGACGGGCGATCCCGACGCCGGGATCATCGTCTGCAGCCAGGACATAGGCATTATCAGCGAGATAAAGACGGTGGGCGAGATCGTAGCCGGCATGGCGCGGGAGGCGGAGGCGGTAGCGGGCTTGCTTGCCGCGGGAGATCTAACGGGACGATAGAGGGAGGGTACGAGATGAAAGATTATGACGTTGTGGTGATCGGCGCCGGCCTGGGTGGCCTCTCGTCGGCGGCTTTTCTGGCCAAGGCGGGCAAGAAGGTGCTCCTGCTGGAGCGACACTACGTGCCCGGCGGATATGCTTCGTCCTTCCTGCGGGGACGCTTCGAGTTCGAGATCTCCCTGCACGAACTGTCCGGATTGGGGGACGAGCAGAACCCGGGACCGTTGTGGAAGTTGCTCAGCGAGGTGGACGTGACCCGCAGGGTGGACTTCCTGCGCATCCCGGAGTTCTACCGCTGCGTGCTCCCCGACGTTGATTTCGTGGTCCCCATCGGGCGCGAGAACTTCGAGGAAGCCATGTGCGAGTACTTCCCGGCGGACGCCGAGGGCATCAGGGAATTCACGGATGTGATGTTCAAGTTCGCCCAGGAGGCGCTGCGCGCCAACCGCGTGGGCATGAAGATGGTCACGGAGCATCAGGAAGAGTTTCCCACCCTGCTCGCCTACTTCGGCAAGAGCCTGCAGGAGGTCATGGACGGATTTATCAAGGACGAGAGGGCGCGCACGGTGCTCAGCGTGGTCTGCGGCTATTACTGCAATCCCCCCTCCGCGCTTTCCTTCATGACCTACGCCCTGGGGACGGTGAGCTATCTCCGTTTCGGTCCCTGGCACGTCAAGGGTAAGAGCCAGGCCCTCTCGCAGGCCTTCGTCGATTCCATCGAGGACATGGGCGGCGAGGTATGGCTGCGCAACGGGGCGCAGCGCATCCTCAGCGAGGGGGGCAAGGTCAGGGGAGTGGTGGCGCAGGACGGTACGGAGATCATCTGCTCAACCGTGGTGAGCAACGCCAACCCCTATGCCACCTGCCTCGAGCTCATCGGGCGGGAGGACACGCCTGACTGGTACCTCAGGCGTCTCGGCGCCTGGTCGGGAGGGGCATCCACGGTAAACCTCTATCTCGGCGTGGACTGCCCCCATGAGGACCTGGGGTTGGGGCATCACGAGACTTTCTACAGCGACGGCTACGACGTGGACGGTAACTGGTACAAGATGAAAACGGGGGTCTCGCTGGAACCGTCGGATATCGCGGTGACCGCCTACAACTCCGTGGACCCCGATTTCTCGCCTCCCGGCACCTCGAACCTGGTGTGCACCTTCATCGCCTTCTCCGAGCCCTGGATGAAACTCGCGCCCTCCGAGTACGCGGACGCCAAGCACCGCGTGGCGGAAAGGGCCTTGGGCCTGGCGGAGAACGTGGCCCACGGCCTGCGCGACCATATAGAGGTCATCGAGGTGGCCACGCCGCTCACCAATATCCGCTACTCCCGCAACGTCGGAGGCAGCATCATAGGTTTCGATGAGACCTTCGCCGGCACCGGTCTGGTGCGCATGCCCGCGACCGGGCCGCTGCAGGGCCTGTATTTCTCGGGAGCCTGGGTGAACATCGGCGGCGGATACGAGCCCTCCCTCTACTCCGGTTTTCTCACCTCGCGCAAGGTGCTCGAGGACATGGAGGCCGGGGGCGCCGGACCTGAGGCCATCGCGAAACTCGAGAAGGAACTCGAGAAGCAGGTGGAGGGGATGGAACTTCCGGACAGTCCCACCACCCGCGTGGAACAGGCCCTCGCCGGCCTCCACCCCGACCGTGTCCAGCTGCAGGTGTCCGAGGTCATCGAGGATACCGCCAGCACCAGGACCCTGCGCATGCGGGCGGCGGAGGGGGAACTGCCCTGGTTCCGGGCCGGGCAGTACGTGAACCTCTTCTGCGAGGTGGAGGGAGTACTGACCTCCCGGCCGTACTCTATCGCCTCCGCGCCGGGGGCGGGATACTGGGACATAACCGTGCGGCACATGGCCGGCGGCTTCGTATCCAACTACCTCCTGCACGAGGTGAAAGCGGGAGACCGCCTCGAGTCCACGGGACCCTCCGGGAGCTTCTACTACGAGCCCCTCATGGACACCGGCGACCTGGTCTTCCTGGCCGGGGGAAGCGGCATCACCCCCTTCGCCTCCATCATCCGCGAGGCGGCGGGCAAGGGCTCGGGCCCCGAGATGCACCTCATCTACGGCAGCCGCGACCCCGCGGACATCATCTTCGGGGAGGAGATGAAGAAGCTGGAGGCAAAGCTCCCCGCCCTCAAGGTGGATTACGTAATCTCCGAGGCCACGCAGGGCTGGAGCGGCCCCTGCGGCCTCCTGGACGCGCAGATGATCTCGCAGCTGGTGGGCAGCGTGGAGGGCAAGACCTTCTATATCTGCGGCCCGCCCCAGATGTACCTGCTGTGCGAGGGCGCCCTGGCGTCCCTGGGGGTCCCGCGGAGAAGGATACGCAGGGAGGCCTACGGCCCGCCCGCCGACATCACCTCCGAGCCGGGATGGCCGGGTGCCGACCCCGATGCCGTATTCGCGGTGAGCGAGGAGCGCACGGGCAGGACCTTCCAGGCACGTGCGGGTGAGCCCCTCATGAACTCGCTGGAGCGGGCGGGCATCGTGGTGGAGGCCGTCTGCCGGGCCGGCGAGTGCACGGTGTGCCGCACGCGGCTCATCGCGGGCAAGGTCTTCGTGCCGGAGCGGGTGCTCGCGCGCCAGGTGGACGCGGTGGCCGGCTATATCCACCCCTGCATGAGCTACCCGCTGGAGGATTTAAGCATACGGATATAGACAGTCCGAAAACTGAAGAAAACGTCATTGCGAGCGGAGAGAGCGGAGCGAACGCAGTGCGGCAATCTCGTGCAAGAGGCATGCTTACGGATGTGGATGGGAAGACGTAGGACATGGTAGCGGGTGGCTTTTCTGAAGAGATGGTGGTAGATCTGCGGGCGTGGGCGGTAGAGATTGCTTCGTCGCCTTTGGCTCCTCGCAATGACGTTATCAGAGCTACATCTCTGTACGCGGCTCCTGGCAGCAATGACATTATCGAGTATATAGTTGCTGGCGCTCCATGCAATGATTTGTTGAAAGGGGAGGTTATATGCCTGATTACGACGTCATCGTCATCGGGGCCGGATGTGGCGGTATAACCGCGGGAGCCTTGCTGGCAGGGCAGGGACGTAAGGTTCTGGTGCTGGAGCAAGCTGACCGAGTGGGAGGCTGCTGCTCCACCTACGAGCGCGAGGGATACCGCTTCGACGTGGGTGCCACCATCCTGGAGCTCATCGCCCCTATCGAGACCGCTTTTCAGATGCTGGGGACCACCTTTCGCGATGAGGTCGATCTGGAACCCTGCGACCCGGTATACAACGTCATCTTCGAGGACGGCTCCCGCCTCACCTACCCGTCCTCCATCGAGGCCAAGGCGGAGATCATCTCCCGCATCTCACCCGAGGACGGCAAGAGCTGGATGGAGTATGCGCGGTATTTCCACGGGTTTCTGGATACCGTGATGAGCGGCTTCTACGTCAGCCCCGCCAACAACATGACCGATATGACCAGGATGCTTCTCAAGGCTCCGCGCCTGCTCGCATACTCCCCGCTTTTCGTGCAGAACTTCGAGGATGTCATACGCAAGTTTTTCAAGAACGAGAAGGTGCAGCAATCCATATACTACCCCGGCTTCTTCTGCGGTTTGCCGCCCGCCCTCGCCCCGGGGATGTTCGGCTTCCTGTCCTATTCGGAGCATGAGGGGGTGTGGTATCCAAGGGGAGGGATGATAAAGATAGCGGAGGCGCTGCAGAGGTGCGGAGAGCGCTTCGGTCTTGAGGTGCGTACAGGACAGCGCGTGGAAAAGGTGATGGTGCGCGGGCGGCGGGCTGAGGGTGTTGCACTCGCGGACGGTACGGAGGTAACCGCGCCGGTGATCATCTCCAACATCAATGCCAAGACCCTCTATCTGGAGAAGATCGGCGAGGAGCATCTGCCATGGCTGGCGAGGGTAGGGGTGAAGAGCTACCGGCTTTCCGCCACCGCGCCCATGATCAATGTGGGCCTGGACTATCGGCCGCCCCTCGACGCCCACCACACGGTATTGACGACTCCCATGGAGAAGCTGAACGATTACTGGTTCGGGAAGATGGAGAAGGGGCTGCTGCCCGAAAGCCAGTTCGGGCTGGCCTGCTTCCCCACCTTTTCGGACCCCTCCATGGCCCCCAAGGGCCATCACGTCCTCAACATCATCCTCGCCGGGCCCTACCATCTCGACCAGATGGACTGGGACCGGGACAGGCAGGCATACGGAGAGAGGCAGCTGGAGATGTTGAGCGAGTCGCTCATACCCGGGCTGGCCGACCATGTGCAAGTAATGGACGTTGCCACGCCCCGTGAGTACGAGCGCCGCCTGCTCATGCCGGAGGGGGCCTTCCTCGGGCTGGACATGGACCTCACGGCTTCGACCGTGTTCAGGCCGGCGGCCAGATCCAGGAGCATAAAAGGCCTGTACCTGGCAGGCGGTTCCACCCACCCCGGAGGCGGCGTGCCCACGGTGATATCCTCGGGCATCATTGCGGCAAACCTGGTGGACAGATATGAATAAGCAAGGTGGTTTCTATAGTATGCATCGCGTAAGCCAGGTTTTTCGCGCAGCGGAAAACCGTGTTGCGAGGAGGCGAAGCCGACGTGGCAAGCT
>QZKE01000052.1 GCA_003598015.1 Actinomycetota bacterium | reverse complement strand
CCGGGGGTTGGTCCGATAAGAAGCAGCGAAAGGAAGAAAAGGACCGGGTGTAGCAAGCCGCAGCGGATACGAGCATAGCGCCCGGGCATTGCCTGTATAGAAAACCCAGCCCGGGATCCGGGGGTTGGTCTGAAGCGACATTGGCGAGCAGTATACGCGCAAGAAGGATTGTCACTGGATATGCTGCACTGCGAGTGAGGAGCGAGGACCACTGCCCCCGGGCCCGGGCCGGATATACTCCACCCGAGCGAGCCCCCAGTCCCGGGCCCTCAATCCTCCACCTCGACGAGCACGTTATCGATCAGTCTCGCCTTTCCCACCCGGGCGGCCAGGGCGAAAAGCACCTGCCCCCGTAACCTTTGCACGGGTGCGAGCAGTTCCCAGTCCACCGCTTCGATATACTCCGGCTGCACCAGGGGCTCCTGGGCGATAAGAGCCCTCATGCCCTCCGTGATCTTCGCCGCATCCCTCTCTCCTTGCGCCACCAGCCGCTCCGCGAGTCGAAGCGAGCGGTACAGTACCGTCGTCGCCTCTCTCTCCTTCGCTTCAAGGTAGATATTGCGGGAGCTCATGGCCAGGCCGTCTTCCTCGCGCACCGTCGGGCAGGCGACGATGTGGATATCGAAATCCAGGTCACGTGCCATCTTGCGGATGACCTGCACCTGCTGGGCGTCCTTGAGGCCGAAATAGGCGCGGTGGGCGGGGATTATGTTGAAGAGCTTGGCCACCACCGTGGCCACACCACGGAAATGCCCGGGGCGCGCGGCGCCGCACAGCCTTTCCGTTATCCCTTCCACCGCCACGTAGGTCAGGTAAGGCTCCGGGTACATCTCCTCCACGCGGGGGTGAAAAATGCAGTCCACTCCCGCTTCCGACGCCATCTCGACATCACGCGAGAGGTCGCGAGGGTAGTCCTCCAGATCCTCGCCGGGAGCGAACTGGGTGGGGTTGACGAAGAGGCTCACCACCACGAAGCCGCACTCATGCCGCGCGACGCGCATGAGCGAGATATGGCCACGATGGAAGAAGCCCATGGTCGGTACCAGGCCTACGGTCTCACCGGCGGACCGCCTCTCTTCAACCGTCCTTCTCATCTCGCCCGCAGTCGTTATGATCCTCATGTCTCATCTCCCTGAGCCATCGCTCACGCTACGGCTCAATACCCTACGAGTAGTGGAGCAGAAGTTCCTCTATCTCTTCGCAGCGGGATTTGCTCACGTCGGCCTCAGCCAAGTCGAGGGCGAACATCGACAGGGAGGTATATACCTTGAGCAATTGCTCCTTCTCCTCCTGCTCGAGGCATTCCAGGTGGCGGCGGAGCACGCCGATGTCCCCGCGCGCCACCGGACCGGTCAGTGCTTTCTCGGTTCCCAGCCTCTTGAGGTTCCCCACCGTGCCCTCGATGAGGGGGAGGAGCGCCTTCAGCGCCTTATCGTGGTGCATGCCGATCTCCTGATATACCAGTTCCGCGGCGTGCTCCAGGGCTACCAGCAGGTTGCTCGCCACCACGGCCCCGATATGGTAGAGGGTCTTGTCCTTCTCCGCCAGGGGTACCGGTTCTCCGCCCAGCTTGCGCACCAGTGCCTCCGCCCATGCCTGGGTGTTCTCGTCCCTGGTGGTCACGGCGAAGACCGAGCCGGGGATGGCTTTTACCGCTCCCCGCACATCGGCGAAGGTCTGCAGGGGGTGTATGCTCGCGGTTGCGGCACCCAGCTCCTCCGCAGGCTCCAGGACATCCAGCCCCAGGGCTCCACTCATATGTACCAGGTGATCGCCCTTCTTCACCGCCTGGCCGCTCACCAGGCTGAGACAGGTATCGGCGATGAGATCGTCCGGCGTGGTGATGATGATCACGTTGCCCTTCTTGCCAGCCTTCACCACATCGGAGGTCAATACGGCTTCCTTGATATGTTTTGCGACCTGTTGGAGGGACTCATCGCTGCGTGAAGCTACGGCGACCACCCTTTCGCCCTTGCGCTGCAGGATCTGCCCCACAGCCGTCCCCACCCTGCCGCCGCCGATGATCACGAAACGATCCACTCTCTTAGCCATGCCATTCCTCCTTGTCGTAGCGGAAGGCCATCCGCACCCTCTCACGGCCTGCGGCATCACTGAGCCGCGCTTCCGTCTCCTTGCCGACCGGCGTATAGCCCGGTTGCAGCTCCAGCAGTGGGACCATGACGAACTCCCGCTCCAGCATGCGGGGGTGGGGTATGACCAGGTCCTCTTCCTCCAACTGTAAGTCGTCAAAGATCAGTATGTCTACGTCGATCGAGCGAGGGCCCCATCTCTCCGCCCTCACCCGTCCCAGTTCCTCCTCCACGTCCCGGCAGGCAGCGAGCATGCCGCGGGGATCGCGGGAGGTCGACACCAGTGCCACCAGGTTGAGGAAATCGGGCTGCTCCAGCATCCCCCATGGCGCCGTCTCGTAAACCGACGATACCTCGAGGATCCTCACCCCTTCCATGGCATCGAGCATGCGCAGTGCGGAGAGCAGGTTTTCCCTGCGGTCGCCCAGGTTGCTGCCCATTCCCAGGAAAACCCGGTGGTCCTCTTTACCGCCCATCTCGTTTGAAGGCCATCTCCACCGCCACCTCCTCGACCTCCTGCCGCATGGGGGCATGCGGCTTGTGTACCCTCACCAGCAGTGACGAGGCGGGGGTGGTGCGGAGTATATGCTCCCCGACACGGGCGGCCAGGGTCTCGATGAGGTCGTACCTCTCCCGCGTGGCGAGCTCGTGCACCTGCAAGGCCAGGCGGTCGTAATCGACGGCCTCGGCCAGGTCGTCCGCCTCCACTGCCCGCGCGGCATCGTACTCCAACTCGATGTCGATGACGAATTCCTGTCCCTGTTCCTTTTCCTCCGGCGTGCAGCCGTGATAGGCGAAGACCTCCAGGCCGGAGATGATGATCTTCGCAGCGGGAGCCATGTTATTTCTCTCTTATCGTTGCGGTTATCAGGACGTCTGTCGACTCGAGCGCCTCCACTACGTCCATGCCGGATGTCACTTTGCCGAAGATGGTGAAGTATTGGTCGAGCTGCGTCGTATCCTGCTTGAGTATATAGAAGTCGGTGGTCGCCGAGTTCTCCATGGGAAGCTGTGTCTGGGGATCCGAGGGCTTGGCCATGCCTACCGCGCCTTTCAGGTTGGAAAGGCCGACTTCGTCTACGACCACCCCCACTTCCTGGTCCATCATAAGGGCCTCCTGCAACCTGGCTTCATCCGGCTCCGCTTCACCGGATTCCGCGAGCAGCGACTGATAGTGGCTCCCGGTCTGCACCACGAAATCCTCCACCCTGTACCAGAGAAGGCCGTCATAGAATCCCCGGTTCACCAGGTCGGTGATGTGCTGTACGGTCATGGGTGTATCCTCGCCATACAGACCGACGATGATCTCTCCTCTGGATGTCTCCATGACCATCTCGGCGGTTACCTTCGGCTCCTTCTCTTTCTTTTCCTCTTCCTTCTTCATGTAGTTCACCAGGAAGACCAGGCCGACGGTAACGGCAACGGTCGCGATACAGGCGGTCGTGATGATCACCTTGCGCCAGGCCTTCTTCCTCTCCTCCCGCTGGAGTTTCTCCTGTTCCTCCTTGCGTTGCTGCTTCAGTTTCTGGGCCTTACCCAATGCATCACTCCTTACCCCTTGCCCAGAATGGCGTCCGCCACCCGGGTTACTCGCACCATCTCCTTGACGTCGTGCACGCGCACGATGTCGGCGCCGTTGACTATCCCCACGGCCACGCTGGCCGCCGTGCCCTCTACCCTCTCGTCCTCCGGGAGGTCCAGTATCCTGCCGATGAAACTCTTGCGCGAGCTACCGAGCAATAGCGTATAGCCCAGGGACTTGAACTCGCTGAGGCGGCGGATAATCTCCAGGTTATGCTCCAGTGTCTTCCCGAAGCCGATGCCCGGGTCCACCATGATGTCGGACGGGTCGGCTCCCGCCTCCATGGCGGCCTGCGCCCTCTCCCGCAGGAAAGCGGCGATTTCCCCGACGACGTCGTCGTAGTCCGGCTCCACTTGCATGTCCTTGGGCATGCCCTGCATGTGCATGAGGCAGAAGGGCACGCCTTTATCCACCACCAGGGGGAGCATCTCGGGATCCAGGCGCATGGCGCTGATCTCGTTTACCATGGCGCATCCGGCCTGCAGGGCCTGGCGCGCCACTTCCGCCTTGGTGGTATCGATGGAGAGGGGCGCTGACGCCCGGCCCGCGATTCCCTCGATGACCGGCATCACGCGGCGCAACTCCTCGTCCAGGGTGATGAAATCCGATCCGGGGCGGGTGGATTCGCCTCCGATGTCGAGGATGTCCGCCCCCTCCTCCTCCAGGCGCAGGGCATGGTCTATAGCCGTACGCGCATCGAAGAAGCGACCGCCGTCGGAGAAGGAATCGGGGGTGACGTTGACCACTCCCATGACCAGGGTACGTGCGCCCAGGTCGTATTCCCTTCCCCCCAGGCGGAGGATGCGCCGCTCCTCCATCATGGAGGAGCACAGGAGCCACTCCAGTTCCGCCGCCAGCGCCTTGAGGCCGAAGGGCTGCCTCTTCAGCTTGGATATCAACAATTTGTAATGTTTCAGGTTCCCGGAGATGACCGCGGAGACCTTCATGCCCCCGTAGTCGAAGACCTCGCGAGGCAGCGAGACCTCTCCTCCTATGGAGAGCATGTTCTGCTTGAGGATGTTAGCTGCCTTGGTATCCACATTATCCACGCGGACGACGCGGTTGACCATCTTGGGGGCCATGATCGCCCTTCCCTGCTCGCTGGGCCTCAACTCATCGAGGCGCGCGTAGGCCTCGTGCAGGTCGTCCACGTTCAAAAAGCGGGGGTCGAATCTCATGCAGCTCCCTCAGCTCTTCTGCCGGATCAGGGACATGGCTTCCGCGCGTGAAGCGGCATTGGTGTGAAAGGTACCGCGCACCGCCGAGGTGATGGTGAGGGTGCCAGGCTTTTTCACCCCGCGCATGGACATGCACAGGTGTTCCGCCTCGACAACTACCAGTACGCCGCGAGGTCGCAGGGCTCTCACCAGCGTATCGGCAACATCGGTGGTGAGCCTCTCCTGTACCTGCAGCCGCTTGGAAAGGACGTCGACCACGCGCGCCAGCTTGCTGATGCCGGTGATCTGCCCCTCGGTGCCGGGTATGTATGCCACGTGGGCCTTACCAAGAAAGGGTACGAGATGGTGCTCGCAGATGGAGTAGAGGGGGATGTCCTTGACCACGATCATCTCCTCGTGCTCCTCCATGAACATCGCCTGGATCACATCCTGCGGATCGATGTCCATTCCGCTCAGGATCTCCTCGTACATCTTGGCGACCCTTTGCGGCGTGTCCCTCAAGCCCTCCCGCTCCAGGTCCTCCCCTACACCTTCGAGGATCAGGCGCACGCCCTGGCTGATCTTCTCCTTATCCAATTCCATCCTCCTTCCCGGGTTTCCCGCATATTATATCGCAGATGGGGTCAGCCCCGGACATGGGACAAAAACCAACGTATCATCGACAAATGACTATTCGGCCCCAACTCCAGGCTTAGATAATTCACGCTTCCATATCTGTTTTTTGTCCCATGTCCGGGGCTGACCCCACTACTCCGGTTGGGGTAGGGGCCTTCTCTTGAGGGGAGAGGGAAGCCTCACTTCTTCCTGCTCTTTCTCGGGGGCGCCCTCCTGCTTCGCGGCTTTACGTGGCTCTGGAGCCTCGGCTACCTCCCTGCCCTCGAGGAGTGCAAGCAGTTCCCCTTTCTCCAGGGTCTCGCGCTCTATAAGCGCCCTGGCTATTATATCCAGCCTCTCCCTGTGCTCCTTGAGGATCTTCTCGGCTCGCTCGTAGGCCTCGTCCACCAACCGCCTGACCTCCTGGTCGATCTGATATGCGATCTGATCGCTGTAGTCCTGGTGGGTGGTGAAATCCCGGCCGAGGAAGACTTCTCCCTGTTTCTGCCCCAGGGTCAGGGGTCCCAGTTTCTCGCTCATGCCGTACTCGCAGACCATCTTGCGCGCCAGCTTGGTGGCCTTCTCTATGTCGTTCTGATCGCCGGTGGTGAGATCGGAAAAGATCATCTCCTCCGCCACCCTTCCGCCCAGGAGCATGGCCAGCTCATCCACCAGTTCGCTCTTGGTCACCAGGTATTTATCCTCCATGGGCAGGGTCAGCGTATATCCCAGGGCCTGGCCGCGCGGGATGATGGATATCTTGTGTACCGGATCGGCGTTGGGCAGCTCATGGGCCACCAGGGCATGACCGGCCTCGTGATAGGCTATGATTTCTTTCTCCTTGTCGCTGATGAGGCGGGTGCGGCGTTCCGGTCCCGCTATCACGCGGTCGATGGATTCCTCCATCTCCTCCATGTCCAGCTTCTTCTTGCTGTGGCGCGCGGAGAGAAGCGCCGCCTCGTTGACCAGGTTCGCCAGGTCGGCGCCGGTGAAACCGGGGGTGCGCCGCGCCAGGACCTCCAGGTCGACGTCGTCGGCCAGGGGCTTATCCCGCGTATGCACCTTGAGGATGTCCACGCGGCCGTTGAGGTCCGGGCGATCGACCACGATCTGGCGGTCGAAGCGTCCCGGCCTGAGCAGGGCAGGGTCGAGGATATCCGGCCGGTTGGTCGCGGCTATGAGGATGACGCCCGTCTTCATATCGAAGCCGTCCATCTCCACCAGGAGCTGGTTGAGGGTCTGCTCGCGCTCGTCGTGTCCTCCGCCGAGCCCCGCCCCGCGATGCCTTCCCACGGCGTCTATCTCGTCCATGAAGATGATGGCGGGTGCGGACGACTTGGCCTGCTCGAAGAGGTCGCGTACGCGTGAGGCGCCCACGCCCACGAACATCTCCACGAAGTCAGAACCGGATATGGAGTAGAAGGGCACTCCCGCCTCGCCGGCCACCGCCCGCGCCAGCAGTGTCTTGCCTGAACCGGGCGGACCGTAGAGCAGTACCCCCTTGGGGATCTTGGCCCCCAGAGCCTGGAACTTCGCCGGGTTGGCCAGAAAATCCCGGATCTCCTCGAGTTCCTCCACCGCCTCCTCCACGCCGGCCACGTCTTTGAAGGTGACCCGTGTCTGCTCCTTGGTCATCACCTTGGCGCGGCTCTTGCCGAAGGACATCACCTTGCTCCCCCCGCCCTGCATCTGCTGGAAGAGGAAGAAGAAGAGCACGATGATGAGGAGAAACGGCAGCAGGTTGAGGACGATGCCCAGGAAGTCGAAACCGCCCTGATTGTCGACCTTCAGTTCCAACCCCTTGTAGGCGGCGTATTTAGAGGCCGTCTCCGGGTCATCCGAGTCCGCCAGGGCGCGATACTCGAGTATCTTGTCCGTGAGTGAGGAGGTGTACTCCGCCGGGAAGCTCGCCTCGTACTCCTCGCCCGTGGTCAGGGTCCCCTCGACGATATGGTCCTTGTCCTTTACGGTAATAGTGGCGATCTCACCGGCTGCCAGCCTGTCCTCGAACCAGCTCAGGTCCTTGGTCTTGTCGTTTCCGAACAGGCTCGGTGACTTGGTCCATACCAGGATGACCACGAACACTATTATCAGGTAGAAGATGGCAGTTCTCCACAGCCTCTTGTTTCCCATATTCAACCTGTCCCGCCGCTCCCTTCATCCTCCAGCACTCCCACGTAAGGTAGTTGCCGGTATCTCTCCGCGTAGTCCAATCCGTAGCCCACCACGAACTTTGCAGGCACATCGAAACCGCAGTACCTGACCTCTAGGTCCACCTTACGCGCGTCGGGTTTGTTAAGCAAGGCGCATATCGACACCGATGCCGGACCCCTGTCACGCAGCATTGCAGTGAGGTATTTTAGGGTAAGACCCGTGTCCACGATATCCTCAACCAGGAGCACGTCCTTGCCGGTTATCTCCAGGTCCAGATCCTTGACTATCTTCACGACCCCGGAAGACTCTGTGTCCACCCCGTAGCTGGAAACGGCCACGAAATCTATCTCCAGCGGCAAGTCTACCTCGCGGGCGAGGTCGGCCAGGAATACGAACGCGCCCTTGAGCACGCCCACCATGACCAGGTCCCGATCCCGGTAGTCCCTGGTTATCTCCTCTGCCATCTGCGCCGTGCGGGCGGATATCTCCTCCCGGCTCAGAAGCGGCTCCGCTATCCCTCTATCCATGCCCCGATTATCCTCCTGCCTCGCATACGGGCACCTGACCTATCTCAATACCTTCGCTTTTCATAGCGCCGTTTCATACGTCCCATTCAGCATCTCTACCCATCGCTATGGCCGTACGGCTCCCCCGCGCCATGATGACGACCCGGCCAGCGCCACTTCGCGTAGGTCCACTCCACTCTATATCTTATCGTCCTCACCACTTTCCGCTTGAATCTCCTCCCCGCATGCCGCTCCCTCCTCATGCCGCGGCACTACTTCCAGCACCGCCACGCGCACGGTGTGCTCGCCGATCTTGAACCTCTCGTCGATGCGCATACCCGCGACCCAGGCGATCTCCCCGGCGGATTCTATGACCATGATCCTCGCCCTGTCCTCACGGGGGATCTTCTCATCCACCAGGAAATCCTGCAGCTTGCGCCGGCCGGGCGCGCCCAGGGGATGGAAGCGGTCGCCGGGGCGGATGCCCCGGACCAGCAGGGGAAACGAGAGGCGGTCCGCGTCCAACCAGGCCTCACGGGAGTCATCCACGGCGCCGCGCGGATCTCCGGGGCCGCGTGGACGTATGCTCACGTCAAGCTGCAAGCCGGCTCCGGGAATGAGATGCTTGCCCTCGCCGGCGATATATATCTCCGCAAGGGGCATCTGTTCCGGCCTGGGGCCCAGGACGATGCGGTCGTAGACACGGCGGGCCGAATACCCGGGCGCCAGGTCGAGGCGTGAATTGCCCTCTATATCCAGGAGTTTGGCACGGATATCCTCCACCAGCTCGAATCCGGGCTCCAGCCCCAGCCGGCGCAATGCGGCCGCTATTACCTCGCGCCGCACCGCCAGCGGGCGTGAACGCAGACCCTCCACGTCTATCTCGTCTCCCCTGGCGGTGGGTGAAACGTCCTTCTCCTCGCTTTGCCTTGTGAGGTCTTCAACGATCTCCGCCAGCGACGCGAGCATCTCCGCCTCGCCTAGCAGCACCCGTTTTACGGAGGGGTTGTACTCTTCCTCCAGTAGCGGCAACAGGAGGTGGCGGACGCGGTTACGGGGGATGGAGGTATCGAGGTTGGTGGGATCGAGCCGTGGCGGAAAGGGAAGAAACGGGGCGTACTCCTCTACCTCACGTCTCCATACCCGGATAAGGGGGCGTATGAAAGGGAGCCGCAGCGGCGGTATGGAGCCCAGTCCACGCGGCCCGGCGCCGGTCAGGAGGCGCAGGAGCAGGGTCTCCACGCGATCATCCGCGGTATGGCCGGTAGCCAGCCGGCCCGCCCCGCTGCCGCTCAGCTCCGCCTGGAAGGCGGCATAGCGAGCCTCCCGCAATCTCTCCTCCGGGCTCATGCCCACCTTCTCCGGCAACCTTATCTTGCGCACGGCACACTCGAGGCCGTAATGATCCGATACGCGCCTCACGTAGATCGCGTCAGCGGCGGAATCCCGGCGCACGCCATGGTCCACGTGGACCACGCGCAGGGTGATATTCTCCTCCTCCGCCAGTTGCGCCAGGACATCCAGGAGGACCAGAGAGTCCGCCCCGCCCGAGACGCCTACAAGCACCGGACGCCCAGCCTCGAGCATGGGCCAGCGGCGGAGGGTTTCCCTTACCCTGGCGATTACGGTGAAACGTTCTTTCTCCCACCTCATATCACTAATATAATGCATCCGGATATCCGGCGTGCTTCCAGCCCCGGCCGCCGGATCATAACCCCTGCTCGTGTTCTATGCGGGTCATCCACCGGCGTCAGCTCCCATCCTCTACATGCTGAGATGCCCCCATGCTTTCACTGACTTCACCGCGAGCGAGCGGCTCTCAATAGCCGGGATCATGCGCTAGAATAATACGACGAGAGGAGCATGCGAGGATGAGAGACAGGTTCCGGGTGGATAACGACGGACCTCTCGATACGCCGCTAGAGCCGGGCGATCTCGAGAGGCTGTTCGAAGTGAGAGGTATAGACCGCAGGGATTTCCTGAAGATCTCGGCGCTGATCGCGGCCGGCCTGATCATCCCCATCGGCTGCAAGCAGCCGCAATCCACAGAAAGCGTCCCCGTCGACGATGTCGTGCGCCTGAAGGTCCCCCCGGCACCGAGCGGAGCCGCAACGGTTGGTGTCGTCAGGAAGGGCGAGATCGCCGAGATGGTCGCCACCGCCATCGCGCTGGCGGGCGGCCTGGACGAGATACAGGATGGAGACAGGGTGGTCATCAAGCCCAACCTGACCACGGGAACAACCTTTGAGACCAGGGTGACCACCCATCCCGAGGTTCTGCGCGCCGTTATCAGGGAGGTCAAGGCGCGCACCGATGCCGCGAACATCACGGTGGCGGAAGCCTCCTCCTTCGCGGATCCGTCGACCCTGGAGGTCGCCAGGAAGGTCGGCGTATACGACGTGGTGCTTTCCGAGGGGATCAACTGGCTCGCCTTCGAGGAGGACGAGTATGTCGAGGCGAACAGCAGCGATTTCCGCCACCTCAACTTCATGCTCAAGGTCCCCAAGTCACTGACGGACTCCCGGTTTCAACATTTCATCAACGTACCCATGCTCAAAAACCATGACATGGTCAGGAAGAGCAACGCCGACTTCACCTGCTGCATGAAGAACCACGTCGGCATCCTGGAGCGGGATAAGAGGCTGTATGGAGGCGGCAAGGGTATACACCTCGCCGACCTGGGGGAAAATATCGCTGAACTGAACCTGGTAGTGCCGGTGCACACCATGAACGTCGTCGATGCCTTGACCGTGGTGCTCTCCGGGGGTCCCGCCTCATCCCTCATGACCACCGCCGATCCGGGGCTCATCCTGGCTTCGAAGGACAGGGTCGCCTGTGATTCGGTGGCACTCGCCGCACTGAGGCATTACGCGTCCCTACAGGGCATTGACCGGCCTTATGTGGGGAAATCGGTGTGGCAGCAGGCACAGATCGTGCGGGCGCAACAACTCAACCTCGGCAGGGACAAGGCTCATATCGAGGTAGCCTCCGACGGCGTGGACGAGCTCGACGCCATACTTGCCAGGTGGAACTAGTCGATCCGCCGGGGGTCAGCCTTCAT
This sequence comes from Actinomycetota bacterium, assembly GCA_003598015.1. Classification (GTDB taxonomy): domain Bacteria; phylum Actinomycetota; class Geothermincolia; order Geothermincolales; family RBG-13-55-18; genus SURF-21. Next base: position 11,275 of record QZKE01000052.1, on the reverse strand, counting down.
AACCTCAGGGTTGCCGTGCCGGTAGCCGGGGATATGTCCAACTGGACCCCGGGAGAGGCTTCACCGAGCTGGCCGAGTACGTTTTCCGCCTCCGAACCTGCAAGCGCCACCGGCCTCGCGCCCTCCACGCGCAGGGGGATGATCTGCAGGTTCGCCAGCACTCCTCCGCTGAAACGGCATGCTGCGAAGATGCCGCTCTTCCCCCCCTCACTCTCGGAAGAGTAGACCAGGTTGCCCAGGGAGTATATCACCGGTACCCCCTGCAGGATCTCGATACCCTGCAAGACGTGGGGATGACAGCCCACCACCAGGTCCGCGCCAGCCGCGACGCAGACCTGGGCCAGTTCCCTCTGGCGCGGCGTGATATCCGATGACCCGACCTCCCCCCAGTGCATGAAGACGACGACGTAGGGCGTTTTATCCGCCGCCTGCTCTACCATCTCTCCCAGGTGCTCGGGAGAGGGGGCTGAGATGCCGGGGGTTTCCTCTCCGGAGCCGTAGGCGGCGGGAGCAACGTCGCAAAAGGAGAGCAGGGCGACACTCGCTCCATTCGCGGCCTCGAGCACCAGGGGCTGCTCCGCCGCACGGCTGTTCGAGCCGGCCCCGAATGCCCCCACCTTCTCGTTGCGCAGAATGCTCAGCGTCTCCTCCAGTCCCGCGGCGCCGTAGTCCATGATGTGATCGTTGGCCAAGCATACGGCATCGATTCCGGCTCCCGCCATGGGCGTAGCACAGGAAGCTTCACCCCGCAGGTAGATGGACGACTGGTCGGGGTGGGGGTCTGTCCCGCGGCAGAGAGGCCCCTCCAGGTTCGCCACCGTGATGTCATACTCGCCCAGGAGCGGCGCTATATCGCTCCAGGGATAGCCGGGGCCTTCCCGCGCCACGATGTCCGCCACCGCCAGGCCGAAGGTTACATCACCACCTATCCCCAGGCTGAGGGGAGGTGCGGCCGAGCTGAGCGGATCCGTGTACTGCATCTCGGAGGGTTCCACAACCTCGCCTGCGGTTTGGGTATACGAGACGGCATTTCCGTTGTTGCCCGGGTAATGGCCCGCGGTGAGCGCGAAGACGGCGATGACTACTCCGACTACGAGCGAGGTTCCGAGGACGATGAAGAGCGCCTGGCGTTTTGCCTGCTGGCGCTTGAGCCTGTTCTGCAGTGTTCTGGTCAAGATCCGTCCTCCTGCATATAGTCATTCTGCGCCCGCGAGCATCCTTCCTGCCCCTCACCCGTATCGGGGGCACCACGCTGGCGCTGCGCCTTCAGGCCACATATCATGATACAGGAATAGGCGACCGTGTTGCCGACGGTTACGCGTATGGTGTTCGTAATGCCTGCTCAACGGCGGTCGCCGGTTATCCCCAGGAGGGAATAGACGGCTGGCATGTGCAGGGATGCTCGGGTTATACGTGCCAGGCGATCGAGGCGGTCCTCCCTCCAGACGTCCCACTCCCGTGACGCGGATACCGGCGGGAGTCCCCGCGCGAGCCGCAGGCGGTTGACGAACCCCTCCCTCATCGCGCTGTTCTCGAAGAGGCCGTGCAGATAGCAGCCGAAGACGGGGAGGTCGGCATGGACCGCACCGTCCGCGACGCTGACCTCCCTGCCGTCACGCTCTACGATGAGCAGCGGCTGCGCTGCGTCCGCGCGCGTGAACCCCATGTGGATCTCGTAACCCGTAAGGGGCGGGGATGACAGGCCTATGCCCAGGAAGGGCACCTCCTTTGTGACGCGCGCCTTTACCCGGTGGGTGCTCTTGGCGCCCGCCAGGGTGGTGCTGACGGGCAGAAGTCCCATCCCCTCCACGCCTCCATCAAGCGATTCCACTCCCTGGGGGTCCTCGATCCTCTCTCCCAGCATCTGGTAACCCCCGCAGATACCGATGACCGGCACTCCCAGGTGAGCCAGGCGGATTATCTGCGCGGCCATGCCGTTGCCCCGCAGGTACGAGAGATCCGAAGCCGTGCTCTTGGAGCCGGGCAGGATCACGGCATCCGGCGTGCCCAGGAGTGACGGCTCGCTGACATAGCGCAGCCTCACTCCCTCAAGGCGGGCGAGTGGATCAAGGTCGGTGGCGTTGGAGATATGGGGGAGGTGCACCACGGCGATGTCTACGCCATGCGCAGCCTCCCTGCCTGCAGCATACCGCAACTCCTCCAGGTTTACCGTGTCCTCTTCCTCGAGTCCCAGGTCGCGGATGTAGGGGAGCACGCCCAGAACCGGCCTGTCCGTCCTCTCCTCCAGGAAGTCCAGTCCCCCTTGGAGCAGGTCGGCCGAGCCCCGGAACTTGTTGATGATGAACCCCGCGACCAGCTCTCTCTCGCGTTCGTTCAGGAGTTCCAGGGTCCCCACCAGGGAAGCGAAGACTCCGCCACGGTCGATGTCCCCCACCAGGATCACCGGGGCATCGGCCGCCTCCGCTATGCGCATGTTAGCGATATCCTGGTCCGCCAGGTTTATCTCCGCCGGACTCCCCGCCCCCTCTATGACCACGATGTCGCAGGTTGCGCGCAGCCTCTCCAGCGCCTCCAGGGCTTGGGGAAGGAATGTGAGTTTGAGATGGTGATACTCCCCGGCCTCCATGTGCCCCACGGGTCTGCCGTTCAGTATCACCTGTGCTCTTTCGTCGGAGGCGGGCTTGAGGAGGATGGGGTTCATGTCCGTGTGCGGATCTATTCCCGCTGCCTGGGCTTGCAGTACCTGTGCCCGGCCCATCTCTCCACCCTGCGGGGTAACGTACGAATTGAGCGACATGTTCTGCGATTTATAAGGCGCCACCCGCCAGCCGTCCCGGGCGAAGATGCGGCACAGGGCGGTCACTATGACGCTCTTGCCGGTATGCGAGCCCGTGCCCTGCACCATGATGCAGCGCGCGGGCGATTGTATGCCTTTCATCCTGACTCCCTACGCTCCCCGACCACCTCGCCGAGGAGCTCCTCCCGGTCGGCCGTCTCCCGTGCGCCCTCACGCAGCAGGCGACGGTATAAGGCTGCCGCCCCGCCTTCCGTGTGGTCGCGCTCTGCGATGGGCCGGGGCGAGAACATGTATACCCTTTTCCCCCAAGTGAGAGCCTGCAGCGCCGCCTCCAGGTTGACGAGGTTGCCCGATCCTACGTGCAGGTCGCTGACCACCACCACTTCGGCCTCGCGAATGAGCTCCAGGTTGGCGAGGTGCGCTTCCTCCGAGATATGGGAGAAGGGCGACTCGACAGCCATGCGTATCTCCAGAGCCCGGCCCACCTCCTCGTCGCCATCCCCCAGGTTGAGAACTCCGGCGGTGACGTAGCATCCACGTTCGAGGAGTTCGCGCATGAGGGAGGCGCCGCTCGCCCCACCGCATATCAGGTGGACTCTGGGCCCGGGGTGCTCCAAATCACCGTTGCCGGCCGGGAGGAAGATAACGTGGGGCCTCTCCGTCACCGCGTGCCGGGTCACTATCGAACCCACCCCGAAAACCTCCTGGAGCACGGCGGAGGTGAGCACCTCCGCAGGCGTGCCCCGCGCGAACTCCCTCCCCCTACGGATGACGATAAGCTGGCCGCAGTACTGGGAAGCCAGGTTGAGGTCGTGCACGACCATGACCACGGCCTGCCCGCTTGCGCACATGCCTGACAGCATCTCCAGCAGCGTTAGCTGGTGGTTGATGTCCAGGTGCTGGGTCGGCTCATCCATGAGCAGGAGGCCGGTATCCTGTGCCAGGGCCTGGGCGATGATCACCCTCTGCCGTTCTCCGCCCGACAGCTCGTTCACGGGACGGTCGGCCAGATGCCAGACGTTAGCCTTTTCCATGGCATTGCGGGCCATTTCCAGGTCATACGGACCCACGCCCTGCAAGCGGCCCAGGTGTGGGTTCCTGCCCATGAGCACCACCTCCAGGGCTGTGAAGCCGAAGGATATGGGGTTATCCTGCGGGACCATGGCCAGCGCCCTGGCCACCTGCCGCACCGGCATGGTGTAGAGATCCATTTCCCCGAGTAGGATCAGCCCTTCCCTGGGCCTCAGCGTCCGGGACAGCGCCCTGAGGAAGCTCGTCTTCCCCGATCCGTTGGGACCCACGATGCCGATGAAATCACCCGAAGATACCTTCAGGTTTATTCCGGAGACGACATCTTCACCATAGTAGGCGACATGAACATCCTTTGCCTGCAGCGTTTTCCATTCCATTATCTATCACAACCCGGCTCGTATACGTATCTATCAGGCGATGGCATGCCGCCTCCTCTTGAGAAGATAGATGAAGAAGGGGGCACCGAAGAAAGCGGTGACGATGCCCACCGGCAATTCGTTGGGGGCGATAAGTGTACGGGCCAGTGTATCGGCTACTACCATGAAGATACCTCCCCCGATAAGGGAACCGGGGACGAGATAGCGGTGGTCGGGGCCCGTGAGCAGCCTTACTATATGTGGCGTCATCAGGCCTACGAAACCGATTATCCCCGACACCGACACCGCCGCTCCCACCACCACCGAGGCCACCGCGAACATGATCCACTGGAACCTGCGGGCCTCCAATCCCAACTGCGTCGCCCTCTCCTCGCCCAGCATGAGCAGGTTGAGATCTTTCGCGAAGATAACGCTCACCACTCCGCCCACCGCGATGCAGGGGAGCACCGCCAGAACCGCGTCCCAGCTTCCCGTCCCCAACCCTCCCATGAGCCAGAAGAATATATTGTGCATGCGGTCCTCGCTCATCACCATGAGCAGGGATACTATCGAGGCCAGGAATGACGAAAGAGCGAATCCGACCAGGAGCAGGTAAGCAATGGATACGCGCCCCCCGGCACGGGCGATAACATACACGACGAACACCGCCAGGAAAGCCCCGACGAAAGCAAAGAGCGTTACGGCGGATAACCCGCCCCAGCCGAAATTGATACCGAAGTAAAAGGCGATGGTGGCCCCCAGCGCCGCGCCCTGGGAGGAGCCGATGATGCTCGGGTCCGCCAGGGGATTGCGGAAGAGCCCCTGAAAGATGGCCCCCGCCAGGGCCAGGCCCATGCCGACAAGCAGGGCCAACAGCACGCGGGGGAGCCGCACCGAGATGATTATCGTCTCCTGGGTCGGACTCCAGGTGGCATCCACCAGGCGGCCCAGCAGGGGCAGGCGGGATACGATGATCCTGGCGGAAGTGGCGATGGGCACGTAAACAGCGCCCAGCGCCACCGCAGCGATCACCACCAGGACGAGTAGCAGCCCAAGAACGCTCAGCACGGCTACGCGCCGTCGCCGCATCGCCGCCAGCCTTTCCGCAACCGAGAGTGTTCCTTCCAATCCCTTCCTCTCCTCGCTAAGCGACCGCCTGCGGGGGCGTCACTCCTCAGGGTAGATCGCCGCGAGTATCGCCTCCAGGCCCTCGATGAGACGCGGTCCGGTGCGGTATACCAGATTCTCTTCGATCACATAGACCCGGCCATCCTTCACCGCGTCGATGCGTTCCCAACCGGACCTGCCCGTGATGTCGCCGGGATCGAACATGGAGCCGCTGCCTACCAGGTATACCTGGGGATTCTCAGCGATAAGGCTCTCCACGCTGAATTCGTAGTAGTCGCTGGTGTCGGCGTCGCCGATGTTCTCGCCTCCGGCCAGCCGGATGAGATCGGAGATGATGCTGTCGCTTCCGGCAGTCCATACGTTGTTCTCGTAAAATATCTCGTAGAAGACCCGGGGGCGCTCCTCCCCCCCCGCCTCCATCTCGTTTACGCGGCGCGCGACATCGACGGCGCGTGCGTTCATGTCCGCTACGACCTCCTCCGCCTGCTGCTCCGCGCCGGTTACCTCACCGATCTCCAGAATAGCCGCGGCGGTCTGATCGAAGGTCATGGGGTTGACCGCGTATACGGTCAGACCGGTCTCCTCCATGCGGTCCAGGAGCTCGAGTTGCACTCCTCCCGTGGCCAGCACCAGGTCCGGGTCCTGGGCCAGGATGGCCTCCAGGTTCGGGGCAGTGAACGTCCCGATCTCCGGCTTCGCCAGTGCCTCTTCCGGATAATCGCAGTACTCCGTCACCCCCACTACCTCGTCACCCAAACCCAGGGCGAAGAGGATCTCCGTGCAGGCGGGCGAGATGGAGACTATGCGTTGCGGTATCTGCTCCAGAGTGACTTCCCGCCCCAGGTCGTCGGTGAAGACGCGCGGTCCAGGCGCGGGCTCCGCCTCGCCGCCCGCATCCCCGCACCCGGCAAAGGCGGCCAGAACCAGCAACGTGCACGCCGCCAGCGTGATCGCCAAGATCGTCCTTCTCAATTCACTCTCCTCCTTTTCTTCCTCTTGCCTCCCTCAGCGGATGGCACTGATATCCTCAAGAACGGCCAGCAGCCTCGCGTTGTCCGCAGGCTCGCGCACGGCCACGCGTATGAAGCCTTCCTCCAAACCCCGGAAGTTGCCGCACTGGCGCACCAGTATGCCCCTTCTTCCCAACTCGTCGGCCAGCGCGGCCGCCGTAAAGCCTGGGTCCGCCAGCCTCAGCAGCAGGAAATTCACATGCGATGGGAATACCTGGAACATCCCCGTGGCTTCCAGCTCGCGCGCGAACTCTTCCCTCCATTCCGGCACCTTCTTCCGCGTCTCCTCGATATATGCGCGATCCGCCAGGGAGGAAAGCGCCGCGGCCAGGGCGACGCAGTTCACGCGCCAGGGGACCGCCTCTTCCTCCAGGCGGGATGCCAGGCGCGCCGGCCCCGCCAGCCAACCCGGTCCTCGCAGTCCGGCCAGGGCGAAGAGTTTCGTGAGGGTGGAGACGAGCACCAAACCCTCGCCCCCCACCTCGGGTATGAGGCTGGCTGCGCCGGCCAGATGCGGCGGGCAGAATCCCATGAAGCTCTCATCCACTACCAGCAGCCGCCCGGACTCCCGACATGCCTGCAGGGCCGGGAACAACTCCGCCCGCCCGTAGAGCCGTCCCGATGGGCTGGCCGGATTGCAGAAAAAGGTTATCTGCGAGGAGGCCGCTGCCGCCGCCAGCTGTTCCGCGTCAAGCGAGAAACCATCTTCCGCACTCAATTGCAGGCAGGATATCCCGGCCCCCACGTTGTCTGCCGCTTGCGCATACTCCGCGAACGCCGGGGATACCACCGTCACCCGCCGCGGTCCCATGCTGCGGACCAGGTGGTGGATGAGCTCGGTGGAGCCGTTGCCCAGGACGAGCAGACCGGGAGCCAGTGCCAGGAACTCGGCTAGCTCCGCGCGCAACGAAGCGGCATGCGGCTCGGGGTAGCGGGAGATCTCAGCGAGCGCCGCGCGCGCTGCCTGCAGGGCTTGCGGAGAAGGGCCGAGGGGGTTCACGTTGGCGCTGAAGTCGAGGAATTCCTCCCGGGCGAGTCCGTAGCGCTCGGCCGCCCAGCCCAGATCGCCGCCGTGTTGCGGAAAAGCGACGCTCACCTCTCTCTCCTCCCGCTCGCGGTCATGGACAGAACCAGTCCGAGCAGCGATGCCGCGTTGAGCAGCCTCACGGCCTTCCTTATATGGGCGGGTTCCGCCATGCGCGTACCCATTCCCAGTTCCGGCAGCTCGCGCCGCTTCCCGGCGTAGAGGTCCGTACCGCCCAGCCTCAATCCCAGGGCTCCGGCGAAAGCCGCCTCGGCGTGGGCGCTGTTGGGGCTGGCGTGCTTCCTGCGGTCCCGCAATCCCGCGCGCACGGATGAGCGGGCGTCGTAACCGCACAGCAGGGCGGCAAGCGCCGTGAGGGGTATGGAGACCCTGGCAGCGGTAAAGACGGCCATGTCGTCCAGTCGCGCCGAACACCGCCCCAGGTTCAGGTATCTCGCGTCGCGATGACCCACCATGGAGTCGAGCGTGGATATCGCCTTGAAGGCCATGGCTGCGGGAACGCCCGCCGCCGCCGCCCAGAGTAAAGGCGCAAGCACGCCGTCCGTGAAGTTCTCGGCCACCGACTCCACGACCGCGCGGCACATGCCGGCCTCGTCCAGACCCCCGGGATCGCGCCCCACCAGTGCCACTACGTTCCGCCTCGCCGCCGCCATGTCGCCCGTCTCCAGGTCCTCCGCTACCCGCAGGGCGCTCTTTTCCAGATCCTTCCTGGCAATACACGTATAGAGCAGGAGGATCTCGATGAGCGGCTTGCCCGGCAAGAGCAGGAGCAGCCGCGCTGACAGCCAGGCGCCACCCGCGAGCACCCCGGCGAGGACATATCCCGCCCGCAAAGCTGCCTCACTGCCACGCTTTTCGGGTGCCATGCCCTCCTCGAGTAGATCTATGGCCTTGCCCATCAGCCTTACCGGGTGGGGATATCCCTCGGGGTCCCCCAGCAGGTGATCGAGGCCGTAGGCCGAAGCTATTTTCAAGGCCCCGGCTGTCAACATATCTTTCAACCTGCCAGCAACTCGGGTATACGGCTCGCCAGGATAAGCAACACCAGCGCCTCGCAGAGCATCCCCGTCGCGCCGATCACATCGCCGGTGACACCGCCCAGGGACCGGGAAAAGAAACCCCCCGCCACCTCGGCGAAGGCAAGCGCCGCCACGGGCAACACCGCCAGCAGCAGCGGTATGCTCACCAGGAATACGAAACAGCCGGTGAGGAAGGCGGCCGCCAGGAGGGTGGCGATGAGGACGTGGCGTGCGCGCGAACCTCCCACCATGACGGCTCCGGTGCCCTCCTCCCGGGCATAGGGAAAACGCACGCACAGATAGGCCATCACCCAGCGCCCCACGACAGGGAAAGCCAGCAGCCCGGCCCAGCGAAACCTACCGGACGAGCCGGCGAGGTGGGTGGGAAGGGCGTAAATGGCGGCCAGCTCCACGAGCAGAAAGAGGGCCAGGGCCGTGACACCCAGCGCCCCCGCCCGGGAGTCTTTCATGATCATCAACCGTTGCTCCCGCGTGCGCCGGCCCCAGAAGGCGTCGGCGGTATCCATGAGTCCATCGTGATGCAACCCCCCGGTAAAGAGGGCATATACGGCTAATATCAGGGCTGCGGACAGGAAGTGGGATACGCGGGGGAAGGCGCGCGCGCAAGCCCAGTCGGTGAGGACGAGCAATCCACCCAGCACCCCGCCCACCAGCGGAAAGCAGGCAACCGCCGCCGCCAGACCACCGGCGTCTCCCGCACGGCGGGCCGGCAGGGGTACCGCGCTCAGGAATCGAAAGGCGTCGAGGATGGCGCTCAATGCGGGCTCGCCTCCTCCGGGCCGGAGACGCCGGCTTCGTCGAAGGTCGCCATCTCCGCGAGTATCTTCAGAGATGCGTCCACCATGAAGAAGGCCATCGCCGCCCCCGTACCCTCCCCCAGGCGCATGTTGGCCTGGATGATGGGACATAGCCCCAGGCGGTCGAGGATGACCGCATGTCCCCTCTCCACCGAGAGGTGGGAGGCGAGCATGAAGTCCGGCGCGTGGGGATGCAGAGCGGCTGCGGCGAGTGCCCCGGCCGCGGAGATGAAGCCGTCAACCAACACGGGGCGGCGTGCCGCTGCCGCCGCCAGCATCACGCCTGCCATGCCGGCTATCTCCAAGCCCCCCACCTTGCAGAGTACGTCCAGCGCATCTGAGGGGTCGGGGCGGTTGACCTCGAGGGCCTGGCGGATGACGCTCACTTTGCGTTCCAGGCCACGCTCGTCGATCCCCGTCCCTTTCCCCGTTACCTCGAGCGCATCGAGGCCGGTTATGCAGGCGCTGATGGCGCTCGCCGCCGTGGTGTTGCCGATGCCCATGTCCCCCGCTGCCAGCAGGGCGACGTCCCGGGCTATCTCCTCTTCCGCGACCTCTATACCCACCTCCAGAGCGGCTACCGCCTCCTCGCGTGACATGGCGGGGCCGGCGGCCATGTTGGCGGTTCCCGGCCTTATTCTGCGTGATACAAGGCCCTCCCCTTCCACGGGCACAGCTACTCCTACATCGACCACGCGCACCGCAGCGCCGGCATGGCGGGAGAGCACGTTGATAGCCGCGCCTCCCGCGAGGAAGTTGAGCACCATCTGAGCGGTTACCTCCGAAGGGTAGAGGCTGACTCCCTCTATGACTACCCCATGATCGGCGGCCATGACGATCACCGCTTTCCTGCCGGGAGCGGGACGCGGATCCCCGGTGATGCCGGCTATTTTTATGGATATCTCCTCCAGGACTCCCAGCGCTCCCCGGGGCTTGGTCAGTTGGTTCTGCCGCGCCCGGGCCGCTTGCATGGCCTCCCCGTCCAGGCTTCCTATACGCCGGAGCGTACTGGCAAGTCTTTCCATGTCACTCCTCCCGATCACCCTTTATGTACAAAGGCAGCCCCGCTATGACCATGCATACCTCATCCGCGCGCTCAGCCAGTCTCTGGTTGAGCCGGCCGGCGAGATCGCGGAAGATACGCCCCAATCGGTACGGCGGCACCACTCCCATCCCGACCTCGTTGGAGACGACGATGAGTATCGCGGCTTCATCCCGCAGCCTGTCGACCGTCTCCAGGGCTTCGCGCTCAACGTCACCCATGCGCCGCAGCACCTCTTCCTCGGGCATGAGGTCCTCCTTCTCCACCGGCCAATCCAGGCCCCTGCGCGCCATGAGATTCGAAAGATAGACGGTGAAGCAGTCGAGCAGCGCCAGATCGGCCTCTTGCGGAAATCCCTCCAGCACCATGCCACCCGCCAGCTCGAGCGTGAGCCAGCCGGACGGACGCTCCCGGCGGTGATGCTGGATGCGCCCGTCCATCTCCCCGTCCCTCGCCTCGGCCGTGGCAACGTAACATACCTTGCAGCCCGATTCCTCCGCCTTCCGCTGCGCGAAGGAGCTCTTACCGCTCCTGGCGCCGCCGAGTACCAGCGTCATTCTCTTCTTCATTGCCTCATCCTCATTCCATGCCCAGCAAGCGAGTTTGCTCTCTGCCCTCCGGCTTCTATCGCATATAAAATCTCCGCCCTCGCATTGAGAGCGGAGATCGTTTTTCCGAACCGCCAGGTTCCCTCTTATGCGGAGAGCTTGCTGACTCCTGTCGGGCAGGTCTTCTGACTCCTGGATCTTGGTTCCGCCCCTCCTTCCCAACATGTGTCAGTGGTTTAGCGGGGCTTCGCTCCCCAGTTACAGCGGCGCTACCGTGCCGGCCTCTCACCGGCTTCCCTCTTGGCCCTCTCGGGACCCGGCAGGCATGTTATGGATTTTTCAAGACGTACTGCAAACCGATATTAACACATATGCTGACGGTCCTCCATATCTTCGAGAGAACGTACACGTTCTTCGAGAGAGCGTACGCGTGCCAGGCCTGGACAAGTCCACGCAGGTATGTCCTGGTTCAAACGTTTATCTGGACTTTTCCAGGCGCTGGGACACCGTTGTGCCGAA
>QZKE01000040.1 GCA_003598015.1 Actinomycetota bacterium | reverse complement strand
CTGGGACACGCTTCCAAAGGAAGAGGCGGCAGCATAGTGATGAGCAGGATGCCACTTAAGGATCACAGAAAGCTGTCCAACGAACCCCGACCACCTCTCCTATCTCCAGACAGGTTTTACCTTCCAGCGAAGGATGATCGCATAGATGAAGCACATGCGCGAATTGCGCCGCGCAGATATCGATTCTCTTTGAGGTCCTCGCCAGCATGCGAGCCCTGGGTGTATCGAGCCATGCCATCTGCCCGATGGCGGTCTTGATACTGTAAGGTAAGGCTTTTTCTATGCGCATCTCCCGCCTCCTTGATTGAAAGCCTGTAATGGGGTCAACCCCGGACATGGGACATTTTCCGGGGGACGTAGGATCTAGGGCGATGCGTTCGCCGAAAATGTCCCATGTCCGGGGTTGACCCCTTCCAGCTTCTCGGAGACCAGCGCCATGGCGGTGGCGCGGTTGATCTTGCCCACCGCCGAGCGCGGCACCTGGTCCACGAAGACGATATGGCGCGGCCGCTTGTAGCCGGCCATGCGCCCGCGGCAGAACTCCTCCAGCTCGGCCTCGCCGGCCTCCTCCCCGGGCGACAGCTCCACCAGCGCGACCACCGCCTGCCCCCAGCGCGGGTCGGGGATGCCCACCACCGCCGCATCCGCGACCGCGGGGTGCGCCTTGATGATCCCCTCGACCTCCTCGGAATAGACCTTCTCGCCGCCGGAGTTGATGAGGTAATCGCCGCCCCGCCCCAGCAGATGGAACTTGCCGTCGGCGTCGATCATCCCCTCGTCCCCCACGAAGAACCAGCGCCGGCCGTCGATGACCCGGAAATCCCTGGCCGTCTTGCTGGGACACTTCCAGTACCCCAGGGCCATCCAGCCGCCGTAGACGAACTCCCCCACCTGGCTGGATCCCGGCTCCACGTCCTCGCCCGTCTCCGCGTCGACCACCCGGCAGGGGAAGAGCCGCTGCGCGGACAGCCCCCCCGGCTTGCCGGCCAGCCTGGCCCCGGCCTGCGCCATCTCGCTGTCCCGGGAGGTGGTCAGCTCGCCGAAGGTGGCGCTGGTTTCGCTGGCGCCCATCTCGTCCAGTACCAGCATGCCGGGAAGGCGCTGCAGCAGCTCGCGCTTGATGTGGGGGGACCAGCGCACGCCGGAGGAGATGATCCCCATGAGGTTGCCCAGCCTGTACACCCTCCCCTCCTCCTCGCTTTTCTTCAGCTCCTCGAGGATGGGGAGGGCGAAAGCATCGCCCACGATGACCACGTTGTGCACCCGCTCCCTCTCTACCGTCTCCCAGAACTCCCGGGCATCGAAGGGGTGGGGATGGGGAAGGAGGATGGTCGCGGCCGCCACCCCTCCCAGGTGCGAGAAGACGCCCTCGTAGCCCGCGCCGTGGAAGAGGGGTGACGCGGGGAGGATCCTTACGCCCTCCCTGCCACCCTTGAGCATGCTCACGAGCTTGAGGACGGCCGCGTTCCCTACCATTGACTTGAGGAGGAAGAAGGAGACCCGCTTGCTGCGGGGCGAGGACAACGCCGCGCGCACCCCGGGTCTCGCCAGGAACGCGGCGGCCTTCTTCCTGCCCGCCTCCGAGGCGACGAAAATGCCCATGAAGCCGGCCAGCGCCTCCTCCGGGAACTCGGACAGCCTGTCCACGATGGGCATGAGGCCGCAGATCATGGCCATGTCCAGTCCGCGTACGCGCTGCTCCCCGTCCCAGACCGTGCCCTTGGGATAACCCGTGGTGCCTCCCGTGTACATGAGGAAGCAGAAATCGTCGTCGTATACCCTTATCCTGGGATTGCCTTCCAGCGCCGCCTTGAAGTCGTCATAGGCGACGGCACCCTCGGGAAGGTGCGCGGGAGGCCGCCCCACCCCGTAGACTACGACGTGCCGCAGCGCCGGCAGCCTCCCCCGAATGCCGGCCACGCCCTCCTCGTAGCCCTCCTCCACGAAGACCGCAACCGCGTCCGAGTCCTCGAGGATGTAGGCGATCTCATCGGGCACGAACCTGGGATTCACGTTCACGGGCACGGCACCGATCTTGGAGGCCGCGAAGTAGACCTCCATCCACTCGATGGAGTCGAAACCCAGGATGGCTACCCGGTCCTCCTTGCGCACCCCCGCCTTGAGGAGCCCGTGCGCGAGGCGGTTGCAGCCGCGGTTGAACTGGTCCCAGGTCAGGCGGCGCTCTCCCTGCACCACGGCGGGGTAATCCGGCAGTAACCTGGTATACTGTTCCAGACGATACTTCCAGGTGTTCTTCCTCCCCCGCCTGCCCGGGTAGACCTGGCGGTAGTTGGAGAAGTCGTCCCTCTCGATCTCGTGCGTACCCAACAGCTTCTCTTCCACAACCACTCCCCCTTTACGCGTGCGATCCTTGCTCGTACCCCACACCGAACCCGTTCATCTCCACCGCGACACTTTATGCGAATGAACGGGAGATATCAGCCGCCATGCCTCCCGTATCGTCAGCTTGCGAGCCCCCGGCTGCTTCTGTGTTCGTGATTTCCCTCCCCTTCACCCCCGGACCCTGTTAAGGCCTGTCATTTCATACCATCTCCGCCTGACGGGCTTTTCGCATCATGCAACGGCAGAACGCCCACAGGTCAGGCTCAAAGGATGGTGTACGGTCGTGAAGGGAAGAGCGCCCCCGACGATGACCTTGGGGAACCACCGCTCGTCCCGCAGCGGGTAGTCGATAGAGTCGGAAAACCTCATCAGCCGCCCCGTTTGTGAAGCCCATCCCTGCCATATAACAGGATAACAATCGTTCAGTTCGCCCCGCAACCCCCGCGCATACCCGGGGTGAGGCAGAATCGCGCCCGGGATATCAACCACGCACGCGCTCCATCCCTGCGGGCGCTCTCAGGTCGCCACGGCGGCGGGGTTGCCATCCCGGCCGGAGCGGGATCGGCGTTCGGAGCAGAACGCCATGCCGCTCCACGCCTCGCGGAAACGGTATCCGTTGCCCCGCCGTTGCGGGGCTATCCCCGCCAAGGCTTTCCCGGGATCATCAAGCCCGCCATACACCGTGCCGAGATTACATTTAAGCGGTCGCTGTACGCCCGAAAAACGGTTGCGGCCCATGTGTCCACGGAATGCTCCCTCATACGTACTGGAGGCGGAGTACCCGGACGTGACGGGTCTTATCAAAGATCGGGGAGGTAGAGAAGGATGGGATTCTTCGACTGGCTGAGCTCGGGACCTGAATTCGCGCGGACGGGCTCCAACCCCGCGGACCTGGTGCTGGTGAACGGACGCGTCCTTACCAGCGACCCCGGCGGCCGCAGGGTGGAGGCCTTCGCGGTGCGCGGCGGCAGGTTCGTCTACGTGGGGGCCGAGGGTGGCGTCGGCGACTACGTGGGGCCGGACACCGAGGTCATCGACGCCAAGGATCGCGTGGTGACCCCGGGTTTCATCGACAGCCACTGCCACCTGCTGTGGATCGGGGCGCTGGGCCCCGTGCTCTCGCAGGACCTGTACTTCTGCAAGGACTTCGACAAGGCCACCGGCATCATCCGCGCCCACGCGGACAGGAATCCCGACCTGCCCTTCGTCTTCTGCATGGGCTGGGAGCAGGACCTGGTCCCGGGCGGCGTCGTGCGCAAGGAGGACCTCGACGCCGTCATCCCCGACCGGCCCCTCATCCTGTGGTCGGAATGCGCCCACCGCGGCTGGGTGAACAGCGCCGCGCTGGAGCACATGCGGGAGCGCAACCCCAAGGTGTTCGAGCAGCTGTACCCGGTGATCGGTGAAGACGGCGAGCCCACCGGGGAGTTCCTCACCTTCTGGTTCATCGACATGTGGGATTTCTTCACCTGGGACGAGATCGGGGAGGAGATGCGGGAGAAGATGCTCGCGGGCATGGCCGACGCGGTGAAGATGTCCCTGTCCCTGGGGGTGACCGCGGTGGACGACGTCATGGTGCACCGCCCCTTCATCCCCACCATACTCGAGTTCAGACGCCGCGGAGGGTTCGACGATTTCCGCGCCCGCGGCACCTTCTACGTCAACCACCACATGGTGAAGGAGGAGGAATGGCTGCGCTCCTTCCTGGCCGAATGGAAGGATCT
This sequence comes from Actinomycetota bacterium, assembly GCA_003598015.1. Taxonomy (GTDB): domain Bacteria; phylum Actinomycetota; class Geothermincolia; order Geothermincolales; family RBG-13-55-18; genus SURF-21. The sequence goes on along the minus strand of QZKE01000040.1, from coordinate 18,379 downwards.
GGGAGAGAGGGAATCGGACGCACGCCTGGTGCTCGGGGAATCCATCAAGATGGGCACCGACGGGGTGGCGGCCAACCACACCGCGTACCTCCTCGAGCCCTACAGCGACATGCCGGACTCCCGGGGCGAGTCCAGCTGGACCCAGGAGGACTTCAACCGCGTGGTGGAGATCGCCGACGGGCTGGGCCTGCAGGTTTGCACCCACGCCTGCGGCGACGCCGCCATCCGCATGGCCGTCAACGGTTATGAGAGCGTGGCCCCGGCGGAGGGCGGGTTGGCCATGCCCCACCGCGTGGACCACTGCTCCATGCCGGCACGCGAGGACATACCGCGCATGGGCCGCCTGGGCATCTGCGCGGCCATGCAGCCCACGCACTTCGTCTCCGGGCCTACGGACGAGAAGTCGCTGGGCCCCGAGAGGATCGCCACCACCCAACCCTTCCGCAGCCTGGCCGACGCCGGCGTGCTCATCGGCTTCGGTAGCGACTACTGCGCGGGGCCGCTGAACCCGGTGTACGGGCTGCTCGTCGCGGCCACCAGGATCAACTACAGGATGAAGGTGGAGTGGGGCCCCGACGAGAAGATCGACATCGAGACGGCCATCCGGCACTGGACTATCGACTCCGCGAAGACCATGCTCATGGACGCGGAGATAGGCTCCATCGAGGTGGGCAAGCAGGCGGATTTCGCCGTCTTCGGCACCGACCCCCTGAAGCTGGATTCCTGGTGGTTCCTGCTCACCCACAAGCTGGAGGTCGGCGCCATGGACGACTTCGTGGACCTCACCTACGTGGGGGGAAAGCAGGCATTCCGTAAGGAGTAAGGAGGCCCCGTAAGCCCTGCTCGCAGGCTTAAATCAAATCCCGGACCCCGGGGCCGGCCCTGTTCACCATTGACGGCCCGGCGGCAGGTGCGCCCACGGAGAATCTCTCCTCGAGTATATCCCCGGAGACGTCGGAGACTATCCACTTGAACTTGCCGGACGCCGTCCGCTCCAACTCATCTACCTCTTCGATCTCCACGTGCAAGTGGGGTCCCAGGTTCTCCAGGAGATCCCGGCGCAGGCGCTCCAGCTCCTCGGCCCGAGCCCCGTCCCCGGCACCACCCCGGGGCACGACGCGCACGACGATGCGGTCGAGGTCGCTCTGGATCAACTGCGTTTCCCTGACGTGGTTCAGCTTCTTGAAGTAATGGGTGATCGTCGCCGGGCCGAAGAGCCCGCGAGAGGTAGCGATGTAATCGCCCACCCTGCCTTCCACCTGCCTGAAAACGGGATAATACTCCCGGCCGCAGCAGTCACGTTCCGCAACGATATCGGACGCGATATCGTCGGTGCGGTAACGGATAAGGGGACTGACGTAGTTCAGGAAGCCCGTCCCGACGATCTCGCCGCTCTCGGCATCGACTTCCGTGATCCCGTACTGCGGGAGGCAATGATAATGCGACGAACTCTCGCACTCCCCGGCCATGGTTACCTGTTCCGCCATGCCGTAGAGGCCGCATACGCGGCAGGAGAAAACATCCTCCACGATCTTCCTCTGCCAGCCGTAGACCACCTCGGAGGCCAGCAACACGGCTTTGAGCCGGAAGGGAACCGCAAGGCCGTATTGCCTAACGAATTCCGCGAGCTGGGCTATGGCGCTCGGATAGCCGTGCAGGAAATCCGCCCGGAAATCCCCGATCAACCGCAGGTAATACCCGGCGGTATCCACGTCCTCGATGAGCGGGGACAGCCGTAAAGCCCGGAAGGCGCGGTCGTACTCGTAGCGCTTCCGGCTCCGGATCATGATGCCGCGTATCTCCACCCTCCTGTCGCCGGGCATGAAGCCCACGCGCGACCATTGATGGAACACGCAGGCGAGCTCCTGCTGTACCGCGGCACAGTCCCTGTATATCGCCAGATGTTTTCCCGAAGTGCCGCTGGTGTGAGCCATCGGCAGCCCGGCGGCATTGCTGTTCGTGGCCACTAGAGCGGCGAAACTCTCCCTGAATTTATCCTTGGTCAGGCAGGGTAATCTCCGGAGGTCCTGCAGGCTCTGGATATCGCCCGGCTTCATCCCCCTTTCGTCGAAGATCCTGCGGTAGTAAGGAACGTTGTCGTAGGCATGGTGAAGCAGTCCGCCCAATCGTTCCAGCTGGTATTCCTCCAGCTTTTCCCGGCTCCAGTATTGGGATTCCCGCAGGAAATCGTAGGTCTTCCAGAACGTACCGCCGTATGCCAGGGAGGGTGGAAGCGCGCCGTAGACGCGGCGCAGGGGCCGCTGCAGCGAATATGGCATCTTACGCAGACGGTCTATGCATCTCATGCGCAACCTCTCCAGTTGGTCTCCGCACTGGGGCGTCCAGCCAACAGCCGTTGCGGACCTGTCCTCCTACGCGGGGCGCTTCCGCCACGAATCGGGCGCATACACCTCTTTCAGGATGGAGACATACCTAAGGTCCGGGGTTCCCCTCCTCCGTCCAGTCCACGGCGAACTCCCGCCCATGCCTCAGGGAATCGATGACCCGGAAGGTCGCAAGCGTGGCGGCGACCATTTCATCCATGGGAATGGGCATCCCCCCCTCGCCACGGACGGCGCCGGTGAATGCCTCGAGCTCGCATCGCTGCCCCTTGTCCCGCTTCCTGGTTCTCAGGCGCCTGACCCTGCCGCCCCTCGCGTATCTCGCGCCTCTGAAGTCGTCGATGATGTACGTCTTGCCCTCGCCGTGGATCTCGATGTATTCCTTGGGGACCGCCGTATTGCCGTTGCTGTAGTAGGCGATATTCCCGATGGAGCCGTCCTCGAAGCGTACGTTTATGGCCACGTTGTCCTCGAGTATCTCCGACTTTCCCGTCCCCAGGGCGGCCGCGTGGACCGAGGCCGGCTTCGCGCCGCAGAAGTACTGCAGCAGGTCGATGAAGTGGCACACCTCTCCGACGATCCTTCCGCCACCCTCGACCATGTCCTGGACCCAGTGTTCCCCGGCGATCGCCCCCGCGTTCACGCGGCAGAGCATGGAGAGCGGCTCGACGTGGGGGGTAAACATGCTTCTCGCCTCCACGGCAAGGGGCGCAAACCTCCGGTTGAAGCCGACCATGAGTATCCTCTCCGCACCACTGTATGCCTCCACGACCTCTCCGAGGCCTTCTTCATGCGTGGCGAGGGGCTTCTCGACGAAAACGTGCTTCCCCTTGCGCAGGGCCTCACAGACCAACCGGGAATGCAGGTCATGACGCGTCGCGATGATAACCGTGTTTATTTCCTCGCTGTCGAGCACTTCGTCATTGTCGGTGGCGCAGAACCCGAAGCCGTATTCCCCCGCCACGTGCCTGCAGCTGATCCCCGTCTTCGTGGACACCCCCACCAGCTCCACGTTGCCCATCCTCGACAGGTGGGGCAGCAGCACCAGGCGGGCATAATCGCCCGCCCCAATGAGGCCGACCTTCACAGCCCTGTCTGTCCTCGGGCTCTTCTCCGCGCGGACATCCACGCGGCGGATCACGGGCCTCTCCTCGGGATACTCGAACAACACCCCCAGCAGGTCCCCGCTTCCCGCCGCCAGCAACCTGTACGCCTCCTCCGCCCCGTCGATGGGGAAGCGGTGGCTTACCAGGCGGTTCGGGAAAACCTTGCCTTCTTTTACCAGGCCTAAGAACGTATCCATGTTGCGCTGCTCCGTGAAGGGCACGTAGGCATAGGGGTAGTCCACCCCTTTTTCCTCGTATTCCGGATCGTATCTTCCCGGGCCGTATGACCTGGAAATCCTGTATTCGAGCTCCTTGGCATAGTAGACGCTGCGGGGTATGTTCATCCCGACATCCCCGACGGCCACGACCCTGCCCTTCAAGCGGGAGATCTCGCCCGCCAGTTGCGTGGGTTCGTTCCCCGTTGTCGCGGCGGTGATGAGGACGGCGTCCATGCCGCGATCGTGCGTGAAGGACGACGCCGCGGCGATCAACCCATCCCGGTCGGCGGTGACGGCGACGTCGGCGCCCAGGTCCAGGGCAAGCGCGACCCTCTCTCCGCTCAGGTCCGTGGCCAGGACGCTGCACCCCGCGGCCTTCGCCAGTTGCACGGTCAACAGCCCCAACAGGCCGAGACCTATTACGGCCACTCTCTCGCCCAGTGCCAGGTCCGCCAGACGGATACCCTGCAACGCAATGGATCCCAGGGTCGCGAACGCGGCGTCTTCGTAGGAGACTCCCTCGGGGATCCTCGCCATGAGGTTGCGGGGGACATAGTTGATCTCCGCGTGCGAGGCGTACCCGACGCCGGCACAGGCGACCCTGTCCCCTGCCCGCAGGCCCGATACTTCACCTCCCACCGCGATGACCTCTCCCGAAGTGCTGTACCCGATGGGCAGGGGTGTGTTCAATCTGGACATCGATGCCCTATAGGCTGATATGACTCCTTCAACTGCGATGGTTCGGATGACCTGCCTTACCAGATCGGGCCTTGATCTCGCTTTCCCAATCAGTCCCCTGGCGGCGAACTCGAACGCGGCCCTTTCCGTACCGGCACTGACAAGCGAGTAACGGGTACGGACGAGTGCGCCTTTAGCATTAAGAAGCGGGGCGGGAACCTCTTCCACGTAGACGCTGCCGTCCCTGAAGTCCTGCATGAGCTGCTTCATTTCATGGCTCCTGAACCCGGAGATTCCACGACACCCAAGCCCATGGTACCATCATCAGACCTCGGGGTCAGGCCCGGCTTGAGGCCTGAACTTGCTGGATTGTAGCCAGCCGGATAGAGCAGCAAGAATATTTGTATTGACTACCAGCCAAGTCAGCTACTCAGGCCTCAAGCCGGGCCTGACCCCGAGGCCTGACCCCCATCTGATATGATGTTTGTTGGCCCGACCCGTAGGTGGGACGTTGAAAGGACGGGATATGCGGAACGGGGGGGGTTGCAGGCCTCTGAGGGTGCTGTTCGTCTCGCGCGGTCTCTTCGACGAGCGTGATTCTTTCAAGGTCGGCTTCCAGATGCGGACGTTCTCCGAGATGGAGGCGGTGATCTCCCGCAGGAACGTCAGGCGACCCATCGAGGCATTGCTGCTGGATTTCGAGGAGCGCCGGTTGCTGGAAAGGCACGCCCTGAATGGCGCGGCCGGCAGGTCCGGCTCACCCGTGATGGATCAACGCGTCAAGCGCCGCGTCGTAAACATGCACGCCCCGCGCTTTGACGCCATGGCACTCAAGTACTCGGTATGGGCCCTGGAATCCATCTGGGGAGCGGCTATCGTGGCGGCGGTCGCCTTGAAGTCGAAGGCGGATATTATCCACACCCACGGCGAATGGGCGACGTTTTCAAGCATCCCTGCCTCCAGGCTGCTCCGCGTCCCCCTGATCTACGATATCCACGGCGTCTTGGAGGAATTGTTCCCGCGGGGAACGGGGCGCGGCTTGGCGTACAAGGTCGTTAAGCTGTTCGAGAGGATCTGCATCAGAGGCGCGAGCCGCCTCATCGTCGTATCCGAGGCGATGAAGACTCACTTCGGCGGCTCATACGATTCGAAGGCCATGGTAGTGCCCTGCAGTGTCGATCCCCGGTTCATGCAATGGGACGGCAGCGAGAGATCCGAGGCGCGCCGTGAGATGGCGCTGGACGGCAGGTTCGTCGTGGCGTTCTCCGGCTCGTTCTTCCCGCACTGGCAGCAGCCGCATAAGATGGCCCCGGTCTTCAAGGAAATCAGGGCAAGGATTCCCGGCAGCCTGTTCCTGGTTCTCACCACGGACGAAGTTGCTTCCGTGCGGGATTTCCTTACATGTGCAGGTCTGGACGCCGCCGACCTCGAGGTCAGGAAGCTCGCCCATGCGGACGTCCCCAGGTACCTGGCCGCCGCGGATGCCGGGCTGCTCATCCGTGCCCGGGATATCATAAACAAGGTCGCCAGCCCGGTGAAATTCGCCGAGTACCTGGCGTGCGGCGTGCCCGTCCTGTGCACGCAAGGCATAGGAGACGTCTCGGATGTGGTGAGGGACCACGGCGTGGGCCTGGTCATCGACAACGATCTGGAGCGCGTGGATTGGGATCGGGTCTGCGAGGATCTCCTCGAGTTGGCGAATACCGAGACCAGGGACAGATGCCGCCGCGTCGCCCGCGATCTGTTCAGCTGGGAAACGCATGCCGCGTTGATCGAAGACCTCTACCTCGAGCTGGCCCCGCCATCATCCACATGAAATGGAAAAACCCGGCTTGGCGGATGTCGCTCGGTAGCCATATGGACGATACGGGCCCCGATGCCAGGCACTCGCCCCTTTACGATCTGCCTGCCGGGAGCGCATCCCGCTGACGCCATCAGGGTAACGGGCAAGACCTTACAGAAGCATGCGCTCAGCACCGCATGTTATCCTTTGGGGCTGAATCATGCCGCTACGCTTTTCAGCCTCGTCCAGCGAGATAATCCTTTATCGTTTGGACGATCCTCGCCGCCGTCCTGCCATCCCACAGCTCGGGTATGCGTCCCCGCGGCCCGCCGCCTTCCAGGACCCTCGTCACCGCCGCGGGTATCATCGACGGACCCGCGTCGAGCAGCACGTTGGTGCCGACCCTTACGGTCACCGGCCGCTCGGTATTGGGCCTGAGCGTGAGGCAAGGGACCCCGAGCCAGGTCGTCTCCTCCTGCAGCCCGCCCGAATCGGTGAGCACGAAGCGCGCGGATCGCGTGGCGGCCATGGACTGGATGTATCCCAGGGGCTCGAGTTGCCTGAGGTTGGTGACCGCGGCGAACCGTTGCGATAGCGCGGACTCCTCCAAGCGCTTCCTGGTGCGCGGATGCACCGGGAAGACGACATCGAGCCCCGTGCCGCCTATAAAATCGAGCGCCGCGGCTATCTCTTTCAGCTTCTCCGCGTCGTCGACGTTGCCGGGGCGGTGCAGCGTGACGTAGGCGTATCCCCCGGGCTCGAGGCCTAGTGCGTCCAGGACCGCGCATCTCTCTATCTCCGGCATCATGGCGACCAGGGTATCTATCATCACGTTGCCCACGAAGAAGATCCTCTCTTCCCCGACGCCCTCCCGGGCGAGGTTCTCTCCGGCGTCATCGCAGGAGGTGAAGAGCAGCCCGCACAGGGCATCGGTCCGTATACGGTTTATCTCCTCGGGCATGGACAGGTCGAAACTCCTCATCCCCGCCTCGACGTGTGCCGCCGGAATGCCCATCCCCGAAGCGCACATGGCCCCCGCCAGGGTGCTGTTAACGTCCCCTACCACGACGACCAACTCCGGCCTCTTCTCCGAGAACACGCCTTCGAGCCCCCGTACGGCGCTGGTGATCTGGTAATCCCTGGTACCGGAGCCCACTCCCAGGTTGCGGTCGGGTTCCGCCAAGCCTAGATCCTCGAAAAACGACCGGCTCAGGCCGTGATCGTAATGCTGCCCCGTGTGGATCAGGGTATAATCGATACCCCCGCGCTCCAGCTCACGCGCAATGGGGGCGATCTTGACGAAGTTGGGACGGGCGCCCACCACCAGGGCCAGGGACATGGCGCTCACCATTCAAACCATTCCGCATACATACACATTATTCCAGGCACTCCGCGAGATTGGCGGCTTCTCCGGCGACTTCAGCAATATCGATCTCTCCCCTGAAAGGATGGAGGACGCTGCGGAAGGTGGTGGGGGCCTCGCCCTCCATGCGATACCTCACTACCGGCGCCCTCTCCCTCACCCCGTAGCGGGAGGACACCCATCCCTCCTCGATCTGCAGCGCCCATCCCTCCGGCCGCAGGGGGATGATGGCGAGATCCGTCCCCCGCGTGCGCGTCCTTACGGCGAGCGGGGAGCCGCCTGCCGGTTCGACCCGCATGGGGGCGAAGTGGTAATAGAGATCGCAACGATGTGCGCCCTCCCCCTCCAGGATGTCCTTCACTACCCAACAGCCCTTGCGCTTGAGAAAGAGGATCTGCCTGCGGTGGATCACCGGCTTCTCGAGCCTCGCGTATCCATGATGTTCGGCGTCGAGGATATCGCGATCCTCTCCAGCCTCCCAGAGGTTGACCACCACGCGAGCGTCGCGTCCCATGTTGAAGAGAGGGTACGCGGGGAACTCGTTCTGTTCCCTGCCGTCCACCACCACGGTGTTGTGGTACCTCGTGCTCCGGAACGCGTTCCTCATCTCCGCGTCCGCGGTATAGACGTAGGCTCCCGGATCGACGATGAAAACCTTGTCGCCGGCGTAGAGCTCGAAGCTGAGCCGGCTGTTGTGCTTGTGGCCGGAGGGTGCCCGGGGATCGTCCGGGACGCAGTCCACGATCATGTACAGGTCGCTGCGGCGCATGATGTAGTAGCCCCCGCGGGGGAAGCTCCGCGATGAGAGGCGGCCTCCGTAGCTTTCAGTTTCGCTGCACCCCGCCTCTTTTTCTACGGCCGTGCGCGGCAGGAGCGTGGGGGATTCCTCGCGGAATACCGCCGGCGCACCCGCAGGCGGGGAGGACTCCCCGCTCTCGCTCCATTCTCCCGGCGCCCCCATGAGGAGCAGAGTCTCTACGTGAAAGCCCCCGGCCGCACCCGCGAGGTCGGGGCGCGCGAACAGCCCGGCTCCCACCGCGAGCAGGTGACGGTGGTCGTGGGTGTCCCTCTCTCCATAGCCCTCCAGGATATGGAGCCTGCCGTCGTCGTTGTCCCCGATCTGCGGGGCGATACCGTCGGGCCTGGTGTAGTACATGGCGAACTCGACCATCTTCTCCAGCCGCTCCATGTACCAGGCGGGAAATGATATCCCACTATGCAGGCAGAGGAGGGTCGCGGAGAGGAAGAACTCACATACCAGCCGGTGGTAGTTGAGCGATCCCTCGTAGTCCACCCCATCGGGATATACCTGCACCTTCATCTCGTTTACAAGCTCCCGGGTGGCGAAGGCTCGCCACTTCCGGCCCTCCCTGCAGGCGGAGAGAAAGGTGCCGAGATAGAGCAATCCCACCAGGTCTCCCAGATAATGGTTCGTGCTCAAACCGCGCAGCACGTCGTTGGTCGTACCATCGCCCAACCTGTTCTCCAGGAAGGGGCGGACAAGCGGGGTGAGCCGGGGAGGCCGCTCCAGGTTCGCTCTCAGGAATACACCGTGGACGTAGAGGCTGCGGAAGAACGCGACCAGGAATGCTGCGTCCAGGTTCGGTGAAGCGGCGCAGAGATAATAAGCCCATATCCAGTTCACCGCCCTGATGGCTACATGCATGGGACAGGCCCAGTTCACGCCGCGGAGGGGTGGATTGGCTCCTATCCAGTCGATTACCTGGTGCATGAATTCCAACGGGTAGCGTTCCTCGCCCGTCATGCGGTACGCCATGCCCAGGACCGGCAGGTGCTGGCAACGCGAAAGCTCCCAGGGCACATTGATATCGGAGCCGTTCCCTTTGACGATCTGGACATGCGTGTACGGAACATCGCGTTCCCAGCGCATACCGCTATGGAAGTCCCCGTGCCAGTCTATTCTGCGGTAACCATAGCGTGCTTCATGGTTCCCCGCTCTTCCCCGTGCCCCCGGGATATCCTTGCCGCCCGGCGTACCCGGGAAATCCCCGATACTGCTTCGTTCCCCCCGGATATCCCCCATACCTACGCTGACGTCCGTAAGCCCGGAGCCCAGGAGATCGAACTGATGGCGCATTATCGTTTCGGCGGCCGCCACATATCCATCTCCCTGCACCAGCGCCCCAAAGGAGGATCCCCATAAGTCATCCCCAGAGAAAAAAAAGCGGGGTTTCGCCGCGGTGACGGACCGCGCGAGGAATGTACCGATACCATCGCCCTCTATCCCGGATATGGACCTGGTGAGACGCCGGATTTTGAAGTCCCTGTACGCTCGCAGCGCTCTTTCTGCCGTTCCCATAGGACGCTCCCGTGGCTGCCGGACTCGCCGAATATTCCATATCATGCTAAGAGGTTATCTTCACGAGCGCAACGTCCTCGCGATGGCGTATTCAATATCGTGCCCAGGCTGGCCTGCTCTCGCTAGGTCTTTCCATGTCCGGGGGTCCATTCCATTTGATCTCCTTAGCATGGCAAGTCTTTATCCCGTGTTTCAGGACTGGTCCCCCTCGTTTCCCTTGCCACGGTGAGGGTCTAGCCATGTCCGGGTCCGATCCGCGCTGTTTTACCCCATGTACAAGTCGCGGATGCGCACGACAAGGAGGAGAATCATGCCCTTTTTCTTTCTCGCGTCCTTATTGTATGCTGTCTTTCTAAGGCTGTCTCGGCACGTAAACGACATGAAAGGATGGGGGCCATGGATTTCAATGTCGGTACATTCCTGAGCAAGCGAGCGGAGCTGTTCCCGCACCAGGAGGGGCTGGTCTGCGAGGGCCTGCGCCTGACCTTCTCCCAGATGAACGAGCGCTGCAACAGGCTCGTGCACGCCCTGCGCAAGCTGGGGGTAGAGAAGGGCGACCGCGTGGCCATCCTCGCCTTCAACGAGCCGGAATACTACGACCTCTTCAACGCCGTAGCCAAGATGGGGGCGATCATGGTCACCCTCAACTACCGCCTGGCCGGGCCGGAGCTGCAGTATATCATGGAGGACAGCGGCGCCAAGGTTCTCATCTTCAGCCGGGAGTTCGCCGAGGTGGTCGACTCCTTCAGGGGCGACGTCCCGGCGGAGCGCTTTATCGCCATCATGGACGACCCCCCGGAGTGGGCGGTGTCCTACGCCGCGGTCACCACGGGCGAGCCGGCCGACGAGCCCGAGATCGCAGGCGGCGGTGACGACACGCTGGCCATCCTATATACCTCCGGCACCACCGGCAGGCCCAAGGGCGCCGAGCTCACCCACAACGGCTTCTTCGTGACCTCCGACACCCTGATCGCCACCTTGGGGATGCCCGGGGACACCTTCCTCATCGTCCTGCCCCTCTTCCATATCGGAGCCCTGCCGGGGGTCATCCTGAACTCCCAGTTCGGCCTGCGCAGCGTGCTCTGCCGCACCCTGGACCCCGTGCGCTTCCTGGAGCTGCTGGGCGAGGAGAAGGTGACCGCCTTCGGTTCGGTGCCGCAACTGCTGCAGATACTGCAGATGGTACCGGACTTCGAGAAGTATGACTGGAGCTCGGTGGAGGTCATCCTGGTCTACGCGGCACCGGTGCCAGTTACCCTGCTCAACGAGTACGCCGAGGCGGGCATCGAGGTAAGGCAGCTCTACGGCCTCACGGAGTGCACCGGCCCCGCCGCGGTCATCGACGGCGAGCACGCCCTGTCCAAGGCCGGTTCCTGCGGCCTGCCCATGTTCTATATCGACATCCGTCTGGTGGACGAGGACGGCAACGACGTGGAACCCGAGGAGCTGGGCGAGGTCATCATGAGGTCCCAGAACGTTATGAAGGGCTACTGGGGCAAACCCGAGGAGACCGCCAGGACCATCAGGGACGGCTGGCTGTACACCGGGGACATCGCCAAGATGGACGAGGACGGCTACCTCTACATCATGGACCGCAAGAAGGACATGATCATCTCAGGCGGCGAGAACATCTATCCCGCCGAGATCGAGGACTTCATCCTCTCCCACCCCAAGGTGGCGGACGTGGGGGTCATCGGCTGCCCCGACGAGCAGTGGGGGGAGGCGGTGCGCGCGGTGGTCGTGGTAAAGGAGGGTGAAGAGCTCACCGAGCTGGAGATCATCGAGTACTGCAAGGGCAACATAGGCAAGTTCAAGATCCCCAGGAGCGTGGTCTTCTGCGAGGCCCTGCCCCGCACGCCGACGGGAAAGATACTCAAGCGCGTCCTGCGCGACGAATACAACGCTTGATCTAGGGGAGCAGCCTGGTGGTGCCGTTGCTGCCGGCGGCCAGGGCGGAGGTGCCCACGGCCGCCAGTCCGTAGAGGGATGAGGACGCGCCGCCGCAGGGGATCCAGGTGAGGCCGCCGTCGTTCGTCTTCACGGCCACGCCCCCCTCCCCCACCGCCCAGGCGGTGAGCGAGCTCACGGCGCACACGGCGCGCAGGGTGGCGGTAGTAATGGGCATGGCCGGGGCGGCTTCCGATGTGGTCGCGGCGTTGTCGGGGTCGGCCGCTCCCCCGCTATCACCACTTATGGCCCCGCAGCTTTCTCCCTCACCGCTCGCTACGGTGGCGCCGGCGCCGGCCGCCGCGACGATGGCGGCGGCTCCCTGGTGCGTCCAGGTAAGGCCGCCGTTCTCGGTCTTGAGGATACTCCCGCCCTCGCCCACCGCCCAGCACGTGTAAGGGTCCAGCGCGGAAACGCCGTAGAGGTTCGCCGCTACGCGCGAGTTCTGGGGGGTCCAGGTGGCGCCGTCCGTGGTCATAAGGATGACGCCGCCGGCTCCCACGGCCCAGGCGGTCGAGGGATCCACGGCCGAGACAGCATAGAGGGCCGCGCCCGTGCCCGAGACCTGCGGCGTCCAGGTCGCTCCCGCGTCCCCGGTCTTGAGGATGGTGCCCCCCTCGCCCACCGCCCATGCCGTCCCCGCACCTGCCGCGTCCACGCCGTAGAGGGTCGCGACTCCGCCGGCGGCGTGCCTTGCCCAGGTGGCGCCGCCGTCCGCGGTCTTGAGGATGACGCCCCCCTCGCCCACCGCCCATGCCGTGGATGCGCCAGCGGCGGATACCCCGTACAGCCACAGCGTGCTGCCCGAATCCTGGACGGTCCAGGTGCTCCCCCCGTCACCGCTCCTCCGGATGGTCCCGAGTTCGCCCACCGCCCAGGCATTCCCTCCCGCGGCGCTCACTCCCCGCAGGTCCGGATTCCTCACGATGTAGACGACGGCATTGGAGATACCCACCGGGGTGGTCACGGTAACGGTTACCCTCCCCGAAATCTGCGGAGGCACTTTGGCCACGATGCGCTCCTGCGACCAGTAGTCGTAGGTCACGGGCTTGATTTCGTTGAAGGAGACATAGCTCGTGGGGCCCTCCCGGGACCCGAAGGCGGCGCCCGCGATCTCCACCTGGGTGCCCGCGGGCCCCGACGCCGGGGTTATGCCCAGGATGGTGGGGGGCATGATGGCGGTGAAAGACAGCTTGTTGGAGACGCCCGCCGGGGTGGTCACGGCGACGTCTACCTGGCCGTCTATCCCGGGAGGCACCTTCACCACGATGAGGCCGTTTCCCCAGCTGGAATATTCTACCACTTTAACCGAGGCGAAAGTGACGTAGGAAGAGCCCCGGCTGGGCCCGAAACCGCTGCCGTAGACGGAGACCTCTTCCCCGGTCACCGCGGTGGCGGGAGCGAGGAAGTCGAGCCGGGGCTTGATGAGCTCGGGCAGGGGCGGCGGCGTCCTGGAGACCGTCACGCTCACGGGGTTGGAGGTGCCCGAGGCGGTTACCACCTTCACCTCGGCGTTCTCGGGGGCGTTCCCCGGCACGTTGAGCCTGATGAGATTGTTGGTCCAGTATTCGAACTCGCTGATCTTCACACCGCCCATGGTCACGTATGAATCCCCACGGCTCGAGCCGAAGGACGCCCCGGATATGGTCAGGGGCTTGCCGGCGCGGCAGTAGCGAGGGCTTGCCCCCTCCACCTTGGGGAGGATGATGAGCAGGAAGCCCGCCGATGTCCCCCGCGGGGTGGTCACGGTGATCTCCTCCCGCAGGGAAGCGCCCGCGGGCATGGACACCTTGATACAGCGGTCGTTCCAGGAGGCGTACTCGGAGGCCCTGACGGCGCCGAAGGAGACGTAGGAATCGGGGGTTCCCTCGCCGAAGGCCAGGCCGATAAGGGTGATGGTGCTCCTGGCCTGCGCCGTGGATGGCGAGACGGCATCCAGGCGAGGCGAGGCCCGGAAGTTGATGATGGCGCCGCGACCGCCAACCGCCAACGCGGTCTCCGCGTCGGGGGCGGATATCCCTCTCAAGGACGTGGTGGTGCCGGCGCTCTTTATATCCCAGGTGAGGCCGGCGTCCCGGGTCTGTGCCACGAACCCTTCCTTGCCCGATACCCAGGCGGTGCCGGAGCCCGGGCCCGGGGCGGATACGCCGGAGAGGTCGGTGGCGCTGCCGGAGTCCAGGGGGAACCAGGTACGCCCGCCGTCGGTGGTGCGCAGCACGGTGCCCTCCGCTCCCACTGCCCATGCGGTGTCCGCATCCGTGCCGGCCACGGCCATGAGATCCCGGGATGTGCCCGACTCCTGGGGCTCCCAGGTCTCACCCGCGTCGCTGGTCTTGAGGATGACGCCGCCGCGGCCCACGGCCCAGGCGTTGAGGGCGTCGGCGGCGTACACGCCCAGGAGGTCCTCCCCCTGCTCGCGATCCTGGCGGTACCAGGTATACCCCTCGTCGAAGGTGTGAATAATGGTGCCCCTGCGCCCCACCGCCCACGCCATACCGGTATCGACGCAGGAGACGTCGTGAAGGTCATAGGAGGTGCGCGAGGGCTGCTCCTCCCAACTCCTGCCGCCGTCCCAGGTGCGCAGGACGAGGCCATCCCCGCCCACCAGCCAGGCGTTGTCGGGATCGCAGGCGGCCGTGCCGAAGATTTCCTCCGTGGTGCCGGGATAGGTCGGGACCCAGGTGAAGCCGCCGTCGGTGGTGCGCAGCGCGGCCCCAGCCTCCCCCGCCACCCAGGCGGCGTTCGCGTCAATGGCGCATACGTCGTTCAGGGTACGGCCGTCGCTGATGTACTGGGGAACCCAGGAGATGCCGCCGTCGTAGGTGCGCAGCACGGCGCCGTTCTCCCCCACCGCCCAAGCATTCTCCCCGTCCGCGGCGTAGAGGGAGAGGAGGCTGTTGGAGGTGCCCGCATCCTGCGTGCTCCAGGTGGCGCCGGTGTCCGAGGTCTTGCGGATGAAGCCGCCGCTTCCCGCCACCCATGCCGTCTGGGCATCTACCGCGTACAGGGTCGCCAGCAGGGCTTCGACGCAGGCGTCACCCGTGGTCCAGGTCACACCCGCGTCCGTGGTCTTCACGATGGTGCCGAGTTCCCCCGCCGCCCAGACGTCGCCGGCATCGAGTACGCGGATGGCGACGAGGTGGTCGGCGGTATTGGAGGTCTGGAGGCTCCAGGACTCCCCGCCGTCCTCGCTGTGGAGGATGGTGCCGTTCTCCCCCGCGGCCCAGGCGGTCCGAGGGCCCGATGCCCCGATGCTCGTGAGCGGGCTGAGGTTGCCCGGGTCCTGGTGGTCCCAGGTAAGACCGCCGTCGCCCGTGCGCAGGATGACCGGCCCGTCGGCCACCGCCCAGGCGGTATCGGCATCTACGGCGTCGATGTCCAGGATGTCCCTGCCGAGGCCGGGGTCGAGTGCCTGCCAGGTGTCTCCGCCGTCGCCCGTCTTGAGCACGGTGCCGCGGCGGCCCGCCGTCCAGGCCGTCCTCCCGTCCACTACCGAGACGGCCAGGAGGTCCTCCTGCGTCCCCGTATCCTGGGGGAGCCAGGTAGCCCCGCCGTCGGTGGTATGGAAAACGAAACCCCCGTCGCCAGCCGTCCATGCGTCGTCCGGCCCCGCGCCGCCGACGTCTCGCAGGGTGGTGGGAACGGCCGGGGCCGGCTCTTCCTCGCGTTGGGCGCGTGGCGCGGCAAACGCCGCCACGTCCCCCGCGGGCAATGACGACATGGCCGCGAAAAGCGCGAGCACCAGGAGAGAGCAGGTGATGGAGCCCAGGCGCCGCACCGCCCTGCGGCGGGCACGCCTAATGGAGCCGAACCCCGCACACCGCGCGCCGGGCCGCTTGGCCGTAGAATATGATTGCGGAAGACCTTTTTTCATGTGTCTCGTCCTGTAGACTGTCAGGCATAGGGGTCGGCCCTGGACTTATGCCTGAGCTGCAACCCAGCATTATTCATGGTGACCTGAGTGATACCCTATTTCCTTTCCTCCTGCTCCTCTGGTTATCTCAGGCATAGGGGTCGGCCCTGGACTTATGCCTGAGCTGCAACCCAGCATTATTCATGGTGATCTGAGTGATACCCTATTTCCTTTCCTCCTGCTCCTCTGGTTATCTCAGGCATAAGTCCAGGGCCGACCCCTATGCCTGAGCCCCTATGCCTGAGTTTATTTTACCGCAATCGACATGACCTTTCCCGCAAAGCGACATCCCGCGCCTGCTGCTGCTTGCCTTGCTCACGGCGATGATGTAAGGTGTCCCGTATACGGGTGACTGCGGCAGCCGGGAAGTTGCCGTACATCCGCTGCTATCTTGTATATTTAGCGTGCTAGATGTTTGCATACAGGAGATATGGGTATTATAATATCTGTGCTTGCGCCTATCGGCAGGCTTCAATCTCATGTGATGGGAAGGATTTCCTTCCCGGGGACAAAATAACCAGCGACGAGCAATGATAAGGGCATATCAGGCTTCTAAAACGGGCTTTGATCGTCTACGCTCAAACGCGTCTGCCACTGGAGATGAGGAGAGGTGAGAGATGTGCGAAGGGTAATCATCATCGCGTTGATCGCAGTATTAGCCTCCAGCACCTTGGCCCTCGCCACCTGGAAGATCGTTGACCTCGTGCAGGGGGACGAACCGGGTTCCCCCGCCGTGGAAGCGTCTTCTCAGGCGGGAGTGGAAGCAGCCGAGGAAGGGGAGGCACCGGGTGGGGGCGCCCTGGATGAGGATGCGGCGGTAGCCGCGGAAACCGAGGTGGCCGAACTGCCTTCGGGTGAGGATACGGCGTATACCGATCCGGACCAGCGTTACGTGACCGAGACCCAGCGCCATCAGAATTTCTTCATCGCCCTGGCCGAGGGCAGGGTCAAGCGTCTGGACGCCATCGCCACCGATTACCAGCCGGCCGGAGATCCCAATACCTCCTATATGTACTTCACCCTAACCACCACCGACGGGGCCAAGTCGGATGGGACCATGGTACTCAAGAACGAGGGTGGGTTATGGCGCATCGCCGCCGTACGCCAGCTCGCCGGCAGCCTCGGAGGCGGCACGGACTACGTGGTGCCGGCCGAATTCGAGGCCGACCTGGCGCGCGAGATCGGCGAACTGCAGGAATTCCTCACCAAGGTGGCGCAGGGCAGACTCGACTATATGATAGTGGACAGCGTAAGCAGACCTACCGATACCGAAACCATCCTCACCGGGCGCGTCGTAGGTATAGGTGGCCGGATAGAGAACACACAGATGACCCTGCACAAAGACTACAGTATCTGGCACCTGACCAACATAATAGGCCTGTGACGGCGGGAAGAGTCAGAGGTGAGTAACATGACTACCTGGAAGAGAACCTTCGGAATACATATCTGCTGCTCGGTCCTTATCCTGGCCTTCCTGATCGCGGTGCCCGTCATCACCACTTCGGCCTCGGGCGAGGCCGAGGCCGTCGCGAAAGCGGGGTCCGCCCTGCGGAAGGATCCCCTGGGACGCCTCCCCTCCTCCCCCGAAGAAGCGCATCAGCGCCTGGGGGAGCGCGAGATAGCCTGGCCGGATGGCGCGGCTGAAGGCGACTGCGGTGCCGCGGCGTTGATCGAAGGCGTGCAGGCGGGACTGCGTATTACCATCCCCTACGACACCGTCGAGGGGTACGTGAGCAACGGCGGAGCCAACGTAAAGGTTGAACTGAAGAGCGGCGTCATCGTGAAAGAGACAAAGACGGTGACGGCGGGAGCCGACGGATGGTTCAAGGCCGATATGTCGGCGGGCGATATCCAGTCGGGTGACACCGTCGAGGTGACCGACCTCGCGGGAGGCCCCATGGTCGCCGTCGACTGCACGCTAACCGGTAACATCGACTTCGTGAACAACCTCGTGGGCGGGGCTTCAGTAACGGGCAACAACGTGGCCGCCTACATCATAGCTCCCTCCACATACTACGCGGACGTACCTCCGGGAGCCGCGAGCCAGCAGGGAGGCGTTGGCCCGGGAGGAGCCTATCTCCTGGGTTCCTTCGGCATCGACCTGCGGCCGGGCGACGCGGCGTACGTCTTTTCCACCAATCCCAACGGCCACCGCGTGATGAACGCGGCTACTGGCTCGGGGACCAGCCTGGTGGTGTACCCGCAGTATAACGACGTCATGGGCTACTACATCCCCGGCACCGCGCTGACGGTGAACGCGGGCACGGCGAGCCGCAACGTTACCACCCTGAACGACGGCTTCTTCGAGGCATGGTTCTCCGACTTCGCCATCGTCCCCGGAACGACGGTTTCAGCCAACATGGGCGGAGCGCGCAACATCATCGTGCGGGACGTCAGCGCCGTCTGCGATCCTGGCGCGAACGTGGTGCACGGGACGGCCCCCGCCAGCCGTCCCATAAGGGTGACCATGAACCCCTACGGCAACCCGGTCGTGTACGAGACCACGAGCAACGCCTCGGGCAACTTCGAGGTCTCCCTGGGAGGCGCCTTCACCGCCACCGGCACCGAGGTGTACAACGTCACCTGGTACGACGATGAGAGCGACGCAGTGGTCTACGAGTTCCAGACCTTCTCCTGGTACCTGGCCGAGGGCTATACCGGCGGTTCCTTCGACACCTGGGTGCTGGTGCAGAACCCCGGCGTCGATGA